>CAJBTJ010000153.1 GCA_903958565.1 uncultured beta proteobacterium
CAATACAAAAAAAATCTAAATCTAAAATCGTGCTGCACGAGCCGAAAGTTAGGCGTTGATCACGCCACCCGGTAGTGTCGTGACAATACGTAACCCCTGCGGCGATTTGGATTCAAAAGAAAGCTTACCATCGTAGAGCGTAACCAAGTCACGCACGATGCTGAGCCCAAGTCCGCTTCCGGGGACTGACTCGTCTGCGCGCTCCCCACGACTCGGCACATGCGTGTGGTCCGTCAGGGACGTGCAGCCAGGACCATCATCCTCGATCACGATGATGACATTGCCCTCTGTGTAACTGGCATGGATTGCAACCGTAGCAACGGCCCATTTAAAAGCGTTATCTAAAAGATTTCCAACGATCTCCTGCAGGTCTTGTTCTTCGCCCGCGAAGTAAAGTTCATCTGTCATCACGCCCATGTTGATGTGTATTGATCTATCAGCGTGAACTTTCTGCATGACGCGTGTCAGTTGCTTGAGCGTTGTACCGACTAACGTACGGCTGTGCGGCACGCCTACATTGGCGGCAATGCGCGCCCGCTTGAGTCTCCATTGCACTTGTTGTTGCAGTTGTTTCAGTTGCTCTTCCAGTGCGGCAATAAGTGCTGCGTTATCGCTGCTGCGCAACCTCTCGGCCTGAAGCGCGTTGATCATGACTGAGATCGGGGTTTTGATCGAATGTGCAAGATCTCCCGCTTGATTGCGAGCCCTTTCGATAATTTTCCCATTTGCATCGATCACTGCATTGAAGTCTTCGATAAGCGGTTTGAGCTCTGTTGGGAACTTTCCCATTATGCGAGCATTGTCGCCTTCGCGTAGTTTTTTGAGAGACTGTTGTAGTTGGCGCAGGGGCTGAAGACCAAAGGCGACTTGCGCTATGGCGGCGACCACGAGACTCACAAATAGGATCCCGACAAAGAGTCCGAGTGAATGCTGCCAGGTCTCAATCGCTCGCGCGAGCTCCTTGGTTTCAGAACCAACAATTACCCTAAGCTGCTTGTTTGACGGGTCGGGGAGTACGAGATTATGTTCCGCAATCAACAGGTGCTGTTCAGCCGGCCCTGTGAGGGCATGAAAATGTATCTCGTCCTTCAAAAGCCTATCGTTGGCGACATTAAGTTTTGTATCCCACAACGAACGAGATTTTAGTAACGTTGCACCGTTGTTATCGTTAATTTGCCAATAGAGACCAGACTCAGGACGATTGAAACGGGGGTCACCACCGGTATTTGGGATGATTGGATTTCCTTGCGCATCGAGCTCGAGTGACGCGACAATTTGATACAGATAAGACTGTAACTGTTGCTCGAACTGTCGTGTCGCTTGATCCTTGAAAAGGCTGTCGAGCGCGAAAGTCGTGAGGCCCAGCGCGATCGCTATCCATAGCGCTGTCCCACCGAATAGGCGCAGCATAAGCGAACCACCCCAGCCTTGAAAAAGATGCTTGGGCATGCTCAGCAGTCGACCTTGCTCATGCGGTAGCCCATTCCGCGAACCGTCTGTATCAATCCTTCTGGCAGTTTTTTGCGTAAGCGACCAATCATGACTTCAATCGTGTTGGAATCGCGATCAAAATCTTGCGCATAAATATGTTCCGTCAGGTCAGTCCGTGACACCACCTCATCAAGATGATGCATCAGGTATGACAAGATCTTGAATTCATGGCTCGTTAGCGAAATCACTTCATTCTCGCAAGATACCCGGCTTGTGCGCGTATCAAGTTCTAGCTTGCCGCAGCGCAGCGTAGCGTCGGCCACACCACTTGCTCGACGAATCAGTGCGCGCACGCGAGCGAGCAACTCCTGCAGATGAAATGGCTTCGTGACATAGTCATCAGCCCCAGCATCAATGCCTGAGACCTTGTCGTGCCAGTCATCACGCGCCGTCAGAATAAGCACGGGCATCGTGCGTTGCTCCGCACGCCACTTACGCAATACCGAAATGCCATCCATGAGCGGCAGGCCCACGTCCAGAATCACGGCGTCGTATTCTTGTTCCTGGCCGAGATATAAAGCCTCGCGTCCGTCTGAGGCAATATCGACCGCATAGCCGTTCGCCGAGAGGGCTTCAACCAGCTGACGCTGCAGGGCCAAATCGTCCTCTACAACTAATAGGCGCATTGCTTAGCGTTCCTTATCAGAGATGATTGCGCCCGTTTTGGCATCGACTTTTATTTTTTGTAAACGGCCACCTGTTTTGAGGATTTTAAGCTCATACAGCCACACGCCCTTTTTTTGCTCAAGCTCTACCTCGAGCACTTGTCCAGGGTGTGACGACTCAAGGCGCTCAAGAATCTTTCGCAAAGACAAGATTTCGCCAGATTCCACCGCTTGGGTGGCACGCTGATGGTCACCGGAGCTAGCGGTCGCCGGTAAAAGGGGGGCAGTCGCGGCTATCCAGAGCGCGGTCATCGCCAGCCCTCGGCGGATCTTGGTTCTTGTGGCGTTGTTCATCTTAGATTTTCGAAGTTGCGCATGGCGCTATTGTGCCTTGAGCAAGATGAACGGAATATGAACGAATGGTTCAGTAAAGGTACACCAGTGATGATTCATCATGACTCCATGGAAAAACTATTTAGGAGTCATTGCATGTTCAAGCGTATCGCCTACCGCCTTTGTATCGCTATCGTAACCGTAAGCGCCGCAACCGCGTACGCTGGAGACACAACGCCTGCTGCGCAGTTGCAACGCTTTGAGGCTGCGGCTGGACGTACCGGAAGCGCAGAGGCGGGGCGTCTATTTTTTAACGCAACCCATGGCTCAAAGTGGACGTGCGCCTCCTGCCATGGTGAGGCGCCGACTAAAGTGACCAAACACGCCAGCACAGGCAAGCCCATAGACCCGTTGGCGCCCAGCGCGAATCCCGCTGCGCTAACGGATTCAGCGCGGGTGGATAAGTGGTTTCGTCGTAACTGCAAGGATGTGCTGTCGCGTGAGTGCACGCCTACAGAGAAATCTGACGTCATCGCCTTTTTGTTGTCACTCAAGCCATGAAGCGCGCAATCTTCATGTTGGGTCTAGGCACGCTGCTGCTGACTGCGGTGAGTGGAACAGTCGCCATAGCGGGCGGGTCAAAAGATCTGCTGCCTGCGACGATCTCTGATAAGTATCGGACTGAGTGTGCTTCGTGCCACCTCGCTTATCCACCAGCATTGTTGCCCTTGGCGTCATGGCGCAGGCTAATGGGAAATTTGGACAATCATTACGGAGTGGACGCTTCGCTTGAACCCGCTGAAGTTTTGGAAATCTCTAGGTGGCTTGAACCCTTGGCCGGCACTTATAAGAAAGTCCGTGAAGAGCCGCAAGACGATCGAATCACCAATGCCACCTGGTTTGTACGTGAGCATCGCAAGATCGAGGCTGAGGTGTGGTTGCGTCCAAGCATAAAGAGTGCCGCAAATTGTGCGGCCTGTCACACCACTGCCGATGAAGGCAATTACAACGATAAGTTTGTGAGGATACCGAAATGAGCACCACCTTGAATCAGCCAAGCATTAGTGTTGCGACACCCATTAAGAGCCCTGTCTCGACGCGACGCGTCAGCGATGTTGCGACGAGAACCTTTCACTGGCTGTTCGCGTTCTCTTTTTTGGGCGCGTACCTCACGGCCGACTTTGAACGTCTGCGTGGCGTGCATGTGGCCTTGGGTTACACCATGCTCGGATTGCTTGGCTTTCGAATCGTGTGGGGCGTTGTGGGTCCCAAGCATGTCCGCTTCAAGTTGCTCTTTGGCAAGCTGTCAGGTGGACGTACTTGGCTAAACGATGTGCGCAAGGCCGACAGTATCCAAGCAATGCCATGGAGGCAAGGACAAAACTTGCTGATGGCCATCGCCGTGTTGAGTCTCTTGGTATTAGTCTTGCCCTTGGTGGGGTCGGGCTATTTGGTCAATAACGATCTTGGTGGAAAATTTATTGAAAACGCACATGAATTTTTTGGTGAGCTGTATCTTTGGACCGTCATCAGTCACATTGCACTGATCGCCTTAATTAGTGTTTTGCGGCTCCGCAACATGGCATCCCCCATGCTGACGGGAAGGGTTCCCGGCCCTGGCCCAGATCTCGTTAAAACGGATCAACGAGTCTGGGCGGCCATGCTCATGCTGGGTTGCGCCGCCTGGTGGGTTTGGTCGTTATTCCGATAGCGCGTATCCGTCGGTTGAGCGACCTAACCCTGCAATAATTCCATCTGGTGGTAATACTATGGCCTGTCCCGTGTTTTTTACACGGTGCAGGTCATTTTTGTGATTCAATTTTCCGATCAGTTGTTCAATTGCCGTTGCCCATCAAGGCAAGCGGTTTATGTTTTTCTCGTCTACGAAAGGGTCGTCAATGAATTTCTTGTTCAACGCTGAAGAAGAGCAATTGCGCGCAACAGTACGCATATTTTTATTGGAGCACTTCACCGAGGACGTGCGTGCCGAAAATATGGCGGGTAAGAGAGGCGAAGGTTGGGGGCCTCTTATTCGACAATTTTTCGATACCGTCAATGAGAAACGTTGGTTTGCCTGGAGTTGGCCGACTGAATTTGGCGGTGGCGGCGGAAACCGCACTGCTCAGTTCGTCATTGAAGAAGAGTTTTATCGCTACACGGGCATCACACTCGGTGGTGGAACGGGTGCGCCGGCGATCTTGTCGTTTGGTACGGCGGCACAAAAACAAGAGTTTGTGCCTGGTGCGATTAAGCGCGACATTATTTTCTGTCAAGGCTATAGCGAGCCGGGCTGCGGCACAGACTTGGCGGGTATTCGCTGCCGCGCGAAGCGCGTGGGTGATAAGTACATCATCACCGGTCAAAAGATTTACACAACCAACGCACAAAATGCGACGCACATCTTTTTAATGTGCCGCACCGATCCCGATTCAGTTAGGCATCGTGGCTTGTCTATTTTGCTCGTACCGATGGGTATGCCCGGCATGACGGTGCGACCGCTGTGGACCGTTCAGAATGATCCGCCTGCTCCCTTTGGCACCACCTATGGTGAGGAGCGCACCAACGAAGTGTTCTTTGATGATGTCGAGGTACCGGCCTCATGCCTGCTAGGCGAAGAGGGCGGTGGCTGGGAGGTCGCGCGTCGTGGACTCAACTTAGACCGTGTGGGCGCTTGGCGGTATTTAATCTCAGTGATGCGCGATGAAGATATCGTGAACTGGCTGCATGGCGACGGCGAATTGCAAGACTCCTTGCGCGAAGATGCACAAGTCCGCGATAAAGTCGCAGAGATGTGGACCGAGGCCGAGGTATGTCGTTTGATGACGATGCGCAGTATCAGTATCGAGCAGAACGGCGGCAAGTTCACCTATGAGGGTTCCGCAGAAAAAGTGTTTGCTCCCGAGCACAGCGTGCGCACAACTGAAGCAATCAGTCAGATCCTCGGTCCCTATGCGCAATTGATGCAGGGCTCGCCCGATGCAATTGAGAAGGGCGTCTTCGCACACAATATTTTGGGCGCTTACCAGTCCACCATCAACCACGGCAGTGTCCAGGTCATGCGAGATCAGGTCGCACGTGTTGGCTTGGGCTTGCCCCGCGCAGCGAAATAAAGAACAGGTGAATCGATAATGGATATTTTGCTTGACGATCAAGAAGTACAGATCAAAGAGGCGGCGTCTGAATTTCTGGCGGGCGAGTGCTCTTCGGCGCTCGTACGTAAGATTGAGACCGATGCGTTGCAATACTCACCTGCGCTTTGGACAAAGTTTGCAGAGAACGGTTGGTTACAGCTTTGCTTGTCTGAAAAGAGCGGTGGTGAGGCCTTGCCATTGACCTATTTGGGACTATTGTTTGAATTGGTCGGCTACCACATTGCCCCCATTCCGCTTCACGCCACCATGGTGCCCGCCATGGTCATTGATCGTCACGGCAGTCCTGAGCAGCAGCAGCTATTGCAGGGTGTGCTGGCAGGTGAGCTCATTCTCAGTCACGCTGTTGCTGAGAAAAACGGACGTTGGACCACCGATTCAATTGTCCTGGACGGCCGTGTCGATGGCAATGAGTTGGTATTGAGCGGCGTCAAGAGTTTTGTTGGAAGCTTCCGTGCCTCGCAGCTCTGTTTGGTGTTGTATCGCGACGCGCAAGCGCCACATAACCTAGGCGCAGTCCTTGTGCCAACCAACGCGCAAGGCTTGTCGAGCGAAGCGTTGGTCTCCATGGCAAAAGATGGCGAAGCAAACCTAAAATTCGACAACGTTCGTGTGCCTCTGAGTGCGCGGATCGGAGAGAGTGCTGGCGGTAATGCGATCGCACATGAAGTCATGGACTTGTCGGCAGTGCTTTATGCCTCAATGATGGCGGGCGCCGGCCAGAGAACCTTGGATATGGCCGTTGCACATGCCAAGCAGCGTGAGGCCTTCGGTCAGCCCATTGGTGCGTTCCAGGCGATCCAGCATCTCTGTGCAAACATGGTGAACGCCATCGACGGCACAACCATGTTGTCACGTGAAGCCTTGTGGCGCATGGATCAACAACTTCCCTGTCGCGTCAACGTTGCCCAGGCAAAATCTTTCGGTAACGAGCAATGCATGATGGTAGTGCGCTCGGCGCAACAGATTCATGGTGGCATGGGGTTTATTCGTGACTTTGACTTGAACCTTTGGTATCGTCGTGTGGCTTCTTGGAGTTTGCGTGGAGGCACGGCTGCAGAGCATCGTCGCACGATTGCAGCTGCGTTGTTGGATCAGCCAGGTAAAGTGCGCATCGGAGCGATCCCACAACAATAGTTGTAACGGGGTCGCGAACCCCACTTGTGATCGTTGATGACGAAAAAAGAGGCGAAAGTTAGTCGCGTTAAATGATTTCTACTTTCGCCTCCTTCCCTTCCTTGTATGTCGCCACCTTGCTGATGCTGGTCAGCACGGGGCTCTTTAACACTTACCTCGCCTTAAAACTGACCTCTGAGTCCGTGAGCGCCCTGTGGATTGGTGCGCTGATTTCGGCTTACTACGTCGGTTTATGCACAGGTGCCCGCGTTGGAAACTCCCTGATCCTTCAAGTGGGGCATATTCGTGCGTGCGCCACCGCTGCGGTTGTATCGATTTGTTCCATACTCGCACAGAGTTTGTTTGATTCACTGCCTGTCTGGATGGGTCTTCGCCTAATCGTTGGCATTGCGATGTCCATTCAATATATCGTCGTTGAGAGCTGGTTGCACGCGCAAACGCAGAATACGCATCGCGGTCG
>CAJBTJ010000154.1 GCA_903958565.1 uncultured beta proteobacterium
AACCTAAAGAAAATGAACGAATACATCAATGAAAAGTACAGAGACTTGTTTCAAACAGCAAGTCTGAATGAATCAAATTATTTGAATGCAAAACCATTTCCCAGCATTAGTTTTGATGATTTTTTTAATCCTGATCGCGTCGTAATTGGCACATCCAACAACAAGACACGCGATCAGCTGCTCGCGCTCTACCTCCCTTTTGTAAAGAGCGAAAGCCAGATATTGTCTGTGGGGATCAAAGAAGCCGAGCTGATCAAGTACGCTTCGAACGGCATGCTGGCCGCACGCATTTCGTTTATGAATGAGATGGCCACTCTATGTGACCGCTTTGATATCGATGTCGAAGCTGTAAAGCGTGGCGTAGGGTCTGACTCACGCATAGGTCCTGCATTCTTAAATGCAGGCGCAGGCTATGGGGGCTCTTGCTTCCCCAAGGACGTTCAGGCTCTGATCCGTATTGCACAAAGCGTAGGCGTTGAGCCTGTGATGCTGCAGGGCATTGAGTCACGCAACAAAAAACAAAAAAATTATCTGTTTGAATTACTCATCGCTCGCCTGGGGAAAATCTATACGGCCGCAAGATCGCAGTCTGGGGCTTAGCGTTTAAACCGGGTACAGACGACATGCGTGAAGCATCATCTGTGAACCTCATCCATGCATTATGTGCGGCAGGTGCAACCGTTGTGGCACACGACCCCGTAGCAAGCGAGGTCGCGGGACACGTTTTTGCGGATCTCATCCGTAGCGGCAGTCTGGTGCTTCGGGCTCAGGCGTTAGATGCTGTAGGCGACGCCGAGGCCTTGGTGCTCGTCACGGAGTGGCCCGAGTACAAAGCCATCCCCGCGGCACAAGTCAAAGCTGCGATGCCAGGGCGCGTATTACTCGACGGTCGCAATGCACTCGATGGCGAGGCTTACAAGCGCGAAGGGTTTAGTTATGCAGGCATTGGTCGGCGATAAGGCCACCTAGCGGCAACGACCTCACTCCGCACCCATATTCACACGATACCCGTTCGCTTTGAGCAAGGCTTGCTGTTTGGCTTGCTCCAAATCAGCGGCAACCATTTCGGCGCATAGTTGTTGGGCGGTGATCTCAGGGGCCCAGCCTAGTTTAATCTTCGCTTTGCTGGGATCGCCTAGCAAGGTTTCGACTTCCGTCGGACGAAAATAGCGGGGGTCAATTTTTATGACTATGTCCCCTACTTTCACGCCGGGCGCTCGATCGCCTGCTATAGCGGCGATGCGGGCGATCTCAGTCAAGCCTGTCCCTTCAAACTTTAAAGTGATGCCCAACGCTGTGGCTGCCCACTGTACAAACTGCCGCACGCTGTATTGCTTGCCCGTTGCAATGACGAAATCCTCGGCGCAGTCTTGTTGCAGCATCATCCACTGCATACGCACATAGTCTTTAGCGTGCCCCCAATCGCGTCGCGCATCCAAGTTACCCAAATACAGACAATTTTCAAGACCTTGGCTAATGTTAGCGAGACCACGGGTGATTTTGCGGGTGACGAAGGTCTCTCCACGGCGCGGACTTTCGTGATTAAACAAGATACCGTTACACGCATACAGGCCATAGGCTTCGCGGTAATTCACTGTGATCCAGTGCGCGTACATTTTTGCGACGGCATACGGACTGCGCGGGTAAAAAGGTGTGGTTTCACTTTGTGGGGATTCCTGCACCAACCCGTACAGCTCTGAG
>CAJBTJ010000155.1 GCA_903958565.1 uncultured beta proteobacterium
CTGACGAGGTTCTCCGACACTTCAATAACTACAAATGTAGATTTTGTTGGGGCTTCGTGTTCAGTAGGACCAGATGGTTTCAAAGACATTGGTCTCAACCTAACCACCCCTTTCAAGGTCTTTTGATTTACGATATAATTTATTAATTACAAGGATGTTGCGTTGACTCTCAGGAGACGGCAAGGATGTTGCCTACAGCGATTCTCGATCGGTTTGTTGAACGTTGCCCGGCTGTCGTGATGATACGAGCCACTTTGGAACGGCTGCTTCGGCCCGAACGGCTTGACCAAATCTTTGAACAAGCCCGGCAAAGGCAGTACTGCAAGCAACTTCTTTTCTCTCAAGTTGTTGCGCTAATGATGTCCGTCGCCACGCGGACCCACAAATCGGTCCATGCCGCTTATCAGGCAGGAAAAGAGAGTCTGGGCGTTTCTCCAGCGGCTCTTTACGACAAAATCAATCATATCGAGCCACAAACCAACTCGATCGTAATCCGGCAGACAGCCGCCGACGCGGCCAAAATCATCGACTCCATGCAGGCCGCCAAGAAAGAGATCCTGCCGGGCCTCGAGGTCTTTTATCTTGATGGCAACCATCTGGCCGCGACCGAACACCGACTAGCCGAACTCCGCGTCACCCGCGAAGGGCCTCTGCCTGGACAATCCCTGGCGTTATTGGACGCTCAACGAGAGCTGATCGTCGACCTGGTTCCATGCGAGGACGGGCATGCGCAAGAACGCTCGCTGCTGCCGGAACTGCTGGAGCGAATCGTGGCGATGATGGTGATCATCGCCGACCGCAACTTCTGCACCAGCAAGTTCTTATTTGGTCTGGCGGCACGCGGGGCGTTCTTTGTGATCCGCCAGCATGCCTCGACGCTGCACTTCAGGCTCCGCGGGCGGCGACGGCGGATTGGAAAAGTAGAAACGGGCATTGTTTATGAGCAGGGAATGGAATTACACTTCGAGGGAAAGACGCTTTCCGTAAGACGGATTACGCTTTGGCTGTACGCGCCCACCGAAAGTGGCGACAAGGAAATTAACATCATCACGAACCTGTCGCGGAAACAGGCGACGGCATTGCAGGCGGCCGAGGCGTACGGCACACGCTGGACTGTGGAACACGCGTTTCAAACGCTGACCGACGTGCTTTGCTGTGAAGTGAAAACATTGGGGTATCCACAGGCGGCATTGTTTGCATTTTCAACGGCGGTTCTGGCTTACAACGCCTACGCGGTGGTGAAGGCGGCGTTACGAGCGACGCACGGGCGGGCGGTGATCGAGGAAAATCTGTCGGAATATCATTTGATGACCGACGTGGCGGTGACATACGTGGGCATGGATATCGCAGTGCCCGACGCGTGTTGGGATTCATATCAGGAGATGCCGCCGGAGGCTTTTGCAAATGCACTTACAAAGCTGGCCGGTCAAGTGAAACTCTCAAGGTATCCCAAGAAAAAACGAGGCCCGAAGAAGCCACGGCCAACAAGAAAAAGCGCCAAACAAAACCATCATATTGCAACCTCACGTGTGCTTGCAAAAAGGCGAGAAAAAAGACCTTGAAAGGGGTGGCCTCTTAAAGACATACCTTAACGCAAAATAGAGAAACGCGCCCACAGGAAGGCCCATCAGACTGGAAATAATCGTATGCGCCACAAGAAATCCCACGTCCCACTCCGGCGCGATCAGCGGCGTCGATTTTCGGAACGCCCCAGGTTCGCACATTGCGGGTGTAAGCAGGTCTGAAATCGGTTGTATTATTTCA
>CAJBTJ010000156.1 GCA_903958565.1 uncultured beta proteobacterium
ATGGACGCTTCTCGTCAACCTTTCTGGGAAAAGCAAACGTCTTCGAAGGCGCGCGCGTGGCGCTGGGTATCGCGGTGGGGGGGCGGATCCTGCCATGCCTCGCGGAGGCCTGTGAAGGCGATGTCGACTACATCATTCGTCCCGAAAAAATCGGTTTTGTCCAAACGGATCCTATCCTTCGTGGGAATGTTGCCGCGCGATTGTTTTTGGGGCATCACTGGTTATTCCAAATTCAAACTGATCTAGGGCTGATTCAAGTCACTCAGGCAAACGTCGAGCTGCCAGCGGTGGCGGAGGGAGATGAGGTCGGTTTGAGTTGGCGCACTGAGCATGCGCGAGTCATCACACGCAATCTATCGTAAAGCATGAAAGATCAACGCAACACACTGCCTTACTGGTTGACAGCACCGAGTGTCTTGGTGATGTTGGCCTTTGTCGCGCTGCCCTTAGTGTTGACGCTGTCGATGAGTCTCTATCCCTACGACGCTGCGCAGATGATGGGTAGCACGATGACTTCGGCGAATTATGCAGAGGTTCTGAACGATGATTACTTTCATGTCATTTTCGTGCGCACCTTCGGTATGGCGTTTCTTGTGACGTTGATCTGTATCGTCATTGGAGTGCCAGAGGCCTATGTGTTGAGTCGACTGTCGTCTGAGTGGCGCGCAGTCTCAATGGTGGTCGTGCTTGGGCCGCTGCTGATTTCAGTGGTGGTTCGCACGCTTGGTTGGGCCGTACTGTTAGGAAGCGAAGGCCTGATTAACAAGTCTTTGCTGATGGTTGGCCTCATCGATGCCCCAATCAAAATGCTCTATACCTTCACAGGAGTTGTGATCGCACTGACGCATGTGTTGATGCCTTTTATGGTGCTCGCCGTTTGGGCGTCCCTGCAAAAACTTGATCGCGCCACAGAGCAGGCTGCTGAATCTTTAGGTGCGAATATGTTCACAGTGATGTGGCGAATCGTTTTTCCTCAAGTGATTCCAGGCGTGCTGTCAGGTGGCCTCATTGTATTTGCGTCAGCAGCGAGCGCGTTTGCGACACCGGCCATTATTGGAGGTCGTCGCCTAAAAGTTGTGCCGACAACAATTTATGACGAGTTTTTGGCAAACTTAAATTGGCCCTTGGGCGCAACAATTGCTGTGCTCTTAGTGGTGATCGTCTTGACAGTATCCTTGGTGGCAAACCGTTTGGTAGAGCATCGTTGGAAGCAGGTGTTCCGATGAAAACACGCAATCCACTTACCTTAATTGCCTTTCATTGGTTCTTTGTCATTTTTATGTTGGCGCCTCTATTGATGGTCGTCTTGGTTTCGTTTACCAACAAAGGCTACATCTCCATGCCCTTTGATGGGGCCTCTCTAAGATGGTATCGAGCCATACTCGACGCTCCGGACTTCATCGACGCCTTCTGGCGCAGCTTAGCGTTAGGTGCCTCCGCGGCAACCATTGCAACACTCGTTGCGGTGCCAGCGGGCATGGCAATTGCCTGGCATCGATTTCCAGGTCGCGATGCGATTCTGGGTTTGTTGTTGTCACCGCTGATGGTGCCGCACGTTGTTCTGGGTATCGCCTTATTGCGATTTTTGACGCAGATTGGTGGTGCCAGCACGGGCTGGGGCTTAACGTTAGCCCATACTGTGATCGTATTGCCCTATGTGTTGCGTTTGGTGGTTGCGGCAGCGACGGGCTTTGATCGAAGTGTGAGCCAGGCTGCTGAATCTCTTGGGGCATCCGGTTGGACGATATTTCGCAAGATTGAATTACCGCTCATTTTCCCGGGTGTTGCCGGTGGGTGGCTCATTGCCTTTATCAATAGTTTTGATGAACTCACCATGTCAATCTTTGTAGCGTCCGCTTCCACGGAAACGCTACCCGTAAAAATGTACAACCATATCGCACATACGATCGATCCCTTGCTGGCGTCGGTTTCGACTGTTTTGATTGTATTGACGCTGGTCTTGATGGTGGCGCTCGATCGTTTCTACGGGCTTGATAAAGTTCTTTCAGGAAAAACATGAGTAGCACAACAGATTGGGACGCCCTTGTGATTGGTGGCGACATGGTGGGGATGGCG
>CAJBTJ010000157.1 GCA_903958565.1 uncultured beta proteobacterium
CGATCTCGGACCACTGGCGCCAAGTGCAAAAGTTATAAAGCTGGTCCGCGCCGAGAATCCAAAAATAGTCGGGGCCTTGGGGCAGGGCGTTCAATGTTTCTATTGTGTATGTGGGGCCAGTGCGGTCTGTTTCAATAGGGTTTGCAATTAAACCTGGATGACCGTCGATCGCACGACTCACCATCTCTAGACGTTGAGTGGGTGTGGCACCTAGCGGCGGTCTTTGCCAAGGTTGGCCCGCCGGAATCAATTGAACCTGGTCGAGGTTGAGTGCTTCGCGCGCTGTCGATGCCAACGCCAAGTGCGCGCGGTGCACTGGATCGAAACTACCACCGAGTAAGCCGATGCGCATTAAAACCAATCCCGAGGTTGGAGGTAGGGCTGTAACGCGGCTTCAGGTGTGCCGGCGTCTGCTTGCCAGTTGTAGCGCCACGCTGCCATGGGAGGCATTGATAGCAGAATGGACTCTGTCCGTCCCCCTGACTGTAGGCCAAAAAGTGTGCCGCGGTCAAAGACTAGATTGAATTCAACGTAACGACCCCGACGGTAGGCCTGAAAGTCGCGTTCGCGCTCACCGTAAGGCAGGTTACGGCGTTTTTCAACGATCGGCATATAGGCCGGTAAAAAAGCGTCGCCTACCGAGCGAGTCAGTGCAAAAGACGCTTCAAAGCCATTATTGCTTAAGTCGTCGAAAAAAACGCCACCGACGCCTCGGGTCTCATTGCGGTGTTTTAGAAAGAAATACTCATCGCACCACTTTTTGTATTCTGCGTAGGCGGTCGGGTTGTGTGCCGTGAGCGCGTCTTTGTTGGTTTGATGAAAATGCCGAGCATCTTCTTCAAAGACATAGTAAGGCGTCAGATCCATGCCACCACCAAACCAGAAAATGTCTTCTTGACTGGAGCCACTCGGCGCTTGTGCAACAAACATGCGCACATTCATGTGCACGGTAGGGATGTAGGGGTTGCGAGGGTGCAAGACCATGGACACGCCCATCGCCTCCCAGGCACGTCCAGCAACCTCTGGGCGGTGTGCGGAGGCTGAGGGGGGCAGTGTCTTGCCTTTGACGTGACTAAACAGTACGCCTGCACGTTCAAATAAATCACCGCCTTCAATGAGTCGTGATATTCCGCCGCCACCTTCAGCGCGTATCCACTCGTCACGCAAGAAATCTTGATTGCCTGCGGTTTCAAGTGCAGAGACGATGTTTTGCTGCAAACCTAATAAGTAGGTTCTTACGGCAGGCAGGTTGACACTCGACACTTAGCGGGGTCCCCCATTGGCCGCATCGAGTGCGCGCCAGCCGATGTCGCTGCGATATTGGGCGCCGTCAAACTGAATCGCTGCAACAGCCTGATAGGCGCGTTGCTGTGTCGCGAGCACGCTATTGTCGAGCGCGGTCACGCACAGCACCCGACCGCCAGCGGTGCGCAAGACACCGTCTTTGAGTGCGGTGCCAGCATGGAACACCACGCAGTCTGCAGTTGCCTCTGGAATGCCTTGAATCGTATCCCCAGTGCGTGGGGTATCTGGGTAGTTTGCACTCGCCATGACAACGCCAAGAGCGGTGCGGGGGTCCCAGTCAATCTTTGCCTGATCAAGTGAGCCGCTGACCGCGTGTTCAAAGACCGCAAGCAAGTCGCTGCGAATCCGCATCATGATAGGTTGTGTTTCTGGGTCACCCATCCGGCAATTGAATTCGAGTACTTTGATTGCGCGCTGTTGGTCAGTGCCGGGCCCAATCATTAGGCCTGCATAGAGAAAGCCTGTGAAGGGGATGCCGTCCGCAGTCATGCCTGCAATGGTGGGCCGAATGACCTCTTGCATGATGCGCTGATGTAGAGCGTTGGACACCACTGGTGCGGGTGAATACGCCCCCATGCCTCCCGTGTTGGGACCCTGATCCCCATCCTTGAGTCGTTTGTGATCCTGGCTCGTTGCCAGGGGCAGGATATTTTTGCCATCGCACAGAACGATAAAGCTGGCTTCTTCGCCGAGCAGACATTCTTCAATGACCACCCGTGCACCGGCCGCACCGAGAGAGCCGTCGCCGAGCATTGCATCGACCGCATCGTGGGCTTGCTTGAGTGTTTCGGCGACCACGACGCCTTTACCTGCGGCGAGACCATCGGCCTTGATGACAATCGGTGCGCCTTGCGCATCAATATAACGATGTGCCGCGACTGGGTCTGTGAACGTTTGATAGACGGCGGTCGGAATCTGGTGACGCACCATGAACTGTTTGGCGAAGTCCTTGGAGCTTTCCAGTTGTGCGGCCGCTTTGGTTGGCCCAAAAATCTTGAGACCGTGGCGACGGAACACATCGACAACGCCTTTTGCCAAAGGCGCTTCGGGGCCAACCACTGTGAGCGCGATCCCGTTCTCTTTAACAAAAGCGGCGAGTGCTTCCGGTTCGGAGACATCAAGGTTGGATGCGTTCGTCATCAGGGCTGTCCCACCGTTACCTGGCGCAACATACACGTGTTTGACGCGGGAAGACTGCAATAAACGCCAGGCCAGCGCGTGTTCGCGTCCACCAGAGCCAATGACTAAAAGCTTCATGCGTCAGTACCTTGCTCGTCCATTGACGCGTTGGTGTAGACCTCTTGCACGTCATCGAGCCCCTCAAGTGCATCAAGCAGCTTTTGCATTTTGATGGCGTCCTCGCCCGTGAGTTCGATCTCGTTATTGGGTTTCATGACGATGTCAGACATATCAGGGACAAGACCCTTTGCTTGCAATGCATCGCGCACCGCAGCAAAGGCTGTGGGCGGGCAAATCACTTCGACCACACCTTCGTCGTCCGTCATGACATCGTCAGCGCCCGCATCGAGCGCAATTTCCATAATGGTGTCTTCAGAGGTGCCTGGTGCAAAAATGAATTGACCGCAGTGCGTGAACATAAAAGCGACGGAGCCTTCTTGTCCGAGGTTGCCACCGTTTTTTGAGAACGCATGACGCACGTCAGCAACCGTACGGGTGCGATTATCTGTCATGCACTCCACGACGACTGCAGCACCGCCCAAACCATAACCTTCGTAGCGGATCTCGTCGTAATTAGCGCCATCGGCGCCACCGGCACCGCGGGTGATTGCGCGTTGGATGTTGTCTTTAGGCATGTTGGCGCCCATCGCCTTATCCCAGGCCATGCGCAAACGCGGGTTTGCCTCGGGATCGGCACCGCCGGCGCGAGCTGCCACGGTAATTTCACGGATAATTTTGGTCCAAAGCTTCCCGCGCTTGGCGTCCTGGCGACCTTTTCGGTGCTGGATATTGGCCCATTTACTGTGTCCGGCCATAGTTCCCTACAAATTGTCTTGATAATGGTTCATTTTACCTTGGCCACGATATAAACTCGCCCCTCAGCATTGAATTTATGCCCCGAATATCGTTTGTTTAACTATTGCTTTATTTCTTTTCGTCTGGAGCATCCATGAGCAATCTCGTCAAAGCCATCCGCATCGAACAAAACGGCGGTCCCGAAGTCCTGAAACTGGTCGAAATCGAAGTGCCAGCCCCAGCTGATCACGAAATCACGATTCGCCAGCACGCGGCCGGACTGAACTTTATTGATATCTATTTCCGTGACGGTCTCTACAAGAACCCGCTGCCACACGGCCTTGGTTTTGAAGGCGCGGGCGATGTGACTGCAGTGGGTAAGGCCGTCAAACAATTCAAAGTCGGTGATCGTGTTGCCTACGGCCAAAGCCCCTTGGGCGGCTACGCTCAAGCGCGTAACGTACCTGCTGCGCAGGTCGTGAAGCTCCCTAAG
>CAJBTJ010000158.1 GCA_903958565.1 uncultured beta proteobacterium
GAGGCAAGCTCGGCGCTGGCTACTTCACCGAATAGCAAAGTGCTTATATTTGGCTCAACAGGCACATCTGGGTTGCCGCTCATTATGGGTGGCGGTGAGGTGTTGAAATAAACATCGCGTGAGCAACATCACCGCAACAGCGTTTAGTTGTCCATCTTGACATACATGTTACGAGCGCCATCAAACACGATCTCGGTGGCAAAGTCATTATTTATATCTGTTCTGATCGTAAGTGTTTTATCCAACAAATAGCTCTCGTACGTCCAACCGGCGGGCAGATCGAGTAATGGGCCTATATAGGCGAGCGTGTTTTCAGTGGTGTTCTGAATCACTTGTGTGGTAAAGGCAAACATCACGTAGCGATCCCCGTTTGGTGCCACCAGTCTATGTACAGGTCTTCCGATATTCCAGATGTACTGAATTTGGCTGTGTAGCTTAAACGGAATGTACTCAGTCGAACTAAAGCCGAGGACCCGTATGTTTGAGTGCCGAAAGATCTGAGTTATGGAGACGTCGACATGACCGACTTCGCTGAACTTTAGATTTCCAAGGCTAATAAAGGGGTTGGGGATTGTCGCTAAGTTGACGTCCATGAGGTACTGGTGGGCTAGGCCACGTAAGACGAAGGCCGGCTGCTGTATGGCCCGCAGCTGAGCCTTAATGGATGCTAGCGTCAGGTTTTGAAAAGACGCCTGATCACAGTTTGATGCCGTTCCCAAGGTGGAGTAGACAGTGATCCGTATGCCTAGCGCTGCGAGGCTGGGGCTGCCGGCATAAACCGAGCAGATAATACCCGTTCTAGATATTGGGACACTTTGTGATGTAACTTGGGTCGGTGCGCCAGAGGTCGATGCGGGTGGTGGGGTCACCGCCCCAGTTGTTGGGGCCGCTGCAGGATCGGTGTTGCTCGGCTTGGGTTCTGCCTGGCTGGGAGTCAAGGCTAACGCTAAATAAAGAGTCAAAAAAGCACTGAAGAATTTCATCACCACTACCATTTTGTGAGTTTGTGTCAGGATCAAGGGTGTTTTCTCCTGAAAAGCCGTCGATAATTTAACTCTGATTATGTATGATAGTCCTATAAAATGCCAGTGAAACTCCTCGAATGATCGCACAAAATGCACTGTGTAGATTGTTCTGTTCTTAGGGGTTGCTTCAGGTTTCGTCATGCAGTGTTGTGATGTGCTCACACATGAAAAAACCTGTGTCCCCCGTTGATTGTCTGCCCTAGGAGTCCACAGTGACTACTCTTGTTGTAATCAAAATTCTAGTCGTAGGGGCCCTATTAGGCGGCTTTGTGATGTTTTCCATATTCCGCCGCAAGCAACGTGACGCGGATGGCAAGCCTGTCGGTCTTGTCGGTCTTATTGCGACCATGATAGGATTCGTGGCTCGTGTGATCACGATCTGCATAGTGGCTTTTTCGTCCTTTTGGTTTGTGACCAAATTCATGGCGTGATGTCACGGCTCCTACCGGAGCCCATTTACCCTAAGGAGTACTTTTGATGCGTAGTATTTCGATGATGTTTTTGTCTGCGCTCTTAGCTGTGATCAGTGGTTGCGGTTCGCCGAATTCAACGAGTTTTCGAAGCATGTCTCATGCTTACCGAGAAGTCGTAGAGTCCTACAGCAACGATAATATTCTGATCAATATTGCACGTGCGTCGAAAAAAATGCCGGTAAGTTTTTTGGATATTCCTTCGATAATGGGAACCGGTAGCGTTTCTGCGAATGCAGGACTCTCGGCAACTGTTTACTCAGGTAATCCAGGGTCGTTGGGCGGTTTTCTTCAGCCCTGGGCTGGTGCGGTTGGTCTGGCGAACTACATACCCACTGCATCTCTAAGCGTCAGTGGTGGCTACACGTTTACCCAGTCCTCGCTTGATAATGCAACCTTCATGCGCCCCTTTTTGTTGGACATAAAGCCTGAGATCGTCGCTTACCTTACTTCCAATCATGCGGCACCCAAATCGATTCTGTACTCCTTGTTAGTGAGTTCGATTGACGTTGTGAATGATAAAAGGGAGGTGGTGAGTAGCTTTGTGAATGACCCCTCGTCTAAGGATTATCTCGGTTTCCAGCGTGCTCTGTACATTTTGGTCGCTGCAGGCCTAACTGCGGAGCCGACGTTTGTGAAAATGCCGATGTCGCCGATCTTAGATGAGAAATTAGCACGCGATTCGTTTGGTATGCTGGTGGGTGCGCTGGCTGCTGGCGTGACACTGGACGAGGTGAGTCAGCCTGGTCGTCCTAAGCAGTTCAGACTTATAAAGTTGATGCCTGATTGGCGCTTGTGTTTGAATAAAACTGACGGAGAAGTGCTATTTGGTAAGTCGCTCTCACCTGAAAACTACTGTACTCAGTCATATAAGTCGACCACCGCTCAGCGCACGGCTACGGAACTCCGTGCTTTACTGAGCGATGGCTCGGATAGCGGGTTGAAGAACCTATCGATTAAGGTTAATTTGCGCTCTACCCGAAATATATTTGACTTTCTGGGTGATATCGTCGCGATGCAGAATGCTGAAAACCCACACATCGTGAAGGTTTTTAATCCTGAATTATTGAACGCTTCGGATAGTGCCAAGGTGTCAGACTTTCCTCCTGTGCCGCTATTCGTGATGCAAAAAAACAAGAGCGTTGGCAAACCGTTGACGTCATTGAATTATCGCGGTGATACCTATACAGTGCCTGATCATGACATATCAGAAAGCTTTACGAAAGAAGTGATTGTTTTGCTGTCTCAGTTGCTCACACTTAACAAGATTTCGGGTTCCATCCCACCTTCGCCGTCGGTCCTAGTAAGGTAAGGACAGGGATGAATGACTTAAAAAAAGCGGCCAAGTAGGCCGCTTTTTTTTGAGCAATTTCTAAGAGGGCATTAATCTTTTTTTAATGGCATCGTGCACTTCATTCATATGGCTGTGCATAAAAAAATGCCCTCCTGAGAAAACTTGTACATCAACGGGCGCCTTACTCCTCAAGCTCCAAGCGTATGTGCTGTCCAGTAAGGTTTGAGCGTCTTGGCTGCCCGCAAACACGTGGATTGGGCACTGAATCGGCGTTTGGTCTTTAAGTTTGTAGTGATCGCAGAGCCTAAAATCAGCTCGAATCGTGGGCAAGATGAGTTCCATCATTTCTGAGTTATTCAGTATCTCGTCAACAAATCCTCCATAGCTGCGTATTTTTTCTATAAAGTCTGCGTCGGATAAAGTACTCATGGGAGGGCGCTGTAACGGCAGATGCGCTGCGCGATGCGCGGCGAGAAACAACCGTTCCGGACCGCGTAGCCCATCCAATTTTTCGATGCTTCGCGTGAGCTCAAAGGCTAATAGTGCCCCCATACTGTGTCCGTAAAAAGCATAAGGTCGGTCGAAGTAGGATGGCAGGTGCTCTAGCAGTGCGGCAACCAGGGCATCAACATCATCCAGCGCCGGATCAAGCAGACGGCTTTCTCTGCCTGGCAATTGAATGGCGCACACCTCTATGTGTGGCCCAAGTGAGTCGGCCCATTTCCTATATGCTGTCGCCCCACCCCCCGCGAATGGAAAACAGAATAAACGTTTTTTAGCGGTTATGGCAGCGGGGCGTGGGAGTGCAACCCATGCGTCCAGAGAGGATGTCATGCGTTAGGTTGATATCGGTTTTTTCTTGAAGAGCGCCTGGCCCTTTTTGAACTGATCCGAAAAGAATTGCTCGACCTCTTTAACCGATAGATCCGACATTGCCAGATCTTTCTCAAAATGCTGAATAAATACTGCGCCAAGAGCGTATGTTGCACCATATGCTACGGCGGGTTGCGTTAAGGATGATAGCGTACTGCCAACAAGTGGAATATTCCGGATGAAGGAGTAGGCTAGGCTGGCTGAAACAAGGCCAGTCAGACTCCCGCCAAGTAAGCCGGAGATAATCGAACTCAAGGCCTCTCGTTCAAATTGCTTGTCGTAGATCTGGCATAAGCTATGCACCATTTTGGCTTGTGCCGCAGATATTGTGAGCACGTCTACGACGGGAATCGGTACGAAGCCCGCTACCGTCGCCCACCGACACCAGTGATGCACGGCTTGGTTTGCATAGAGTCGTCTAAAATCTTTGTTTGTCGTGGGTAAGGTATGCTTTTGAAGGACAGGGTTCTTAACCAGCGCTTCATTGGCAAAAAGTTCAGTGGCTTGTGCGGCTTTGCAGGCAATCGGGTCGGTAGACACAGGGCAGGACTCTTTTTTTGAACGTGGTTCTAGTATAGATCTTTGTGATAAGGTGATGCAATCGTAAATGATCTGTTTTACGTGTTAAGACCTCGCGTGATCACGCAATGTTTGCGTGCGTGATATGTCGTAGAGACTATTCCTGTATCTTATACGCAGGGCTAAATTTGGTAAATTGCGCTCTCAGATGAAAAAATTAAAAATACTGTTTATCGTCTTGCTTAGCTTAATCGTAGGATCTGCTTGGGCGCAGACCTGCGATTCAATTTCCATTTCGGGTCCGGTTAACGATGCGCCTGACTCTTGGGCGGTCGATGGCCAACTCATTGGCGCTGGAATCGAGTTGGCGCAAAAGACACTCAAGGCGGCCGGGGTTAAAAATATTAAGGTTGTGACGTATGCGACCTGGGCGGAGGCGCTCGCTGCGACACGTTCAGGCGAGCTAGATATGATCATTTCTATTGGATGGTCTTCTGAGCGGTCTCGCTACCTGTCTTATGTTCACCCCTCCTATTTAGACCAGTTTTTGTATGTGATTGTTCGCAGAGGCGAAACGTTTCCGCTGAATCAGTACTCAGATTTAAAAGGAAGAAGGGGGATCACAGAAGCCGGAGTGACCTTTGGTAACAGTGCCTTCGGCTCGTTTGTCGAGGATGAATTGCAGTTACTGCAGTCGCCTACCCTTGGAGGTGCTTTTGACCGATTATTGAACCGTGAGGTAGATTATATTCTTGCCTACCGATTTGCTGCGACTTCTGAGATGTATCGCCGCGATCTGGGCGATAAGGTACAAGTTCTCGCGACTTATCCGTTTAGGAAAGATAATTATTTTGCTTTTTCCAAACGCTCGAAATGCGCGTCTGTTTTGCTCGACAAGGTCGGAGTGGAACTCGAAAAAGCAAATAAGGTGAATCAGTATTTTCTACTTTTAAACAAGTACCGCCGCATTTTTAACGAAACTCAGTCGACTCCACCCACGCGCCCTAGGAAATAGCATATTTCCAAAGCGTTCTATAAAAGAGAAGGGCGGATGATTGAATCATCCGCCCTTCTTCACTTTAAAACGATTAACGAAATTTAGCCAGCTTGCGCTTCTGTTTGCTCAGCCGCTTTCGCAGCTTTTGCTTGTTTGCGCGCTTCGATTCCGTCTTTCACGTGATCCCACAAGAATTTGTCAGTGACAGATTTCGAGAATGAATCCGCACAAACCAAGGCCACAGCGAGTGGGCCCATGGCGATTCGAGCAAAGATGCCGACGGCTGCGTGAGCAGCGCCACTTATGAATTGACCATCCATCAGTAAGCTAGCGCCTGGGATGACGGATTCGCCAAGAATTTTTGCACCATTGGTCAGGGTATTCAGGTCGTTTGATTGAGTTTGCATGATTCCAAGTTCTCCGTGAGATAGAAAGATTGAGCGGGACCGTCAATTAGTCAGATTTAGAGCGGACTATGATTAGACAACTGTGCTAAACGATAGCAGGTTAGTTTGACATTAACAATACGATTTCTAACTGAAAATTTGCTTTTGGGCGGTATTTTGAAATTTGATCAATTGTAAGTGTCAGTTCGTATCTTGCCTTGCGCATTGGGGGGCGTGGCGCAGGCAAAGGTGAGCCTCGTTGCGGATTAGCCGCATTTTTGAGAGAAAGTTCGAGAGTCAGCCAGAATCATCTGAGCGGCTTTGTCCGCAACCATGATGACAGGGGCGCTTGTATTGCCCGAGGGTACTTTAGGCATGATTGATGCATCCACCACACGTAAACCCTCAATGCCGTGGACACGCAAGCGATGATCAACGACCCCAAGCGCATCGGAACCCATGCGGCAGGTGCCAACAGGGTGGTACATCGTCTGTGCTTGTTCACGGCAGTAGGCGATCAGCTCTTCGTCGGTATTGCGTTGGGGTCCGGGTAAGGACTCGCCCGTGCAGATTTCGCTGAAGGGCGCTTGGGCAAAGATGCGGCGTATTAAGCGTAAACCGAATACTAAGGGTGCTGTGTCTCGTGGGTCTGTCAGGTAGCTCGCGAACATGCTTGGGGCCTGACGAAAATCAGCTGATTTCAATGACACGGATCCTGCCGAGTGTACGTGGAGTAAGCCACAGGATGCCGTAATTGCTGGGAAGTTATCCGCCTGGAACATGCCACCCGCTCCTAGCATACTGAAGGGACGCATCTGCATTTGTAGATCGACTTTGTCGGAATTCACACCTGATTTTGCGAAGAGTGCCACTTGCGCCGCTGCAGAGTTTAAGAGTCCTTTGCGACTGATTGCATAGCGCAGTACATCGGGGATCATTCTGAAGGTGCTGCAAATCTTGTGATTGACTGAGAACGCTGGCTTGACCTTTGCCATCGCGTGCACATAAACGTGGTCGTGTAAATTTTGTCCGACACCGGGTAGAGGATGTATCACCGTGATGCCATGCTTGCTAAGCTCATCGACTGGTCCAATCCCTGACAGCATTAATAGTTGGGGTGAATTGATCGCACCGGCTGAGAGAATCACTTCGCCAGCCGCCACTTCTATCGTTTGGCCGTTTTGTTCGTAGCGCACGCCTGTTGCGCGTTTACCGATCATGACAATCCGTTCGACGAGTGCGTTGACTGCAACGGACAGATTCTTTCTATGACGGATAGGTTTTAAAAAGGACCTCGCGGCGGAAGAGCGAATACCTCGATGAATCATTAACTGCACGTAGCCCACACCCGCTTGGTGAGGCCCATTGAAGTCGTCGTTCGGGTTAACGCCTGCATTCACTGCGGCGGCAACAAAGGCCTGCGATGCGGGGTGAGGCTCCTGGAGCGCAGAGACTTTTAACTCGCCACCCGAGCCATGCAGTTCGGACTCTCCAGCAAAATGGCACTCTGTGGCTTTGAAGTGCGGTAGCACATCCTCCCAGCCCCAGCCGGGGTTGCCGGCATCGCGCCAACCGTTGTAATCGTCTGGTGTGCCGCGCATATAGACATGCCCATTGATGCTGCTAGAGCCTCCGAGCGTCTTGCCTCGAGGCCAATGTAGCCTGCGTCCATTCAAGCCGGGCTCGGGTTCGGAGTGGTAGCCCCAGGTGATTGTTGGGTCAGCCACAATACGCGGCACGCCTGCAGGAATCTTGATCCAAGGGTTCGTGTCGGCGGGTCCGGCCTCGAGGAGCAGCACGGACTTGCTCCCATCAGCCGACAGTCTGTTCGCTAATACGCAGCCGGCAGAGCCAGCGCCAATAATGACAAAATCGTAAACCGTGTTCATTTGCGTGATCCCTATTTCAACTTGCGTAAGTCGGCCCAATTGCGCTGCATCTCAACAAACAAAAAAGAAGCCGACCAGGTAATCAGGATGATTCCGGTTAGCGCCTCGATGCCTCCAAGGTGTCGAAGTTCTCCTTGTGCGACCACATCGCCATAGCCCACTGTTGTGAATGTCACAAAAGAAAAATAGACGCAGTCAAGCAATCCGCCTGCGTGAGCTAAGTTGCCTGTCAATGATCCCATCCCCTCTATTTTGCTCGATACATAAAATGCAAGCGCAAAGAGCCAAATTTCAAATACGTGAACAAAGAATATGCACACGGCCCCGACTAGGACTTGGAATCGTGGTCGGATGTGACAAAGCTTTGGTAGTCGTTTGGATAGTTGGAAAAGCGCTTCGTAATGAATCAGCATGGTTGTGATGACAACCGTTGTATTGATCAGGAAAGCGATAGCCAAGGTCATGGTTGTAGGTCCTGGTTCCATTACTCAATAATGCTTCGAGGATTGGAGTTTAGTCTGATGCGCTCAGATCAATGCCTTCGTGATGCGCTACTTTTTCCAACGCTTGCTCAAACAGTGCGCGGGCCGAACCGGATACCGACGATAAGTAGGCATGCAAGTGTGCGTCTTCAGCGCTTGTGTTTAAACACTCCTGACTATACTGCTCGAAGCTTGCAAGCTGCGCAATGATTTCTGCGACGTGGCGCGGGCACTCGCATAAAACATTGGTTGAAATTCCACCGATTTTCTTGAGTACCTGATCTGAATACTTTCGGGCCGGTATCGTGATGCTTGTCGAGGTCTCACTGAGTTGTTGGGTAGCATCCACTACAAGCACCGAGTTAATGAGTTCGGCGAGCTCGTAGTCTGAGACAGGCTCGCGACGCACAATCATTCCAAGCTCACGCATCGTGCGCACGACTTGCTCTCGGCCATAGTTATACAGCACGACAATTTGGCTTGCTCGCATCGCACGCGCTGCCTGCAAGATTTCGTGCACAACAATTTCGTGCAGCGTGTTGATTTTCATTAGAAAAATGTCGGGTGATGTCGTTGGTGGCGTCTGGCGCGCAGCTTCAATGCTTTGATACACGCCTGTGGCAGCAAGCTGTACATTTTGTAAATGGGTTGCGAAGGCTGTGTTTTCAACTTGCCCTGCCAAAGCCAGACCAACGATGGCTAAGGAGACGCTTCGGTTGTGGGCTGTACTTGTCGCGCTACCTTTCTGGCCGGATTGCTTTTGTCGCAAGTCGTTCAGCTCTGCGACAGCAAGCGGGGCAATGGTGCTGATCGCGTAGCCCTGATCGCTGAGCTGTTTTAAAAGCGTTGCCCGCAATAGATCTTCCTCTCCATACATTCGGTGCTGTCCTGCTGTTTTGTTGGGGTGTAGCGCTTGGTGTCGCGACTCCCAAACACGTAAAGTGGATACAGGGACGCCCGCTAGCTTTGCGATGGCACCGATACGATACTGTTGGTTGGAAGGTTTCAATTTAAATTTAGTTTGAGTAGATATTGAGTAGATTGTAAGACATATTTAAGCTATTTTGTATTGATGAGTAGATATTTGATAGATAATTACGTTCATAAGTAGTTTTAACCTACTCAAAAGAGAGTAAGTCTATGAGCGTAAACGAAGCAAAGCATGCCTTGAACTTGGTCGTCTCGTTGGCCAGATTGTCGAAGGCCTCGACACTCACGACACAGGAACTCGCGAGACGCCTGGGGTTGTCTGTGTCGTACGTTGAAAATCTACTCAAGGTTCTACGTGCCCATGGCATGGTTTTCTCGCGGCGTGGCCCCATGGGTGGGCACTGCTTTTGCGGCTCAGTCGCGAACTTGTCAGTCTGGGACATCGTTTCGGTATTCTATGTCGCACCTGCGCCACTTCGGCATAGCGGGACGCGTGAGGATTTCACCGGATGGCTCGAGGCGCAGTATGAGCAAGCGCGTATTGAATTTTTTAAATCCCAGCGCTTCGCAGATTTGTTAGGCGAAAAGACTCCCGATTGGGAGAGTGAGGGTTGTATTGAACGAGACACCGCACATTTTGAATTCGTTGAGTCACACTTCCAGAATCATCGAGATGGCGTGGGAAGATCGCACGCCTTTTGAAGCTATCACACAGCAGTTCGGCTTAAACGAAGCAGAGGTGATAAAGTTGATGCGTCGCGAACTTAAGCGCGCATCCTTTAAACTTTGGCGTAAGCGTGTCGCGGGTCGTCACACCAAGCACTTGGCGCTCAGGCCTGAGTCGATGGTGCATGCGTACCGTCACGCTGCTCGTCTAGGAAGTCGATGACCTCAACACTACTTGCACCACCTTTGACCGCTTCCAGCGACTTGCAGGCTGTTCTCAAAGAGCAAGGCTTTGCGGTGGTAGCGCCTGACACCGTGAGTGCGCTCAGCGGCGTGAGCCTGGCTGAATTGTCAGGCCTCAATTCGTTTTGGAACGATCTGCCTCCTGACCAATATTTAAAGGACGGTGGTCGCTATCGGCGGCGCCGACACGCCAGTTTTTTTGTACAGGATGGGGTGGTGTCCCAATACGCTCATCGCGCACACTGGCAGCCTCTTTCCTATAATGCGCTGCATGGCGGAATGCGACGCTGGTTCGAGCCCTTGGACGTCGCCATGACCAGTTCGCCAGCCTGGCCA
>CAJBTJ010000159.1 GCA_903958565.1 uncultured beta proteobacterium
CAATGTCACACGCACAAGCGCTCGCACTGGACCATCTGGTCATCAATGTTCATTACGATATGGACCGCGCTCAACGAATCTTTGAGCTACTAGGCTTTCAGCTCACCGCCCGCGGTTTTCATAGCCTCGGGTCAATTAATCACCTGATGACGTTCGATGACGATTACCTAGAGTTAGTCGGTCTACCGACAGACGCTCAAACCATCAGACAGGAAATTTTACAGAGCCCACAGGGTATCGATGGCCTTGTCTTTAAAACTCAGGACGCACAGCGCACCCACAACCGTGTAAAAAAACTTGGCTATGCTCTTTCAGACGTGCAAGCCTTTGGACGACCTGTCGCGCTCGCAGGAAAGCAACATCAAGCGAAGTTTAAAACCACTCGTCTGCAAACTGGGCAATTTGAAGCGGGCAGGCTCTATTACTGCCAGCATCTCACGCCAGAGCTTGTTTGGCGCAAAGAGTGGCAGAACCACGCCAATACCACGCATGCTATTGCGGCGCTGTTAATCATCTGCCCAAGACCGCACGCACAAGCAAAACGTTATGCAGATTTAGCCCAATCGCTTGTGCGCAAGGGCCCGCACGGCGAGAGTCGAGTGCGTTGTCGTAGCTTTGAGCTGGTATTTATCACCGAGGAAACATATCAAGCTCTTTATGGGCACTTCGCCTGTTCTGGAAAAGGTCGGAGCAGTTTCTTTGGAGCACTTGCCCTACTCGCAAAAGACTTATGTATCGTACGTGAATACATCATTGAGGCCGCGCGTAAAACATCCGAGCTTCATTGGCGCGATCAAGGCGATCGGATTACCGTGTCTATTGCTCGCTACGGGGTCGTCATCGACTTTACACAGTCTGAATGACGCCTATCCACACCACTACATAGTAATAAACAATACAAATAACACTTCGGAGAGTGAATCAATGCTTACCATTTGGGGTCGTATTACTTCCATCAACGTCCGCAAGGCAGTCTGGGCTGCTGAAGAGCTTGGACTAACCTATGAGCGCATCGATGCCGGCGGTGCCTTTGGGTTGACGAAGACACGAGAGTATTTATCCATGAATCCGAACTCTGTTGTACCGACCCTTGTGGAAGGTGATTTTTCGCTGTGGGAATCAAACGTCGTTGTTCGTTACCTCTGCGCAAAGCATTCCATGGGAAAGTTGTACCCCGAGGACCTTCAAGAGCGTTTCAATGCAGAACGCTGGATGGACTGGCAGCAAACCACCTTCAGTCCAGCGGGTCGGGACGCGTTCTGGCAACTCATCCGGATACCGGAACCCGAGCAAGACAAAAAGAAAATAGAAGCGTCTATTGCTGCGACTGATATTTTGCTTGATCGGTTCGAGCAACACTTAACGAAGCAGGAGTATGTCGCAGGATCAAAGCTAACAATGGCCGATATTCCCATGGCCTGTGAAATTCATCGCTGGTACGGGCTTCCAGTTGAGCGAAAGTCTCGCCAACATATTGAAGCCTGGTACGCAAAAATAAGTGCCAGACCCGCTTCTAAAAACGTACTGACCTATCCGTTATCCTAAACACCACCGGCGAGAGCCGATAGCACTGTCGATAGCTTTTTCTGGGGTAAGTTAAAACATGCGCTA
>CAJBTJ010000160.1 GCA_903958565.1 uncultured beta proteobacterium
ATCCAAATTTTCGGTTCAACAACCAGCCGAAAATGATGATGAGAAAATCTGGTAATACAAGCAATGCGGCGGACATGAAATAGGGTTGCTCGTGAGAGATATGAATGGACTGAATGCTACTATTGTCTGGCAATGAGTGCACCCGAGTCCGCCGCAATTAGTGCTTTTATCGATGCCGTCTGGCTCGAAGACGGCCTGTCGGCCAATACACTTGCCGCGTACCGGCGCGACTTAGCTGCGTTTGAGCAGTGGTTGCTGGCTGAACGCGGACTGGATATCGATCATGCGCGCGAGGGCGATCTGCAAGCGTGGTTCGCGGCCAAGCATGCAGAAACAAAACCGAGCACTGCGAATAGACGGCTTGCGACGTTGCGACGCTATTACCTGTGGGCGCTGCGTCATCAGCGTGTGTCGGCCGACCCTTGTTTGCCGCTGACGTCGGCGCGACAGGCCTTGCGGATTCCTAAGACCTTGTCGGAAGCGCAGGTTGAGGCTTTGTTAAAGCAGCCGCCGTTGCATACGCCGCGCGGCTTGCGCGACCGAGCAATGCTAGAGGTTCTTTACGCCACCGGCTTGCGAGTATCGGAGTTAGTTGGCCTAGCGGTATTAGATGTGAGCCTGGGGGATGGCGTTGTGCGCGTCGTGCAAGGCAAGGGCGGTAAGGATCGCCTCGTCCCGCTCGGTGCCGAGGCCGCGCACTGGATCACAACCTACTTAAAAGAGGCTCGGCCGTCCCTCATGGGGGCGCGGACCGCAGCCGCTCTGTTTGTCACGGCTCGAGCCGCTGCGATGACGCGTCAGTCGTTTTGGTTGTTGATTAAGAAATACGCGGTATTAGCGGGTGTACATGCGCCTTTATCCCCGCATGTGTTGCGCCACGCGTTTGCCACGCATTTGCTCAATCATGGCGCGGATTTGCGGGTGGTGCAGATGTTGCTCGGGCATGCGGATATCTCGACGACGCAGATTTACACACACGTAGCCCGAGAGCGACTTAAATCGTTGCACGCGCAACATCATCCGAGAGGCTGATAGGGGCGCTCCTTGCTAAACTAGGGCTTCGCCGCCGTAACTCAGTGGATAGAGTACCTTCCTCCTAAGAAGGGAGTCGGACGTTCGATTCGTCTCGGCGGCGCCATTTGTTTTCTTTTTGAGTTCATCACCATGACGCAACACGCAGAAGAACGTAACCCCGGTCTGCTAGATAATCCGCTAGCGCTCCGAACGATCGTGTTGGGCACTTTAATTGTGTTGCTTGCAATGGGTACGCGGGCCACGATTGGATTGTTTGTCCAGCCAGTGGGGCTTGACCGGGGTTGGGAGCGCGAAGTTTTTTCGATGGCGTTTGCGTTACAGAATTTAGTGTGGGGTTTTGGCGCAATTGGCGCCGGCATGATGGCGGATCGTTTCGGTTCGGGCAGAACGATTGCTCTGTGCGTGGCGTTTTATGCGGTGGGCTTACTAGGTACCCGTTTTTCTTCAACGGAACTTGAATTCTATTTGAGTGCTGGGGTGTTAATTGGGCTCGGTCAGGCAGGCACGACCTTTGCAGTGATCTTGCCGGTCATTGCGCGCACGGTTCCCTTATCGTCCCGCAGCACGGCGATGGGAATTGCGAGCGCAGGGGGATCCTTAGGACAATTTCTGGTGGTGCCGACCGGCCAACTTTTGATCGACTCTTTAGATTGGACCGGAGCCTATCTCGTGCTGTCTATGGTGCTTGCAGCGACACTGCCTTTAGTGTGGTTTCTGCGAGGTAAGCCCGGAGAAAGCGCTGGTCCGCAGCAGTCAATGTTCTCGGCAATCGGGCAGGCGTTAAAGCATCCAACCTTTCACTTTTTGTTTTGGGGCTATTTTGTTTGCGGTTTTCATACGGCTTTTATTACCTTGCATTTGCCGGCCTTCGTCGTGGACAACGGGTTGAACGCAAGTACGGGTGCGTTTGCAATCGGCCTAATTGGCTTGTTTAACGTGTTCGGTTCGTTTATGGCGGGTAAGCTCGGTGGGACACACAGCAAAAAGAATTTACTCGCAGGCTTGTATGCCCTGCGTGCGGTGGGTCTCACCTGGATTCTTGCGATGCCGACGTCTCCTTGGGTGGTCTATGTGTTTGCTGGGTGGATGGGCGTGTTCTGGCTTGGTACTGTTCCGTTGACGCTAGGATTGATCGGGCAAATTTATGGTTTGCGTTTTGCCGCAACCTTGTCCGGTATGGTTTTCTTGGGACATCAACTTGGAAGCTTCACAGGCGTTTGGCTAGGTGGTCGGGTGCAGGCCGTGACGGGAAGTTATGATTTGGTGTGGTGGCTCGGGATTTTATTGTCCTTAATGGCCGCGGCCTTATGCTTGCCTGTTCGTGAAACGCCTATCAATGCGCAACAACTCGCTAAAGTCGCTTAATCCTCCTGGGGTGTTATGCAAGCACGTGTCAAGCAACGGTTGATGTGGGTGGCGGGGGGCGCACTGCTCTGCGTTGTTCTTGTCGTCGGTCTTGTCGGTTACACGACGCCGGGCATGCGTTTGAACTGGGAAAGTATTGCCGCGCTATGCGGCTTCTGATCCGCATCTCATGCAGACCTTAACGCAATACCCTTCCGTGCATGCCTCGAACCTTGGTACGCATGCTGCGAAAGATATTTCTGTTTTGACGGTAAACAACCGTTTGGCCCGAAGGTTGATTCAGTTACTGGCGCAGCAGCAGGCGGCGCGCGGGCAGCTTGTTGCTGAAATGCCAGAGATCATGCCTTGGTCGGGGTGGATGACACATCAATTAGATCGTGCAGGCTTTGAGGAGTCTTTGAGAGCACACGCGCGACAGCTCGATGGCTTTGAAGCGCAACTGCTGTGGGCGCAAGTCATTGAGCGAGTTGAGGGTGATGGTGCCTTGCTCGATGTCTATCAAGCTGCGGCTATGGCGCTTGCGGCGGACCAGTTGATCGAAGAGTGGCAGATCAAGGTTTTTGATCACGAACTTACTGAAGAATATGATCGCTTTCGCCAATGGCGCGACGCCTACCGCGAACGGTTACATGCGCTGGACGCACTCGATACAAGTAGCGCACTGACGCGTTTGATTCAACATATTGAGAACGGCTTACCATTGCCGGCTCAGATTATTCTTGCAGGCTTCACCGAGATATCGCCAAGAATGGGGATGTTGCTCGAGGCGCTGATCGCGCGTGGCGTCGTGGTTTCAACACTTGCCGAAGAATTGGCGCAAGCATCCGATGTCATGCGCGTCGAGGCGGCGACTGCTCAAGCCGAGTGGTTGGCGGCTGCGAACTGGGCGCGTTCGCAGCTTGATCATCGACCAGAGGGGCGTTTTGCAATCATTGCCGTCTCGCTGGATGCGCAGGCGCCTTTTGCGCGTCGGGTCCTTGAGCAAAGCTTGAGCGACACCCACGGGGTGAGCGTACACGCCTTTAACGTGGCGGTTGCAAGACCGTTGTCTGATTGGGCGGCATGCCGTGCCGCCCTCGCATGGCTGCGCACCTTCGTGCTCATGAAAGAGCAGCTCGGTGCATCGCCCGTAGATCTTGGTGCAGCGTTGTTGTCGGGATACTGTGCAGGGCACAGCACCGAGCAGGGTGCGCGCGTGATGATCGATGCAGGTTGGCGTGAATGGCAGGTGAGTCATGTTTCTCTCGGGTCATGGACTTCGGCAATTGAGCCCTTGCATCAGCTATCGCCGGCCTGGCAACGCGCATGGCAGGATTGGCAGGCTCTACCCCGTAGTACTGCCTTGCATCGGTGGTCTGGCGTATTTAGGGCGACGCTGGCTACGCTGGGTTTTCCCGGCCGCGGCGGGCAGAGTTCCGCGATGTATCAAGTCCTCGAAGCGTTCGACGCCTTGCTCGAACGTTTTGAATCGTTGAGCGCACTGTTTCAGCACATACCGTCGTCCGAGGCTTTAAGTATTCTTGGTCGCTTAGCACGCGCAACGATGTTTCAGCCGCAGCGTGACTCGACGGCGCGTCTCGATGTATTGGGTCTGCTTGAGGCAGAAGGAGGGCAGTGGGATGGTGTGTGGATGCTTGGTTTAACCGACGAGGTATTGCCTGCCGCGACAAAACCTAATCCATTGATCCCGATGGTGGCACTGCGCCGTGCGCAGGCGCCTCGCGCAACCCCTGAGCGCGAGAGCCAATGGGCACAACAAATTTTTGCAAATCTGTGCAAAGTGGCACCAACCGTCACGGTAAGCGCACCGCGTTTTGAGGGCGAGCGAGAGCTTCGCCCGTCACCGTTGATACAGGCGCTTAAGCCCGAGGACGCGGTCAAGGATCAGGCGTTTGACGCCCTTGTATGCTGGCAGCCCTCTAACCTAGAGTCATGGCGTGATGACCTAGCGCCACCACTGGTTGTAGGTGAAAAAGTGCGGGGCGGAGTGTCTGTGTTGGAAACACAGGCTATTAATCCCTTGTGGGCTTTTTTTCGCTATCGCTTAGGGCTGAAGGGTTTGCCTGCCTATGGCGAGCTTCCACAAATGGCCCTGCGCGGAAAGTTCCTACATGGTGTCATGGAACGTATGTGGGAAGCATTGCGCGATCAGCGCAGCTTGAAGGCGGCGATTCAGACCTCTGCACTTCTACCTCAACTTGAGAAAATTGTGCATGCGGTCGCAAGCCAAGAGCTCAACGCCTTCGATACGACTTTACGTGATTTGGAAGTCAAACGCGCCATTGTGGTTGTCTACGATTGGTTGCTCATTGAGGCGGGCCGTGCGCCCTTCGTTGTGCAAGAAATCGAGCAAAAGCGTGAGCTCAACATTCAGGGTCTGTTGCTCGATGTTCGGTTGGATCGTCTAGACCATCTAGTCTCTGAAGATCAGGGTGACGGGATCAAGCATCTCGCAGTGATTGATTACAAAACGGGTCGGTCTTTGCCCGCGGTGCTAAGTGACTGGGAAGGCGCGCGTCCCGTTAACCTGCAGGTGCCTGTCTATGCCGCCTTGCTTGGCGCCGGAAGCGTGAGCGACAGCGACGTACGGGATCGTATCGGCGCCCTCATGTTGGTGCGTTTACACGCTAGAGGATGCGCGGCACTAGGGCTCGTTGAGCATGATGATCTCGGCTTGAGCGGCTTAAAGACACTCGCCAAAGCAAAGTATCCAGATGCGGATTGGTCGTGCATGCTCTCGCGCCTGAGTGCCGTCATCGATGTGCTGGCTCAAGAGTTTGTGCAGGGGCACGCGCTGAATCAGTCTTGGAAAGGATCGGATCTCACGTTTTGCGACATACTGCCTTTGCTGAGGTACTACGATCAAGGTGAGGAAGACGCGCAGGGAGACAGCGATGACGAAGCCTGAGCGCAAGCCCTCAGACGCAGCGATCCGCCTGAGGGCCGTTGATCCGCGTCGTTCCTTTTTGGTGCAAGCGCCTGCGGGCTCTGGGAAAACAGAGTTATTGACCGATCGCATCCTCGCCTTGCTCGCAACCGTCAGGCGGCCCGAGGATATCGTTGCAATTACCTTCACTCGGAAGGCCGCCGCTGAGATGCATGATCGTGTCCTGAAAAAACTATCAGCCGCGATGGTGTTGGATTCCCCTCCCGACGCGGAGCATGATCGGCGCAGTTGGTTGCTTGCGCAGGCAGCACTCAAGCGCGACAAGGAGTTCGGTTGGAACTTACTTGACTACCCCGCACGCTTGGCGATACGAACGATCGATTCATTCTGTTCTGGCTTGGTGCGCAGCATGCCTTGGCTATCATCGATGGGTGGCGTGCCGAGTGTCGCGGAGGACCCAGAGGTGCATTATCAGGCGGCGGCCCGAGCGACCATCGCAATGGCTGGGCAGGAGCAAGGCGTTAGGCGGTTACTGGAACACATGGATTTGGATGTGCAGGCAACTTGCGACGCGCTGGCCGGCATGCTTGCGCAGCGAGATCAATGGTTGTCCTTACTTCAAGAGGGCGACGATCGTTTGCTCTTAGAAGAAAATTTTGAGCAAACCGTTACGCAACAACTAGAGAGATTGCTTGGTGCAATGCCAGCGGGCTGGTCTCAAGAGTTAGCACCTTTGGCTCGCATTGCCGCTGACAACTTAATGCAGGAGACGCCTGACCATCCTGTGTGTGCATTATTGGACTGGGATGGAGAGCCTTTAGAGGCCATTGCAATAGAGCTCAGCCGTTGGCGAGGGCTGGCAGCGTTGTTGCTGACTGCGGGTAACAAAACCGTGCGTGCGCAGATCAATGTGAAGATCGGTTTTCCTGCGAGTCCTGCTTTCGCGCCGGCAAAAAAAGCGTTTGCGCAGTGGCTAGACCGGTACCGTGGTGAGCCCACGTTAGAGTGGGTCGAACGCTTGGGCGAGATTGGCGATACGCCTCATCCTGAGTTCAGCGAAGACCAATGGGAAATCTTGCAGGCACAATTGCAATGCCTGCGTTTGGCTGCGGGCCAATTAACACTGCAATTCATGAGTGCGGGTGAGGTCGATTTCACCGAAATCGCCAGAAGAGCGGATCTCGCGTTGGGTCGAGTCGATCAACCGAGTGAGTTGCTCCTTCGGCTCGACGCAAATATTCAACACCTATTAATCGATGAGTTTCAAGACACCAGTCAATCGCAAATTCAATTGATTGAGAAGATCACTGCAGGTTGGCAGCCTGACGATGGGCGAACGGTTTTCTTCGTTGGTGATCCGATGCAGTCGATCTATCGGTTCCGTAAAGCCAACGTGAGCTTGTTTTTGCAGGTTCGTGATCACGGTTTAAGGGCGTTTCGCGACGACAGCCTCCAGCCTGAATATCTGCAACTGAGTGATAATTTCCGATCGCAAGCGGGCATCGTGGACTGGGTGAATCAGACCTTTAAGCCTATGTTCCCTGAAACAGACGACGCTGAAGTTGGGGCAATTTCCTATGCGAGTTCTGAGCCGTTTAAAGCGATCACGCAGGGCGATGCCGTACAGTTTCATCACGCCTGGGTGGGCGCATCGCGTAGTACTGAACATATCGTTGTGGATTTAGTACGTGAAGCGCTCGCGGAATTTTCCAATGCGGCCCATCCCGTTGCCGTTTTGGTGCGTGCTCGCTCACATCTTAAAGATGTGACACGTTTATTGGCCCAGGCGGGCATTGCCTGTCGGGCAGTCGATTTGGTACCGCTTAATAAGCGGCCCTACGTGATCGACCTGGTGCAGATTGTGCGCGCCGTGACGCACCCGGGCGACCGCGCGGCCTGGGTTTCTATCCTGAGGTCTGCTTATTGCGGTTTATCTTTAAACAGCCTGCATGCACTGTTTGCGCAATACGCAAAACTGTCGGTTCCCCAAGTTTTGCATCGTGTGTTGCGCGTCCCGGGTGACGGGTCGCCGTGCCAGGCCGAGCAGTCATTAGCGCCATCGGAATTTGAGCGTTTGCGGTCAGTTGCCCCTATCTTGCTCGAAGCGCTGGAGGAGGATGATGTCTTGCCTTTTGCTGCGCGAATGCAACGACTTTGGCGGAATCTCGGTGGTCCTGCGCTGGCACAGTCCGCTGCAGATTTGCTGGACGCCGAAAGTTTATTTGCCTTGATTGAACGCTTGGCGCCCTATGGTGGGCTTGATATCGGTGCGCTCGAAAAGCAGATCAAAAAGCTATTTGCTTCGCCTGGAACCGATACCCAAGCCGTGGAGGTGATGACGATGCACAAGTGCAAAGGCTTGCAGTTTGAATCTGTGATTTTGTACGGACTGCATCATGGATCGACGAGCGACAGAGTGCCCTTGGTTTATTTTGAACAGGTTGGCTCAAAGCTCATGCTTGGTCCGATTAAGCCTCGCGCTCGAGAGGGGCATGATCCGATTTCTCGCTACCTCGGTTTGCGTGAAAAACGTCGTGGCGAATTTGAGGTGGATCGCTTGCTGTATGTCGCGGCGACCCGCGCGAAAGAGCGGTTGCACCTTGTTGCCGATGTGGCTCTCAAGGATGGTGCACCTGCCAAGCCTCCAGCCGGGAGTTTGCTCAGTCGGCTGTGGTTAAGCTGGCCATCGATAGAGGTGCCGTCGGATTTGTTGCAGGGCGATGCAGCAGCAGAGTCGATGCCGGCGCACCGAGGGTCAGAGTTGTTTAGGCAAAGTTTGAGTGCTTTACGTGCGCGGAGCGAAAAAACGACACAGCAAGCCAGTCAGGCGACTGCGTCCGGGGCGGGTTACTCGCAGACGTTTGCCTGGGCAGCTAGCAAGTCCCATGATCGCGTGCTGGGGACGCTTATCCACTCGTGGCTAGATCATCTGGGGCGTCAGTCTGGTAGGGGCTGGACGGCTGAAAAAATGCGTGCGCAGCGTGCGCGCATTGAATTGCAATGTCGGCAACTCGGTTTACCTGCCGAGGAGATTTCAGACTTGGCGCATGAGGTTCTTGAAACCTTGTTGGCGATGCTGACAAGCAAGCGAGGGCAAGACTTGCTCGCCTGTTTGGACGCGCGTCGCGAGTGGGCGTTATTGGATGCCACGGGAAAAGTGTCGGTGCTTGATTTGGCGATATCAGACTCGGACGGGTGGTGTGTGGTGGATTACAAAACCGGCCGTCCTGCAGCAGGGGAAAGCACTGAGGTGTTCGGTTCACGTATGTTGGCCCGCTACGCACCACAATTGGCGCGTTACTGCGAGCAAGTCAGTGCTTTGGATGGTCGGCGCGCGCGCGCAGCCCTATATTTTCCGCGCGATGACCTGTGGATTGACTTTGATCCACGCGCGAGTAGCTAGCCCTGCTAGAATTGAGGTTGGCGGGCCCCTTCGCATGGTTCGGCGGCAAACCTGGTCAGGTCGGGAACGAAGCAGCCATAGTCGTGCAGAATTAGTGCCGAAGTCAGGCTCGCCTCTCTAATTTCCGTTTGTGGTCGGTACAGCTCATGAGTTATCTGGTCCTTGCGCGCAAATGGCGTCCCCGTTCGTTCGATACCCTCGTCGGACAGGATCACGTTGTCCGCGCGCTTACGCATGCTTTGACGACTCAGCGTCTACACCACGCTTGGTTGTTTACGGGTACGCGAGGGGTGGGCAAAACCACGCTGTCGCGAATTCTCGCTAAGGCACTCAACTGCGAGACAGGCATCACCGCGACACCCTGCGGCGTCTGCCAGGCTTGCACCGAAATTGATGAAGGTCGTTTTGTCGATTACCTTGAGCTCGATGCGGCGTCCAACCGCGGCGTTGAGGAGATGACCCAGTTACTGGAACAGGCTGTGTATTCTCCGGGATCTGGGCGCTTCAAGGTCTACATGATCGACGAAGTGCACATGCTGACAGGGCACGCGTTCAACGCGATGCTCAAAACGCTTGAAGAACCACCGCCCCATGTCAAATTTATTTTGGCGACGACTGATCCTCAGAAAATACCGGTCACCGTGCTGTCACGCTGTTTGCAGTTCAATCTCAAGCAGATGCCAGGCGAGGCCATTGTCGGCCACCTTGAAAACGTTCTTACCCAAGAGCAAATGCCCTACGAAGTGCCAGCGCTTAGATTGTTAGGGCAGGCTGCTGCCGGCTCCATGCGTGATGCGCTTTCCCTGACAGACCAGGCGATCGCCTACAGTGCCGGCGATCTGACCGAGGAGGCCGTGCGCGGCATGCTGGGTACGATCGATCAGCGCCACCTCGTGCGTTTGCTGGATGCGTTGCAGATGGGACACGCTGCAACCGTTCTTGAGATCGCGGACGAACTGGCACCGCGTGGTTTGTCTTCCCGGGCCGCCCTAGCTGATTTGGCGGTCATGTTGTCGCGTATCGCTATTGCCCAGAGGGTTGCGCAGGCGCTTGATCAGACGGATCCGATTGCCAACGATCTCTCGCGCTTTGCTGCCAGTATGCATCCAGATGTAGTTCAGTTGTTCTACACAGTTGCTGTGCATAGTCGCAACGAATTGGTCCTTGCGCCGGACGAGTATGCAGGTTTTGTTATGGCGTGTTTGCGCATGTTGGCCTTAGTGCCTCGTGGTTCGTCAGAGCCAGAGAAGCTTGTGCGAAACGAACCGTCCCCTGCGCGAGACGATGAGTCATCCGTTCGCACGGCGTCTGCGCCGGCGAATCGTGTTGCTGCAGTGAAGGCTCCAGCCGCCCCGATTGTGAGGGCGGTGTCCAAGCCTGCGGTCGCTCCGGTTGTGAACGCAACGCCCAATCCTGTGGCCGTCAAGCCAGACGCTGCGGTGAGCGCGAGCGTGCAGGTTGTCTTGCCGGAGCCTTGGGCTGCATTCTCTGCGAAACTCCCCTTGACTGGAATGGCGCAGCAACTTGCGCGTCAGTCGGAGTGCGTGTCAATCAAAGGGCGTGCGATCTTGCTGCGCGTATCTAATAAGGCGCTGTCGGAGGGCGTACATGCCGAACGGTTGCGCGTGGTACTCAAAGAATTTTTTGGCCAGGACATGCAGGTCGCTTTTGAGGTCGGAGCGGTGCAGGGCGAGTCCGCGCATGCACTGGATCAGGCCGAGCAGGAGACCCGTCAATTAGACGCCGAAGCCTCGGTTCAAGTGGACCCTTTCGTGCAAGCCTTAGTCAAGGATTTTGGCGCGCAGGTCGTGCCAGGCTCTGTTCGTCCCGGCCAGTCAAATTCAATTTAAATCAATCGTATTTAGGAATCTCTATCATGATGAAAGGGCAGATTGCTGGTTTGATGCGCCAGGCGCAACAAATGCAAGAGAATATGAAAAAGGCGCAGGACGCGCTCGCTGATATTCAGGTGGAAGGGGCCTCCGGTGGTGGCTTGGTCAAAGTGACAATGACGTGCCGTCACGACGTCAAGCGCGTGGTGATTGATCCAAGTTTGCTCGCCGACGACAAAGACATGCTTGAAGACCTTGTTGCGGCAGCCTTCAATGACGCATTGCGCAAGGCTGAAGCGACCTCGTCTGAGAAAATGGCTGCCGTCACAGCAGGCATGCCTTTGCCACCTGGAATGAAGTTGCCGTTCTAATTTCGTTTTATGGAAAACTCTACGTCCGAACCGCAACCTCTTTTAGCCCTCGTTGACGCCTTAAAGCGTCTGCCTGGCATCGGGGTGCGCACGGCACGACGCATGGCATACCATCTGCTCCAACATGATTTGCAGGCGGCACAAGAATTAGGTCAGGCCCTGACTCACGCGGTCGAGCGGTTGCGGCATTGCGAGCAGTGCAATGGTTTCACAGAAGTGCCAGTCTGCGCGACATGCTTACATCCTGAGCGCGATAAGACGTTACTTTGTATTGTGGAGACTCCGGCGGATCAAAATTCAATCGAAGCAACTCACGGCTATGCCGGTTTGTATTATGTCTTGATGGGGCGCTTGGCACCGCTTGAGGGCACTGGGCCCGATGAGTTGGATTTTGATCGTGTACTTGCCCGCGCCTCAGATGGCGTTGTGCAAGAGGTCATCTTGGCGACCAACTTCACAGCAGAGGGCGAGACAACCGCACACTATTTGTCAGAGGCCTTGCGAACCCACGGAATCAAAGTCACTCGATTAGCACGTGGTGTGCCAGCGGGCAGCGAAATTGAATACGTTGATGCGGGCACTGTGGCCTGGGCGCTCATGGAGCGCAAGCCGACTTAGGGGGCGATGAAACTTGACGCTGTGTTAGCGCTGCGCTTCGATCAACGCATCAAGCTTGCGCGCATCGGCGACGAACGCACGAATTCCTTCTGAAAGCTTTTCGCTGGCCATCGCGTCTTCGTTTAACAAAAAACGGAAAGCCTGCTCACCTGCAGGGAGTCGCACCGCTGGGTTGTCGCGTGCAAATGCGGCATTCAGGCGAGCCGGCACCGCACCTTGATCAGCCGATAAGCTTGCCAGTAGCTCTGGACTAATGGTGAGTAGATCACATCCGGCTAAGGCCACAATCTGACCTGTGTTTCTGAAGCTTGCACCCATGATTTCCGTTGCGATATCAAAATTTTTGTAATAGCTATAGATGCGCGACACAGAAAGTACGCCCGGATCTCTGACACCGCTGTTAGCGGCTTCGTCCCACGCTGAGCCCTGTTGTTTTTTATGCCAGTCGTAGATGCGACCGACAAACGGTGAAATCAACTGCACCTTTGCATCTGCGCACTCAACTGCTTGCACAAGTGAGAAGAGCAACGTGAGATTGCATCGGATGCCTTCTGCCTGTAGGACGCGAGCCGCTTGTATCCCTTCGTAGGTCGCGGCGATTTTGATCAGAATACGCGTGCGCGCAAAGCCTGCGTCTTCGTACAAACGAATGAGTCGGCGCGCGCGCTCGATGGTGCCTCGCGTGTCAAAAGACAGTCGTGCGTCGACCTCTGTTGAGACGCGCCCAGGAACGATGTTGAGAATCTCTGTGCCAAACGCCACCAGAAGGTGATCGACGACATCTGGCGTGCTGGCGGCCGAATTGGCACGCACACAACGCTCGAGCATCGGTTTATAGGCGTCTTGTTGAACGGCTTTTAGGATCAACGACGGATTGGTCGTGGCATCTGTCGGCTGGTAGTGCCGCATGCCCTCAAAGTCGCCAGTATCGGCCACTACAGTGGTTTGGGATCTTAGGGATTCGAGAAGGCTGCTCATCGGGTTATACTTCCAAGGTTTGCTTACTGATTTTGACGCCGGGGTTGATTGTGCTGCCTAATATATTCCAAGAAATAGAGCTAAAGAATGCTAAGGGCAGCGCTTCTAAGGACAGCGCTTCTAAGGGCACCACTCCGAAAGACATCGCGCCTAGCGCGCGGCCACCAGCAATTTTAGCCCTCGCTGACGGAACCGTGTTCCACGGCGTTTCGATAGGGGCTGAAGGGCACACCGTTGCTGAGGTGGTTTTTAACACCGCAATGACCGGTTACCAAGAAATTCTTACTGATCCGAGCTACAGCGGTCAGATTGTCACGCTCACTTACCCACACATTGGCAATACCGGTATCAACCCCGAAGACATTGAGTCAAGCAAAGTGCATGCGGCGGGGCTCATTGTGCGTAACTGCCCTCAATTACTTTCTAATTTTAGGTCGACGCAGTCTCTACCCGACTATTTGAAGTCGCAGGGAATTGTCGCGATTGCAGAGATTGATACCCGCAAGCTCACACGAATCCTTCGAGAGGGCGGTGCGCAGGGTGGATGTATTTTGGTGGGCGATGACGCCAAACGCGCGCTTGAACTTGCCGCGAAGTTTCCAGGCATGTCTGGGCAAGATCTGGCAAAAGTTGTCTCCTCGACAGCCTCGTCAACGTGGACTGAAAGCACGTGGGCGCTGGGGCAGGGCTATGGCAAGACTGACGGCAAAACCCCACACGTGGTTGCCTACGATTTTGGTGTGAAGTCAAACATTCTGCGACTGTTGGCTGAGCGTGGCTGCCGTATTACGGTGGTACCCGCTCAAAGCACGGCCGATGATGTCTTGAAACTCAATCCCGATGGTGTGTTTTTGTCGAATGGTCCCGGAGATCCTGATCCCTGCGATTACGCCATCGCTGCGGCCAAAGTATTCCTCGAGCGCAAGCTGCCTTTATTCGGTATTTGTCTCGGCCACCAGATCATGGGCTTAGCGCTCGGTGCAAAAACGGTCAAGATGAAAACCGGTCACCACGGCTCGAACCATCCCGTGCAGGATGTTGCGACAGGTCGTGTATTCATCACCGCACAAAACCACGGTTTTGCAGTCGATGCCAAGACGCTTCCCAACAATGCGCGCGTAACGCATGTATCTCTGTTTGATGGGACGTTGCAGGGCTTTGAGTTGACCGACCGTCCAGCCTTTTGTTTTCAAGGTCACCCTGAAGCAAGCCCTGGTCCGCACGACATTGTTGTTTTGTTCGACAAATTCATGAGCCTGATGGCTAGTAAAAAATAAAGAGTCACCATGCCTAAACGTACCGACCTAAAAAGTATTCTTATCATTGGCGCGGGTCCGATCGTGATCGGCCAGGCTTGCGAGTTTGATTATTCAGGGGCTCAGGCTTGCAAAGCCCTGAAAGCAGAAGGGTATCGCACGATTCTCGTGAACAGTAATCCTGCCACGATCATGACGGACCCTGAAACCGCCGATGTCACATACATCGAGCCTATCACTTGGCAAGTTGTAGAAAAAATCATTGAGAAAGAGCGTCCTGACGCGGTGCTGCCAACGATGGGTGGTCAGACTGCCCTGAACTGCGCCCTTGATCTGGACAAGCATGGTGTGCTCAAAAAGTTTGGCGTCGAACTCATCGGTGCAAATGCGCACGCGATTGAAAAGGCTGAAGATCGCCAGAAGTTTAAAGTGGCGATGACGGCGATTGGCCTGGAGTCGGCGAAGTCCGGTGTTGCGCATAGTCTGGAAGAAGCATGGGAAGTGCAGAAGCAAATCGCCATTGAAATCGGTACCTCAGGATTCCCAGCTGTAATTCGTCCCAGTTTCACGCTTGGTGGAAGTGGTGGTGGGATTGCTTACAACGCCGAAGAATTCGAGACGATTTGCCGCCGAGGTCTTGAGGCGTCGCCGACTAGCGAGCTTTTGATTGAAGAGTCGCTACTTGGTTGGAAAGAGTTTGAAATGGAAGTCGTACGCGACAGCGCGGACAATTGCATTATTGTTTGTTCGATCGAAAACCTCGATCCGATGGGTGTGCATACCGGTGACTCCATCACCGTCGCCCCTGCGCAGACACTGACTGATAAAGAGTATCAGATCATGCGAAACGCATCGATCGCAGTACTGCGAGAAATCGGTGTGGACACCGGTGGCTCAAACGTACAGTTTGCGGTCAATCCGCATACCGGTCGGATGATCGTCATTGAGATGAATCCGCGCGTGTCGCGTTCCTCCGCGCTTGCGTCTAAGGCAACGGGCTTTCCGATTGCAAAGGTCGCGGCGCGCTTGGCCGTTGGCTACACGCTGGATGAGCTCAAGAACGAAATTACGGGTGGTGCAACGCCGGCCTCCTTTGAGCCCACGATTGATTATGTTGTCACCAAGGTTCCACGTTTCGCTTTTGAGAAATTCCCAACAGCCGATGCACGTCTTACAACCCAGATGAAATCAGTGGGCGAGGTGATGGCGATTGGACGGACGTTTCAAGAGTCCTTTCAAAAGGCGTTACGAGGCCTTGAAGTTGGTGTCGATGGCTTAAACCAAAAAACGACCGATCGCGAAAAAATTCAAATCGAACTTGGCGAGCCAGGTCCCGAGCGTATTTGGTACGTGGGTGATGCGTTTGCACAAGGATTTTCTCTTGAGGAAGTGCATCAACTTACCCATATCGATCCCTGGTTCTTGGCGCAAATCAAAGAGATTGTCGATATTGAATTGGCTCTTGAGCAACGCACACTCGCCGATGTCGATGCGCAGACCTTGTTGCAGCTCAAGCGCCGAGGCTTCTCCGACCGTCGCCTAGCATTTTTGCTCGATACGGTTGAGGCCGAAGTGCGTAAATTGCGTCATCAGTTCAATGTGCGCCCTGTATATAAGCGTGTGGACACATGTGCAGCTGAATTTGCAACGAACACGGCATACTTGTATTCAACTTACGAGCAAGAGTGTGAGGCTGAACCGACTGATCGTAAAAAGATCATGGTGCTAGGTGGAGGCCCTAATCGCATTGGTCAAGGTATTGAATTTGATTATTGCTGCGTGCACGCAGCCTTGGCGCTCCGAGAAGATGGCTACGAAACCATTATGGTTAACTGCAACCCAGAAACCGTATCAACCGACTACGATACCTCCGATCGCTTGTACTTCGAACCTCTCACGCTCGAAGATGTTTTAGAGATCGTTCACAAAGAGAAGCCGATCGGCATCATCGTGCAGTACGGCGGGCAGACTCCCTTGAAGTTGGCGCGTGCGCTTGAGGCCAATGGTGCACCGATCATCGGCACGAGCCCTGAATCGATTGACGTGGCCGAAGACCGTGAGCGTTTCCAAAAGCTCCTCAACAAGCTTAATTTACGCCAGCCGCCTAATCGTACCGCTCGCACAGAGAGTGAGGCGTTGGCCCACGCACAAGAGATCGGCTATCCACTGGTTGTGCGCCCAAGCTATGTACTTGGCGGACGTGCCATGGAAATTGTCCACGAGCAGATCGACCTCGAACGCTACATGCGCGAGGCGGTTAAAGTGAGTAACGATTCGCCGGTGCTGCTAGATCGTTTCTTGAACAACGCCATTGAAATCGACGTGGATTGTTTGTGCGATGGACAGCAGGTGTTCATCGGCGGCGTAATGGAGCATATTGAGCAAGCTGGGGTTCACTCAGGTGACTCCGCTTGTTCGTTACCACCGTTCTCGTTGTCTGCTGAAATGACGGCAGAGATCAAGCGTCAGACCGCCTTAATGGCTCGGGCGCTGAATGTTTCGGGTTTGATGAACGTTCAGTTTGCTGTGCAGAATGGCGATGTCTATGTGCTTGAAGTCAATCCACGTGCCTCGCGCACAGTACCCTTTGTCTCGAAAGCGACAGGTTTACAGCTTGCCAAGATTGCTGCGCGCGTGATGGCAGGCCAGACGCTGGCCGAGCAGGGCGTCACGCAAGAAGTTGTGCCGCATTATTTCTCAGTCAAAGAAGCCGTATTCCCCTTCGTGAAGTTTCCGGGTGTCGATACCATTCTTGGCCCGGAGATGAAGTCCACGGGTGAGGTGATGGGTGTCGGCGTCACGTTTGGTGAGGCATTTGTGAAGTCGCAAATGGCGGCAAGCGTCAACTTACCCACGTC
>CAJBTJ010000161.1 GCA_903958565.1 uncultured beta proteobacterium
CCTCCGCCAATCATGGTTGTGACACCCGAACATAAGGCCTCTTCGATTTGCTGAGGACAAATCAAATGGATATGGCTGTCAACTCCACCAGCAGTGACGATCATGCCTTCTGCTGCGATCACTTCTGTTGCCGGACCCACCACAATTGTCACGCCTGGTTGAATGTCAGGATTCCCAGCCTTACCAATGCCTGCGATACGACCATTTTTAATACCAATATCGGCTTTAACAATGCCCCAATAATCAATGATCAAGGCATTGGTCAAGACAGTATCGACACAGTCTTTACTCATCCGTTGTGACTGGCCCATGCCATCACGGATCACCTTCCCGCCCCCGAACTTTACTTCCTCGCCATAGATCGTGAAATCTTTCTCGACCATGGCAAAGAGCGCCGTGTCGGCAAGCCGGACACGATCTCCTGTCGTGGGTCCAAACATCTCTGCATACGCTTGTTTTGAAATCTTCATTTGTCCAGAGCTCCCATCACAGCACCGGTAAAGCCATACACAATTCGATCGCCCGCCAATGCAACCAACTCCACCTCACGCTCCTGACCGGGTTCAAAACGTACCGCAGTGCCCGCCGGGATATTCAAACGAAAACCTCGAGCAGCCTGTCGATCGAACCGTAAGGCCGCGTTGGTCTCGGCGAAGTGATAGTGCGAGCCAATCTGAACAGGACGATCACCTGTGTTGGCGACCGTCACCTTGCAGGTCTTGCGTCCTACATTCATTTCGATTTCGCCATCGTCCACAAGCACCTGACCTGGAATCATTCGTGTCGTTGCCATCGCCTTTCCTTATTGAATCGGTTGATGAACGGTGACGAGCTTTGTCCCGTCTGGAAACGTCGCTTCCACTTGTATGTCTGGGATCATTTCCGCGACACCTTCCATCACATCGGAACGTGTCAGAATCTCTCGGCCTGCGCTCATGAGTTCCGCAACAGTTTGTCCGTCTCGCGCACCCTCCATGATGGAAGCCGTGATCAAGGCGATCGCTTCAGGCACATTAAGTTTCAGTCCCCTTGCACGCCGCCGTTCTGCGAGCAAGGACGCGGTAAAAATCAGTAACTTGTCTTTTTCTCTGGGTGTTAAATCCATCATGATCTCCGCACAACAATAGGAATACGATTATGTCGCCCACAAGCGAGGCGCCACGGCGCGACGCTCCACAACCAGCGGGCGCAGACTCGCCCACGCCGCTTGTAATAAAAATTTGATTTCCATGGCCGGGGCGAGAATTCGCCCCACAACCACTCTCGGATGCAAAACCGTCCAGGCCACACCGGTCGCCTCTTGCCGTACGACTTGCAATGTTTCTTCACTCCAGGTTTTTGTGTCGGGCAATACAGCCCAAACCGTTGCAAACGCAAAATGTCCGCGCAGTCCAATCGGTGACAAAAACAAGAGGTCGTTACCCTCCAGCACCATACGATCTAACCACACGGTGCGATCCTCGATATCAAGACGCAGCGTTTGCTTGAAGCTTCCTTCTGCGAAGGTCTCGCCCGAAGCCTGGCGTCCGAAGATCAAGTGATCCCAACCAATCATCGCCCCCTGCCCAGAAACACGGATATTGATATCGGAGGCAACACGCGCACGATTAAAAAGAATGGTCTCTTGCGGTAACCATTCAAAGAA
>CAJBTJ010000162.1 GCA_903958565.1 uncultured beta proteobacterium
CCTACAGCGATATCTATCTGGCTTGCCTGATTGTAAAGAGGAGAGTTGTTCATATTTTTAAGTTCTCGAGCGTATGACTATCATCATATAACGCCTTACCTGAGATTGAAGCACCTCAGGCGGTTTGTGAAGTTGTTATGGCTGCGCCGCCAAACCCGATGACGCTCTGCGTGATTACATCGACCGCCAGCAAAAGACCCGACCCCGCCGCCCTCGAAGCTGCCCTGTTTCGACCACAAACGGGTTATTGCGACGATATCATCGCTGAGGCTGCAGCATGGCTGGAAAGCCTCGCTATTAATCACCCCTTTGTAGATGGCAACAAGCGTATCGCTTTTGCTGTCGCCGACGTGTTTCTGCGTATCAACGGCTGGTGCCTAAAGAGGTCATCTATAGTCATCCATAAAGAGATGCTGCAGCTGTTCGAGGCTGGCATTTTTGATATCGCCCACCTTGAACCCTGGCTTCGAGAGTTTGCTATTATTCAAGAGTAATAGGGTTAGTATTCCTCTCGTAGATCAAAAGAAAAAAATCTGAGATTTCAGCACTTCAGACGGTTTGTGATGAGGTCAGCGCTGCTTCACCGCGTGGCACATGCGTACGAACAGGCCACCGATTGGGTGCAGCAGCAACCCACCTTACACTGAGAAATAATGAATCTAAAAACATACTTTACTTACGTCATATCGGCCTACTCACCATCATGCCCGGCATGATGCTCGGCGGCTGCGCCAGCACGCCCGGCTCGTCCGCCCGCGGGCTGATTACCATCGCGCAGCAAGGCAGTTTTTTTGTCGGTGGCAAGAAAGTGGTGGCACCGGGCAACTACGATCCGACGCAGGACACGGCCTGCACCGATCCGGGCCAGACGTTTTGGATGGATCAGATGTACGTGCAGTATCAAATTCCCGAAAACGCGCGCAAGTATCCGTTGATCCTGGTGCATGGTGGCAGCGGCACGGGGCGCGTGTGGGAAACCACGCCCGATGGCCGCGAGGGGTTTCAGACCCTCATGCTGCGGCGCGGCTTTCCGGTCTACATTGTTGATTTTCCGCGACGCGGACGTGCGGGCTATCCCAGCTTCAACGGCCCGTTCGGCACGCTGGCCGGCACGCCGGTGGTGGCCAACCGCACCGGGCAGGCGGGGATGCAATACGCCTGGTCACGCTGGCGTTTCGGACCGAAATACCCGGAGGTGTTTCCGGTGCAGCAGTTTCCGATGCAGGCTGTGGATTCCTTCCTTCAACACCTGGTGCCCACGGTGTCCGACAACTCTGAAATTATCAGCGGCGCGCTGATCGCGCTGCTCGATAAAATTGGCCCGTCGGTGTTGGTGACGCACTCACAATCGGGCTTGTTTGGCTGGCTCGCCGGCGCGCGCTCGCCGCACGTCAAGGGCATCGTCGCCTACGAACCCGGCTTCGTCTTCAAACAAGGCGAAGTGCCGCTACCGGTCCCGCTATTCAAAGGCAGCCAGCCCTCAGGCACATCGGTCACACCGGTCGAGTTTGCAAAACTCGCCACCGTGCCGCTACAAGTAGTCTACGGCGACAATATTCCAAAGCAGCCGATACCCGATCTCATCGCCGACGGCCGCCGCGCGCAAGTGGTGACATCGGTGATGTTCGCCGAAGCGCTGAACAAACAGGGCGGGCAGGCTAGCGTGCTGCATCTACCCGACGTGGGGCAATACGGCAATTCGCACTTTATGTTTTCCGATTTGAACAACGTGCAGGTGGCGGATGAGTTGTCGAAGTTTTTGGCGGCGAAGAGGTTGGATGTGTGGTGATGGCCGCGGCGTTATTGTTGATTTGATCGATCCGCCGCATCACCCAAGGCGGCGTTTTCCAGTCGCTCAGGTCATAAGCCCAAATTAAAACACTAGCGCGATCCTGTTTTTTTACTTTATATTCGATCAAACGCGCTTCATTCGACCCAACTGCAAGGAAAAACTCTTGGCCCTGCTTGTCATCAAAACCGAATGGACGGTTCTTTATATCGCCGGTCGCCACGTCCCTGTGCGCGATGTTGCACTGGTGATTGAAAACAAGCGTATTGCGGCGATCACTACTTCGCCGCCCGCAGACGCGCAGACAATAGAACTTAAAGGCGGCATTTCCTTGCCCGGTTTTATCAATCTGCACAACCACACCATCAATGCACCACTCTTTCGTGGCATCGTCGACGATCTGCCACGCAGCGCGATTGGCGAAAGCAAGGTTTACTCAATGCTTATGCCAATCGGTGGTCTAGCCGTTAGTTACCTAGATCCTGACGAACTAGAGTCGCTTGTGGCGCTCGGTCTTCTTGAAATTATAAAGAGTGGCACCACCACGCTGCTCGATCAATTTCGACCTGTACAAGCCTGCATCTTAGAGCTCGCCAAACGATGGGGGCTTAGGCTTTATGGTGCTCCCTACCTCTTTTCACCTACCGCTGCGGTTAGTGATGCAAACGTCGCGCGTGCAGCGCAAGGAAGCTTCGAAGGTAACAGTGGTATCGCAACGTTTAACCAACTATTTGCTCAATATGACCAAGGGGCTCAGGGCGGCACTCGTGTCATTTTAGGACCTCATGCCGCCGACTCGTGCGCCCCCGAGTTACTTAAATCCGTGAATCAAATCGCACTTGAACGCGAACTATTGGTTACCATCCACCTTGCCCAAAGTCAGGGCGAAGTCGATCGCGTCAAAGCAGAAAGAGGGATGGGAACCGTTGATTACATGGACTCCGTCGGATTGCTCAGAGAGGGCGTAATCTTTGCGCATGGCGTACATCTGACTGACGCCGAACTGCAACGTGTTGCGCAATCAGGTGCGAGCTTGGCGCACTGCCCGACGGTCTTTTTACGCGGAGGCAAGGCACCGCACTATGCTCACTTCTCGCGACAAGGTTTAAAAGTAGGTATTGGTACCGACGCAGAGAGAATGGATATTTTTGCGCAAATGCGTGCAAGTGGTTTTGCGTCTAAACAAGCGACGGGCGCAAGCCAAGGTGCAACTGCTGCGGAGTTACTGAATGCCGCAACGGTTCATGGCGCTAATGCGCTTCGACGTCCCGATCTGGGTCGACTTGAAGTGGGCGCCGCTGCTGATCTTATTATTATTGATGCAAACAAGGCACACCTGCAACCCATTAACGACCCGATCCGTACACTTGTTTGGTACACCAGCGGCTCAGATATAGATACCGTTATGATTGATGGTCAGGTCATCGTGCGCAACGGCAAAGCGCTTGGGCTTGACGAGTCACTCATTATTCGCCAAGGAGCAGCCGCTGCGCGAAAGGTATGGGATGAAGCTCGCCGTCGCGGCCACTTTCCAACAGAAGCAGAGCCGCTCAGAGAACGACATGGATTCTAAGCACTGGCGACAACACGATGTACCCGCCTATGTCTATGGCGGCCGCCCAACCAATATGGCGAAAGCTGACGAGCAAGTCGAGATTGAAGAGTACTTACACGTTGTGCGCACACACGTGCTGGCAGCTGCGGCTTACTTAGATGTTCGTTAACACAAGGCCAGTCACTCTTTATCAAGATACAGGAGCCGTTAAATGACTTTTTCTATTTTGGGACGTTGCGCGCGTACCGGCATGTTTGGATTGGTGGTCACGACATCGTCACCCGCCGTTGGCTCACGCTGCGGATATGTCGCAGCGGGTGTTGGGGCTGCGTTGACACAAAATCGAACCGACCCGCGCCTAGGACCTTTAGCTATCGATCTGCTCAAGCGAGAATACACGGCTAAACAAGTGATTGCAGCAATCGTTGCAGCTACACCTTATCATCGGTGGAGACAGCTGGCCTGCATTGATCGTCAGGGCGAGACAGCTGCCTTTACGGGTGCGAGTGTCAAGCCAGAGCACAACGAGGCGCATGGATTGAACTGCGTCTCAATTGCGAATATTGTTCGGTCAGCTGATGTGCCTGCAGCGATGGTGCGAGCGTTTGAGAACGACCCATCAGCCCCCTTGTCGGTACGTCTACTAGAAGCCCTCGAGGCTGGCGAGCACGCTGGCAGCGAGTTTGTTCCCTTGGTCTCTGCAGCGCTTTTGGTGTCGCACGAGCACGCGTTTCCTTATGTCGATTTACGTGTCGACAGCGACCCTCAGCCTATCGCGCGACTACGCGCGCTTTGGCAAGAATATCAGCCGATGGCAGATTTATACGTCACCCGGGCTATTGATCCAGATTCACTGTAAGATTCCTACTGGCTCTACTTCGCAACCATCGGAGAAAATAATGAAACGCCTGCTTTACATCACAGTCTTGACCTTAGCGTTGAGCGTAATGGCTACAACTGCGCGAGCACAGGGCGCAATCCGCGTCGCCGTTGGTACATCATTTAATCAACTCGATCCAGCCTTAACAACAATAGGCGATGAGTATGTTTATGTACATCTCGTCTTCAATGGTTTGACCCGCATTGATCACAGTCTGAGCGTGAAGCCTGACCTCGCTGAAAGCTGGACGATGTCAGAAGATCTAAAAAAGTGGACCTTCAAACTCAAGCCAAATGTCAAGTTTCATCATGGACGTACGCTCGACGCCGACGACGTTGTTGCCACCATTAACCGAATTCTCGATCCAAAAACCGGATCGCGTGCGCGGTCTAATTTAGACATGATTGAGTCGGTCAATGCAATCGACGCGTTAACTGTGAGTTTTACACTCAAACTCGCGTACGCCGGCTTTGCTGACATTTTTGCTGATCGGCAACTCAGGATTATTGCAAAAGACCAGATCGCAAACCTGTCGACCCAACCAATTGGCACGGGTCCGTTTGTTTTTAAATCCTGGGCGCCTGGCGATCGTATGGAGTTGACTAAAAACGCTAATTACTTTGAAACGAATTTGCCCAAGTTAAGCGCAGTAACCATCAGGGTGATTCCTGAAGCAGCCGCGCGTATTGCAGCGCTCGAGTCAGGTGCCATCGATATCGTTTGGAACTTACCCTACGAATCAGTTGAGAAACTTAAAAAAAATCCGATGGTTCGCGTTGATAGCGTATCGACGGCTACTTGGGATGGCATTATTATCAACAACGAACGTCCACCTTTCAATGATGTGCGCGTACGCCGTGCACTCGCCCTGACCATTGATAAGGAAGCGCTCGTCGAACTTGCATTATTTGGCCAAGGAGCACCTACGCATAGTCCGATTCCTCCAAGCCATCCTTACTTCAATAAAAACATCGGCTTTAAAAGTCCAGATATTGCAGCAGCCAAAAAATTACTAGCAGAAGCAGGCTACCCCAATGGCTTTGACGTTTCATTGCCTGTGCCGCTAGAGCGTGAGCAGCGCGTTCGCTTGGGCGTTGCGGTCAGAGATATGGCTCGCGCTGCCGGCATTCGTATCAACGTCGAACGGGTTCCGTTCGCTTCATACGCAGCCAATGTATCGGGAAAAGCGCAAATCTATATCGATGGCTATTTTGCCCGACCAACAATCGACGCGGCACTCTATCCATTTTTTCATTCAGCGGGCAGTTGGAATCGTCAACTTTGGCGTTTTAAAGACGAACGCGCGGATAAAATTTTGGACGACGCCCGCAAAACTAACGACGAAGCCAGCCGCAAGGCCCTGTTTGAACAGTTTCAAACGATTGTCAACGAATCAGTACCTGGGGTCATAGCCTACTCTGCTGCGCACGTGAACGGTGTACGAAAGAGCGTTGAGAACTTCAAGTCGACTCCGATGCAGTGGTTGGAGCTCAAAGAGGTCAATTTAAGCAAATAGGTTACAGGCCAAGCGAGATGGGTTCTTATATTTTTCGACGACTGCTCGCAGTGTTGGGTGTCTTGCTTGCGGTATCTGTGCTGGTATTTTCGATTTCATCGATCTTGCCTGCAAACGTCGCCTATCTTATTCTTGGTCCGTTCGCCCCGCCCGAACAGGTACGTGTTCTTGAATTACGCTTAGGTCTGACCGACCCGATCTGGCAGCAATATTGGCGGTGGGTGAGCGGATTTCTCTCTGGCGACCTAGGTCAATCGATGTTGATGAATCGCCCAATTGCTCCTCTTTTAGCAGAGGCTATTGGCCATTCACTCATTCTCACACTGAGTTCCTTCGTTTTAATCGCCACGATTGGCGTCACCTTAGGTATCGTCGCTGCGCTGCATCACGGTAAATCCTTGGATCACGGCGTGTCGATCATTACCTACCTTGGTGTGGCGGTACCGGAATTTTTCTGGGCGATAGTTGTGATCATGGTATTTGCGGGCTGGCTCGGCTGGCTTCCCTCTTCCGGTTATGAACCGCTGGCGAGTGGTTTCTGGGTTTGGGCCCAGCACCTTATCGCGCCGACCTTAACGCTTGTCTTTGCGCACTTGGCTCACGTATCAAGATTGACTCGCTCAAGCATGATCGAAATCATGCAAAGTCCTTACATTATTGCTGCGCGGGCCAAGGGACTACCAGAGCGCACCATCGTGAGGCACCACGCATTGCGTAACGCACTGCTGCCAACGATCACCGTGTTAGCTTTGGATTTTGGCCGACTAATGGGTGGCATCGTTGTCGTAGAAACCGTGTTTGGCTACCCAGGGCTCGGTCGACTCATTGTCTTCTCGATCCAAAATCGAGATCTGCCCACCTTGCAGGCTGCAATCTTAGTCGTTGCTGCAATCTATGCTCTTGCCAATTTAACGGCAGACTTGCTGTACGCGCGATTAAACCCAAAGATTCGTTACGGCAGAAATGTCTCCTGACACCACCAGCGTCCCCGACCACTCAGCGCGCAGCCTGGGCCGCAAGCCTATGTCTTTACAATTAAAGATTGGTCTGCTGTTGACCCTGACGATTGTTCTGCTTGGTTTGCTTGCCCCGTGGATCGCGCCTCATTCCTGGGACACTATCGCGGTTAAGTCTAGATTCTTGCCTCCGAGTTCAACCTATTGGCTTGGAACAGACGAGTTTGGTCGAGATGTTTTAAGTCGAGTCCTGATGGGCACGCGGCTGTCAATCGCGATGGGGGTGAGCGCCACCCTGGTCAGTCTGGCAATCGGCATCCCAATTGGCTTAGCAGCAGGGTATTTTCAAGGACGTACCGATGAAGTCTTGATGCGCTTTGCGGACGTACTGATGGCTGTGCCACCAATTATGTTGGGCCTATTGGTACTCGCAGTCACCCCGCCCAGTCTTTGGAAAACTGCGCTTACCGTCGGGTTTGTCTATATTCCTCCGATTGCACGTGTCACACGCAGTGTGACACTCTCTTTAGCGCACGAAGATTTTATTCAGGCCGCAAAAGCGCGCGCCGAAACAAACACTTATATTTTGTTTCGCGAGCTGCTACCTAACGCCTGGCCACCTCTGATTGTTGAAGCAAGTCTGCGTGTCACTTACGCGATTCTTCTTGGCTCTGCTCTGAGTTTTCTTGGGCTCGGCGCGCAGCCACCGAGCTCAGATTGGGGGCTCATGATTTCCGAAGCCCGATCCTTTATCGATCGTGCTCCTTGGATTGCCTTGGCGCCAGGTTTGGCCATGTGTGCTCTGGTGATCGGTGTCAATCTGATCGGGGATGGTGCGCGTGAATACCTTGATCCGCGGCTCAAAGCGGGTGTTGGCAAGGCCTAGCATGCTA
>CAJBTJ010000163.1 GCA_903958565.1 uncultured beta proteobacterium
ATCGTTCAGCGTACGCATTAAGTCGCCGCGCACCGTGCAGCACACGCAACCGTTCGACAGCTCGACGATCTCTTCGTCCTGATCTTGGACGAGCAAGTCGTTATCGATGCTTTCTGGTCCGAATTCATTCTCGATCACGGCGATGCGCTTGCCGTGATATTCGGTCAGGATGCGTTTGAGGAGGGTCGTTTTACCTGCACCGAGAAAGCCGGTGAGGATTGTGACGGGGACCATTTTGTCCAGACTGCTAGGGGAATTCATGAGCGGATTAACTTCAAAAACGGAAAGGGTGCATCAGGCACCGGACCAAGCCTAGACTTCAAGGCAAGGCGGGATTACAGCACAGCCCACGCCAAGGGGCAAACATTCTAGACTGGGGGTTTATACCCCTAGTTGGCAAAAATACTTAGTGCCGCGAGCTTAGCAGACCCAAATTGCAATACCCTGACAAATGGGGGCGCTTTACGTAATTTCAATAAGAAAGTTTATTTTAGCTAAATTAATAATTATTTAGCTTTTGCGTCCGGCACGAGGGTGGGCGGAATCGTACGCTCGGGCCAGATGCTGAAAATCTAGCTTTGTATACAGTTGGGTGGTGGAAATGTTGGCGTGACCAAGCATTTCTTGTACCGCACGCAAATCCTGGGCAGATTGCAACACGTGGCTCGCAAAGCTGTGGCGCAACACGTGCGGGTGCACATGGGTAGGCAAACCGGCCAGCAGCGCCAGACGGGTGAGTTGGGATTGCACAACACGAGGGCTGATCCGTCGTCCGCGTGCGCCTAAAAAAAGCGCCGTGGCATCTACGTCCGGGGCTTGCGATAGGGCGAGCGCGGGGCGGGCCTCGAGCCACTGCCCCAAGCTGGCTCTTGCCTGCGTACCAATCGGTACGGAGCGGCGCTTGCCGCCTTTGCCCAGAACGTGAACCTCTTGTTCGCGTAGATCAATCCAGCCCGCCGAGGTGTACTCCTTGGATTGGGTGTATTGCAGGTCAAGGCTCACGAGTTCGCTGAGCCGCAGGCCGCTCGAATAGAAGAGCTCAAACATGGCCCGATCGCGCAGACCGACTGGGTCGGTGCGTGTGGTCAGGACGGTGGCGTCCAGCAGGGCCTGGGTCTGATCGACAGACAGCGCTTTGGGTAGGCTGCGCTTGATCTTTGGCGCGCGCACATCTGCTGCGGGGTTAGTCGGCATCTTGGCTTGCGGCGCCCACCATTTGAAAAAACCGCGCCAAGCCGCCAGCATGCGAGCAAGGCTTCGAGGGCTATGCCCTTGCGCATGTAGGCGTCCTAGAAAATGCCGAATGTTGCCATTGACGACTTGCTCGAGTGGCTTGTCCTCATGGAGTCTGACAAGCTGTTGCAAGTCACGGCGATAGGCGTCAAGCGTATGAACAGAATAGCGTCGGTTACGCTCGAGATGCGTCAGCCACAGAACGACGCTTTCAGGTAGCAGTGGTTCGATGGCCTCGGACATTTTCTTCAAGCGCGGGTATTGAGTGTCGGGATCGTTGGGTCGCCCGACGTCGCGCTGCTGTTTAAACGCGAAAGCGCAGCGCTGGCGAGAATCCCGACTGTCTGCAGAAAAGCACGACCCATATCCGGCGCAAAGCGCTCAGCGTCGTCCGAACCGAGCACGAGCATGCCAAAGGCAGGCGCGTTTGGGGCGGGACGCAGTGACAGAACGGCAAACGATGCAGGTGGACGCTTGAGCCAGCTAGCAGCGGTGAGTTTGGTGTCGTTCCCGCAGTACGGTGTGGTCAGCGCATTGGCATAGTCACGCACCTCATTCGACACGGCTTCGCCGATGCCTTCTTCAGGGAGGTCTAAACTCCATAGACGCATACCGACCTCTTGCAAATTGAACTGCTCAGTCAGGCCTTGCGCGACTTGCTCTGGCACACGCGCAGTGACGGGCTCGGCTAGCATGCGCACACACCAGCGATTGAGCTTATCCGTGGTCAACTCATTAAGTGCGGCATTGCGCACGAGTTCGGCGAGACGAAACTCAAAATCTTTCAGGCGCTCGCGTAGCGTTAGGATTTGACGCTCACCGAGCGAAATCGCACGCGCCTGATGGGGATGTGGCACTTCGATTGTTGAAAAAAGCTCTGCATGTTGCACAAAGAATTCTGGATGCTCTTGCAGAAAACGCGCGACGGTCTGTGCGGTTAGCGAATCAGTCATGGCTACATACTCATTAAGAAGAGTGAACTAAATACCTGCGGGGATCGAGGCCACCAAGCGGTCGATATCAATGCTGCTGGAAAAAACGGTTGTGGTCGGACCGGTCATGCGCAGCGCCTGACCATCCCATTCAATCGTGAGCCAGCCGCCTCGCGCGCGTAAGCGCACCGGCGAATCGAGAAGCCCGCGCCGAATGCCGGCCGCCACTGCGGCACAGGCGCCTGTGCCGCAAGCGAGCGTTTCACCTGCGCCGCGCTCGTAAACGCGCAGGTAGGCGGTGTGCCGATCGACGACTTGTAAAAAGCCTGCATTCACACGGCGCGTAAACCGCGGATGGGATTCAATCAGCGGACCGATTTGCGCTACGGGGGCGTGATCAACATCCGCAACAACTTGCACGGCGTGTGGATTTGAAATCGCAACGGCCGAAAGCCAGACGAGCTGCTCGGCACCGTTTACGTGCAAGGGCAAACCATAGAGCGTATCTGTGCCCTCGGTGCGCGCGGCGAGCCCCGTCACATCAAACGGCAGGTCGGCAGGCGCAAAGCGGGTTTGGCCCATATCCACCACAACATCCCCATTGGGCAGTGCCTCGAGGGTGATCAGGCCAGTCGCGATTTCCGCGCGTAAGGGGTTGCGGGAGGACAGTTTTTGTTCGTGAACAAATTTAACGAAACAGCGCGCGCCGTTCCCGCAGTGTTCGACTTCACCGCCATCCGCATTGAATATGCGATAACGAAAATCCGCTTCAGGATGGTGGGGGGTGTCGACTAATAAGATTTGGTCACAGCCAATGCCGAACTGTCGGTGAGCGAGCGCCCGTGCGCGTTCTGGGGTCATGTCAATGGACTGACGCACCCCATCGAGCATGACGAAATCATTGCCCAAACCGTGCATTTTGGTGAAGTTCCAGATCATGTAGGCATTATCCTCCATTTACCTCATGGGTAGATACCTGTGTGCTTGTGACTTGCTGGCGTAAGGTTATAAGCAGACGTAATTACAACAATTGATTAATTTCGCATAAAATACCGACAGTCGCTGAGTTAACCGACAACTTGCGGAGCGACTACGCTAGGTCTAAGCCGATGTGCTGGGCCGGCATAAAAATAATTCCGCTAAAGCGTCGCGCCCATTCCAGCGTCTATCAGCGTCTTTGACAGGTGAAGGTACGGGGTGCAACGCACCTCCTTAACCTACCCCTCTGGTTTTCCAGAAAAGGACGTGATCATGTCTAAAGCTAGCGATTATCTCTTTACCTCTGAATCGGTCTCTGAAGGCCATCCCGACAAGGTCGCTGACCAAGTCTCCGATGCCATTCTTGATGCGATCTTCACTCAAGACCCTCACGCCCGTGTCGCCGCCGAAACGCTGTGTAACACTGGTTTGGTTGTGCTTGCTGGTGAAATCACCACCTCTGCGAACGTTGACTACATCCAGGTTGCGCGCGATACCATCAAGCGTATCGGCTACGACAATACCGAATACGGTATTGACTACAAAGGGTGTGCCGTGTTGGTGGCCTATGACAAGCAATCACCCGACATCGCGCAGGGTGTGGATCGTTCGTCCGAAGACTATTTGAACCAAGGCGCTGGTGACCAAGGCTTGATGTTTGGTTACGCGTGTAACGAGACACCGGATCTGATGCCCGCACCGATCTGGTACGCACACCGTTTGGTACAGCGTCAGAGCGAATTGCGTAAAGACGGCCGACTGCCTTGGCTGCGCCCAGACGCAAAGTCGCAAGTCACTTTCCGTTATGTGGATGGCAAGCCTGTTGAAGTGGATACGGTTGTGTTGTCGACCCAGCATGCCCCCGAGATTTCGCAGACAGAGATCCATGAAGCGGTGATCGAACACATCATTCGCCCAAGCTTCCCAGCAGGTCTGTTGACGGCAAAAACTAAGTTCCTGATCAACCCGACCGGTCGCTTTGTGATCGGTGGTCCCCAGGGCGATTGCGGGTTGACCGGCCGTAAGATCATTGTTGATACCTACGGTGGCGCATGCCGTCACGGTGGCGGCGCGTTCTCGGGCAAGGATCCTTCAAAGGTTGACCGTTCGGCGGCTTACGCTGCGCGTTACGTTGCCAAAAACATTGTGGCGGCCGGTTTGGCTAGCAAGTGCGAAGTGCAGGTCAGCTACGCGATTGGTGTGGCAGAGCCTATCAACATTACCGTCAACACCGACGGCACAGGCGTGGTGTCAGACGAGCAGTTGTCCAAGTTGGTCCGTGAGCATTTCGACTTGCGTCCCAAGGGCATCGTCAACATGCTTGACCTCTTGCGCCCGATCTACAGCAAGACAGCTGCCTACGGTCACTTCGGCCGCAACGAGCCTGAGTTCAGCTGGGAAGCCACTGACAAGGCCGCTGCGCTTAAGAAGGCTGTTTAATGGCAGACACGAGCACGCCCGATTCACCTTGCGTCGCGGTGTGCTCGACCTTGTTTGACGACATCTGTCGCGGCTGCGGTCGCACCGTGATGGAAGTCTCGAACTGGGTGTTTATGGACGACGCCGAAAAGCAAGCCGTCTGGGTGCGTATTCGTGCTGAGGGCTACCCAAGACGACCTGACGGAAAGTAAAAAAGAAAAGAGCGCTTGGTGTGAACTACACCCCAAACGCTCTTTTTTATTTCCGCTTCACGAATACCGCGTCTTTTACTTCTTATCTGACAGCGTATCGCCAGCAAGTGTCTCTGTGAGCTTGGCAATCGCAGTGTGATCCTGTCCGGGCCCCAACATTGCAGCACAAGAGGCCCACATTTCACGGCACAGGGCCGAGAATGGTGTCGGGGTGTTGGTGTCGCGTCCGATCTCGAGCGCGATACTCAAATCCTTGACCATCAAGTCCAGCCCGAAGCCTGCGTTGTACTGACCCGACAACACAAATTGTTTGAATTTCTTTTGAGTCGAGTTGTTCATTCCCGTCGAAGAGTTCAGCACATCGACCATTGCTGAAGGATCCAGACCAAAGCGTTTGCCAATCATCAGTGCTTCGACGCCAATCAGAAAACCACCGGCCGAGACCAGGTTGTTCAGCGCTTTCATCGCATGTGCGGAGCCAACATCACCCGTGCGGGTAATGGAGGTACCCATACAGGACAACACAGGGCGTACACGCTCAAGAATGGCTTCGCTACCGCCAAACATGATCGCGAGTTCGCCCGTCTTGGCGCGCGGCACGCCGCCCGAAACAGGCGCATCAACCATATGCGCGCCCGCTGCCGCGACTTGCTCGGCCAAGCTGCGTGTGATGGTGGGTACGCCCGAACTCATCTCGATCACGACAGCGTCTTTACGCAGCCCGGCGAGTACGCCATTCGTGCCTTCAAGGACTGCCTGCACGATCGCGCTGGTGGGCAGAATTGTGATGATGATGTCGGACGCTGCCGCGAGCGCGCGGTTTGATGCTGCGACCGTACCGCCGAGTTCTTTGGCGAAGGCCTGCGCGCGTTCAGACGACGCATCGACGATTTGTAGAGGATAGCCAGCTTTGTGCAGAAGGGCAGCCATGGGCCAGCCCATACTGCCTACGCCTACAAAACCTATGGTGGGTTTGGCGCTCATTTCTTGACAGCCTTTTTAGTGGTCGGTTTTTTAGCGACAGCCTTTTTTGCTGCTGCTTTTTTTGCGGTTGGTTTTTTAGCAGCTGATTTTTTAGTGGTCGATTTTTTAGCGGCAGCTTTGGTGTAGGCGCCTTCCTCTTCCAATACCTGGTTGGCTGCTTTGAAAGCGTCCAAGCCGGCAGGGATGCCACAGTAAACGGTTGCGTGCAGCAACACCTCTTTGATTTCTTCAACCGTTACGCCGTTGGCGAGTGCGCCTTTGACGTGTAGTTTGATCTCGGCTGAACGGTTCAGTGCGGTGAGCATTGCCAGGTTAAGCATGCTGCGTGTTTTACGGCTTAAACCATCACGCGTCCAGGCGTAGCCCCAGCACCATTCGGTGGTGATGTGCTGGAACGCCATGGTGAAGTCGTTGGCCTTAGCGATCGAGCCATCCACATAGTCTGTGCCGAGTACCGCGCGGCGTACGGCCAGGCCGTCTTTAAAAAGTTTTGCAGTTTCGTTTTTGGCAGACATGTGCAGCTCCAGGAAAAAAAGATAAAAACTGTCAGAAGCATTCCGTCGCGCGGCGCGCGACGGTGCGATGATGACGGGTTGGGTACGATTGTCTGCGCTCGGCCTGACTGATGTCAAGCACGCTGTCTGCTAATCTTCTTGACAGCGCGTGCGCAGCAAATCCAAAATGAACCAAACGGCGTCTTCAGACGCGAACACGGAGACACCATGACACTGCCCCAATACGAGATCTTTGCGCTGCGTTACGGCACAATGGCCAAGCGCTCTCGTCGTGAGAACTTCATCACGCAGGATCCGCATGATGAACCCATGCCGATGGACTATTTTGTGTGGGTGGTGCGCAACGCTGAACGCACAATTTTGGTGGATACGGGTTTTAGCGCGCGCCAAGCCAAAGAAAGGGGGCGCACGCTCTTGCGCTGTCCGATTGAGTCGCTGTCCTTGCTTGGGATTGCGCCAGAAGACATTCAAGATGTCGTGTTGACACACCTGCATTACGACCATGCAGGCAATATCGATTTATTGCCTAATGCGCGGTTCCATGTTCAAGACGGTGAGGTGGACTACGCCTGCGGTCGCCATATGTGCCACGGGTTGTTCCGTCATGCCTATGATATTGAGGACGTGGTCTCGCTCATCCGTCGCTTATACGCAAATCGCGTGGTGTTCCATGATGGTCGTCAAGAGCTTGCCCCCGGGCTCGAATTGATAAAAATCGGCGGACACACCAAGGGACTGCAGTCCTTGCGTGTGCACACGGCGCGCGGCTGGGTAGTATTAGCCTCGGACGCCAGTCACTATTACGACAACATGGAAAAGCCGTCCCCCTTTCCGATTGTGTTTCATATCGGAGAGATGCTGGCGGGTTACGACACGCTGCGTGCGGCGGCCGCTTCGCCGCAGCACATCATCCCTGGGCACGATCCGCAAGTAAGAGAGCGTTACCCGTTCCATGGCAATCCAGCCGATGACATCGTGGCCTTGCACCAACCGCCCAAAGCGTAAGTGGCGGTGTAAGCGTTGACCTGAGCGGTGCCCTAATCGATGGCCTAATCGCTTAAACATCGCGGGGTCTTTTGCCTGTGATGCACACCAATAGGTGGGTAAACCCTGCAGAAGACCTATAAACGGGCTACAATTGCCATGCTTTTGAGGAGCGTTGCGACGGAACGGTGTTGGTTGTCCCGATATTCCGCCAGGCTCAAAAGCTTCCACGTTACCGTCGGCGAACCCGACCTTAACGGCGCTCACCCAATCCTGTCTTTGCAGCGTTTGTGGTGGTGCCGTATCAATACAGCCCCTCTGACGTTGCAAGCAGGCCTAACGGAGCCTACTTAGCCATGAACGTCGTTAAAGAAAAATTTGCTGATTACATCGTCGCCGACATCGGTCTTGCCGATTTTGGCCGTCGCGAAATCCAGATCGCTGAAACTGAAATGCCCGGCCTGATGGCCACCCGCGAAGAGTTCGCGAAGACCAAGCCGCTTAAAGGCGCCCGCATCACTGGCAGCCTGCACATGACCATTCAAACGGCCGTGCTGATCGAAACGCTGCAAGTGCTTGGCGCTGAAGTCCGTTGGGCTTCGTGCAACATCTTCTCGACCCAAGACCACGCTGCTGCCGCGATCGCCGCAACAGGCACACCCGTTTTTGCCAAAAAAGGTGAGAGCTTGGTGGAGTATTGGGAATACACCCACAAGATTTTTGAGTGGCCAGGCGACAAGCAAGCCAACATGATTCTGGATGACGGTGGCGACGCAACGTTGTTGCTGCATCTGGGCACCAAAGCGGAGTCCGATCTTTCCGTGCTGAACAATCCCGGCTCGGAAGAAGAAGTCGTCTTGTTCGCCGCCATCAAGGCGCAGATCAAGAAAGATCCAAAGTGGTACTCCACACGTCTGGCACAGATCAAGGGCGTGACTGAAGAGACCACGACGGGTGTGTTGCGCTTGTATCAAATGTCCAAAAAAGGCGAGCTTGCCTTTGCAGCAATCAACGTCAACGATTCAGTCACCAAGTCGAAGTTCGATAACTTGTATGGCTGCCGCGAGTCCTTGGTTGACGCGATCAAGCGCGCAACCGATGTGATGATTGCAGGCAAGATTGCGGTTGTGGCCGGTTACGGCGATGTGGGTAAGGGTTCGGCTCAGGCGCTGGCTGCGTTGCGTGCACAAGTTTGGGTCACAGAAATCGATCCAATCTGCGCCCTGCAAGCCGCGATGGAAGGCTTCAAAGTCGTCACCATGGAAGAAGCTGCTGACAAAGCGGATATTTTCGTGACAGCGACGGGTAACTACAACGTGATCACACGTGCACACATGGACCGCATGAAAGATCAGGCCATCGTTTGCAATATCGGTCACTTCGATAATGAAATCGATGTGGTGGGCATTGAGAATCTTCAGTGGGAAGAGATCAAGCCACAGGTCGATCACGTGATCTTCCCGGACGGCAAGCGCATCATCTTGCTGGCGAAGGGTCGTCTGGTGAACTTGGGCTGCGGTACGGGCCACCCATCGTTTGTGATGTCGTCTTCGTTTACGAACCAGACGATCGCGCAAATCGAATTGTTCAGCCGTAACGAGCAGTACAAATCGGGCCAGGTTTACGTGCTGCCTAAGCACCTCGACGAAAAAGTTGCGCGTTTGCACCTCAAGAAAATTGGCGCCAACCTAACGTCACTGACTCCGCAGCAAGCGGCCTACATTAGCGTGAAGCAAGAAGGGCCTTTCAAGGGCGACGCATATCGCTATTGATGTCGTGTGGTTAACGGGTGTGAGTCGGGTTTTCCGACGAGCACCCGTGAGCAGTGCTCAACGGAGATTGAAATGATGACATTATTGTTAGTCTGGATATTGAACGCTGTAGCACTGCTTGTCGTAGCCTATGTATTGCCAGGCATCGTTGTTGCGAGCTTTGGCTCTGCCATGCTCGCAGCGTTGGTGTTGGGTTTAATCAATATGTTGGTTAAACCTGTCCTAATTCTACTGACCCTGCCAATCACTATTGTTACCCTTGGGCTGTTCTTGCTTGTCTTGAACGCGCTGATGTTCTGGTTTGCCGGCTCCATCCTCAAAGGATTTCAAGTCAATGGTTTCTGGTGGGCCGTGGGCGGTGCAATTCTCTACAGCCTGATTTCAGGCTTCTTATCGAATTTGATTAATAAATGACCACTCAAAATAACCAGGCATTCAGCCTGGAGTTTTTTCCCCCTCGTGACGCGGCTGCGCAACAGCGTCTGATCGAGGGTGCGAAACAGATGTTGGTGATTCAGCCGCACTACGTCAGCGTGACGTTCGGTGCCGGCGGATCGACACGCGAAGGCACACTCGATACGGTACGGACGATGCGCGATTTAGGGTGTGATGCGGCACCGCATTTGTCATGTATCGGTGCGTCGCACGATGATCTGCGCGCGTTGTTGCAGCGTTACCGACAAGAGGGCGTCAAAAGAATCGTCGCGTTACGCGGTGACATGCCCTCAGGCATGGGGGCCGATGTGGCGGGTGCCTTACGCCATGCTAACGATCTCGTCGAATTTATCCGTAAAGAGACGGGTGACTGGTTTCATATCGAAGTTGCCGCCTACCCAGAGATGCATCCACAGGCTGCGAGCCCCGAGCAGGACTTGATGCATTTTGTACGTAAAGTACGCGCCGGTGCAGATAGTGCGATCACGCAGTACTTTTTTAATGCCGATGCATACTTTGATTTCGTTGATCGCGTGCAAGCTAAGGGGATCGACATCCCGATCGTGCCGGGCATCATGCCGATCACCAATTACACACAGCTGATGCGCTTTTCAGAAATGTGTGGCGCAGAAGTGCCGCGCTGGATTCGTCTTCGTTTGGCGGGGATGGGGGATGATAAAGAGTCGATTCGTGCGTTTGGCGCAGATGTGGTGACAGACTTGTGCGAGACCTTGCTCGACAATGGCGTGCCTGGTTTGCATTTTTATACGCTTAACAACGCCGAGGCGACCTTGGCGATCTGGCGTGGCCTGCAAGGATAGGGCAGGCTGTCAGTCGATGTGATCAAACAAGTAAGCAAGCAAGTAATCAAGCAATAAAAAAGGGGCCTCGTGTAGAGACCCCTTTTTTATTAGAACTGTTTGAACGGATTGCCGACGGGGCAGATCCGTTCAAAGGGCTTAGTCAGCGTACTGACCGGCAGCCTTGAGCAGTGGCGCCCATTTATTGATTTCGTCTTTCACCCATGCCTGTAAGGCGGCAGGAGTTTGCTTGGCTTCGGGGACAATGACTGCACCCAGGTCGGCTGCTTTAGCAATCACGGCTGGATCCTTCAGTGCTGCCTTAAGCGATTGGTTCAAGCGTGCGGCGACTGGGGCTGGGATGTTCTTTGGCCCATAGATGCCATGCCAAACTACGATTTCAAAATCCTTGAGGCCGCCTTCACGCAAGGTTGGAGTGTCTGGCAGGTACGACAGACGCTCGGCGGATGTCACGCCGTAGAGCTTGACTGTTTTAGCTTTGATTTGTGCAAGAGTTTGTGTGGTTTGATCGCACAACACGTCGAGCTGGCCGCCCAGCAGCGCAATCATCGCGGGGCCTGTGCCTGAGTAGGGAATTGCGGTGAAGCCAACGCCCAACGCTTGTTGCAAGAGGGTGCCACACAGCTGTGACACGGCCCCGAGTCCAGCGTTTGCCAAGTTGAGCTTATTGCCTTGTGCTTTGGCATAAGCAATGAACTCAGCCATGTTGTTTGGCGGGAGGTCTTTGCGGCCAAGCAGAGTCATGGGCACGTCAGCAACGAGACCCACGTAGGTGAAGTCGGTCAATGCATTGAAAGGCAGCTTGCGATAGAGCGTGGGTGCTGTGGCCATTCCGTTGTGATGGATTAACAGCGTGTAGCCATCAGCGGGTGCCTTGGCAACGAAGGCAGACGCGATCGTGCCGCCAGCGCCAGCACGGTTTTCAACGACGACCGTTTGGCCAAGATCTTTAGTCATGGACGCAGCGATTGTCCGAGCCAGGATGTCGGTCGGGCCGCCTGCGGCAAACGGCACAACCAGCGAAATTGGCTTGGTCGGAAAGGTCTGTGCCATCGACGTGCCCGTGAAGGCGGTCGAGATCAAACCGGCGGCAAGCATCAGGCCGCGAAGTGTTTTTGAGAAGGTCATGTCGTGCTCCAGTCGTTGTATGTCTAAACGTAATTTTAGCGTGATACCGTCAAAGTGACTGCAAAATTTCCCCTACACCTCATGAGGTGGATCAAAGGAGTGTTCAATTGTCTGGGGGCGTCGAAATTGCTCAGAGCGGTGCTTTGGGTACCCAGCCAGACGGGGTGGCGATCGCATGCAGCACAAAATCGTGGGCGGCAGCCTTAAAGCCATCGGCCTCGGGTATTTGCGCCTCATTCCAGGCGATTCCGAGGGTGACAAGGAATCGATTGTCTTGCATCAGTTTGGCGAGACTACGATCGTAGTAGCCACCGCCATACCCAAGACGCTCGGCGCGCGGCCCAAAACCAAGGGTTGGCACCAGAACAACATCAGGAATGAGCGGTCGATTGCGTGCGGGCTCGAGCACCCCAAAGGCGCCTTCGCTCAGGCTGTCGCTCGGCATCCAGCGATGGAACTCTAACGGTGTTGTCGGGCCTGCCACGGCGGGTAGTGCAACGTGGGCACCTTGTTCGTGCAACCAAACCAGGAGGGGACGAATATCAGGCTCGTCAGCCAGGGGCCAAAATCCCGCAACGACTCGGCCCCGCAAGGTGGGCTCGCCGCGCTGGCTGAACCAGTACCGTACCTGCGCGCAAAGCAGGTTGCTGTGCCGTTGACGCTGATCAAGCGGAATCGTCTTACGAAGCTCGCGAAGGCGCATCCTGAGCGTGTCTGCGTTATTCTTCAACATATAGGAGCGTTGACCGCCAAATGTGTATTGATAAACCGTTTATGACTATTCGACCAAGATACCAGAATATGAAGACTCTTGTGGTCGCCGTACTGGGCTGCGTGTTGCTTTCTTCGCAGGCTCACGCTCAGTCTGCCGCATCTGCCGGCGCAACAACTGAGCAATTTGTTTTGAAGTCGGACGGAACCCTCGTGCCAGTTGCGGGGGCAGGTGGCGCCTCAACTGCAGCGCAAAGTGGCACCACAGGCGTAGCGCCTCAGGCAGCGCCCCGCACTGCGACGCCGATCGCCGCGCCTCAAGCGTCAAGCCCAAGCGCTCCTGCCATTAGCAGCAGGCCAATAACCGCCGCGCCGGTAGCAAGCTCAGGGACCATTGCAGATCCAGAGTCCACCTCTGCCGCGCAAGCGGTGGCGGCGGCCCGCCAGGCGCTGAACAACAAGCAGTTCACACAACTCTCGAGCTTTGTGCCTAAGGCGCGGGGCGATATTTTGGCGATTTATCCCGAGTATTGGGCCGTGCGTACCAAGGTCTGGTCGTATAACGCGGTGGGCGCGCGCGAGGAGATTCAGAGTTTTTTGGAAAAATACAAAGGCTCTTACCTAGAAGATCGTTTGCGTACGGACTGGATTCTGATGGCCGCACGTCAGGGTGACTTTGGCATCGTGCGTGAGCTCGGTGCGGTGCGCCAAAGCAGTAGCAACGTATCCTGTGCGCAGCTCGAAGCGAGCCATATGACTGGGCGACGCGCTACGGTCCTTGAGGCGACTAAAGTCTTTGCTCCGGCGCCGGCCTGCTGGAAATTGTTTGATCAGCTGGTCGCAGATCGTGTGCTGAGCAACGAAGACTTGCTACCCTATTTGCAGGACGCGTTGGAAGATAACAAGACGACGGATGCCAGAAAATTTGCCGCTTACATTTTTGAACCTGCGGACTTAAGCGCCTACGATGCGATGATGGCTGGGCCCGCTAAGTGGCTGTCTGCGCAAACGGGCTCGGTATCTGGGATGCGCGCTGAAGTTGTCGCTCTGGGCCTTGCGCGCCTCGCACGATCGGATCTGAATGCTGCCGTTGCCGCCACACAAGGCACTTGGAGTTCACGTCTGCCCAAGAAGAATCTGCAATGGGCCTACGGCCAGCTTGGCTTATGGGGAATGATGCGTCTCGATCCCCTTGCAATCGACTGGTACAAAGAGTCGGGGGGCGTGCGGTTGTCTGTTCATAACGAAGCGTGGCGGGTGCGTGCTGCCTTGCGCCAGCCCAAGATTGATTGGGCGTGGGTGATTCGCCATATCGATCAAATGACGGCCGCACAGAAAGCAGATTCAACTTGGGTGTATTGGAAGGCTCGCGGACTGGCTGCGACGGGTAAAAAGAATGACGCGCAAAAGGCTTACGCATCCATTGCAACCGAATACAGTTTTTATGGGCAACTCGCAGCCGAAGAGTTGGGTAAGTCTATTGCCGTACCCGATCGCCCTGCACCAGTGACCGCTCAGGAACTTGCACAAGCGCGTGCCAACCCTGGTTTGCGCCGCGCGGTGACACTGTTTAAACGCGGTTGGCGCACGGATGCGGTACCGGAGTGGAACTTCACGCTATTAGGGATGACAGATCGCGAACTGCTTGCCGCTGCAGAGCTTGCCCGACAAGAACATATTTATGATCGCGTGGTGGTGACCTCTGGACGCACTAAAAAGGAAGTCGACTTCACGCAACGCTTTGTCGCGCCATTTGAATCGCGTGTGAGCGAGCAGGCTCGCGCGGTCGATGTAGATCCGGCCTGGGTGTATGGCTTGATCCGTCAGGAATCCTTATTCATCATGGATGCACGTTCGCACGTTGGCGCCTCGGGGCTGATGCAGTTAATGCCAGCGACCGCACGGTGGATGGCCACTAAAATCGGTATGAAGGATTTCACGCCGGGCAAGGTCAACGATTTCGACACCAACACCAAGCTCGGGACCAGTTACCTGAGCATGGTGCAGTCTGATCTGGGTGGATCGCAGGTCTTGGCAAGCGCGGGCTATAACGCGGGCCCTGGACGTCCGATGTTGTGGCGATCGCGACTGAGCGCTCCTGTGGAAGGCGCGATTTTTGCCGAGACCATTCCGTTTAACGAGACGCGTGACTACGTTAAAAAAGTGATGTCAAACGCAACGTATTACGCGGCGCTCTTTAGTGGGCAGCCTCAATCGCTTAAGCAGCGCTTGGGTCAGATTGATCCTCAGCCGTATGCGCGCAGCCCTTTGCCATGAGCGCTGATCCCGTCGTCGCTGGCTTGCAGACCTACGTGGTCGGCGGTGCAGTGCGCGATGCGCTGCTTGGTCTGCCGCACGGCGATCGTGATTGGGTCGTCGTGGGCGCGACACCCGAAGAGATGGTGAAGCGGGGGTTTATTCCCGTCGGTGGTGATTTTCCGGTGTTTCTACATCCAAAAACAAAAGAGGAATACGCTCTCGCACGAACCGAGCGTAAGTCTGGACGTGGGTATAAAGGGTTCACGTTTTATACCGGCGTGGATGTCACGATCGAGGAAGATCTTCGTCGTCGTGATCTGACCGTAAACGCCATTGCGCAGAGCGTGACGGGCGCACTCATTGATCCTTTGAACGGACAGGCGGATTTAAAAGCCCGTGTGTTTCGGCATGTCGGCGAGGCCTTCAAAGAGGACCCGGTGCGGATTTTGCGTCTAGCCCGCTTTGCTGCGCGTTTTGTAGATTTCACTGTCGCACCTGAAACGATGGCCCTTTGTCGGGCCATGGTGGCCGAGGGTGAAGTGGATGCGCTCGTACCCGAGCGTGTCTGGCAAGAGTTGTCTCGCGGTTTGATGTGCAGACAGCCCTCTCGCATGGTTCAGGTGCTGGATGAAGCTGGGGTTCTGCCCAGAGCGCTACCCCAGTGGCAATCAAGTGAGCGGGTACTTACGGCCGTCGATAGCCCTATGTCGCAGACGCTTGCGCTCGATGCACGGTATGCCTTGTTTTGTTTGAGCACGGAAGATCGCGTGGGTCTGTCGCGGCAATTACGTGCGCCGGGCGACTGCGCGGACATGGCACGTCTTCTACCGGTTGTTCTTGAGGCGTGTCAGGCCCAGCAGAATGCGGAGTCTGTGCTCAGTCTGTTTGAGGTTTGCGATGCTCTGCGCAAACCAGATCGTTTACGGGCCTTGTTACGCGCGGCAGCAGTGGTGGCTGTTGTGAATATTGAACAGTGGGAGCAGCGTTTGCTGTGCGTACTAGACGTGGATGCTGGCAAGGCAGCACAACAGACGAACCACCCTTCAGAGATCAAAGCAGCGGTGCGTCAGGCGCGCTTAAGTGCGTTACTGAGCGCGTGATCTTGAGCGCTTAAAAGTTAAAGTGACCCGCTTCGATCGCCGCGTGTAAAGCCGATGAGTGGGCCCGTCACGCCTCGCCCAAGTGCGATCACTTTAAATAACTCGCCCATCTCAGCTTCAGAAATCAATTTTTGTACAGCACCGTTGGCTTGTGCCAGTAGGCGCGGTGATGTGGGTGCGTAAGCGGCGAGTATGTCAGCCAAGCCTGCGTTCAACAGAAAACGCGCCTGAGAGGTATAGCCCAGCACATCGAGCCCGACGGTTTGTGCTGCCTGTGCGATGGCAGTGAAGTCTACGTGTGCAGTGATGTCCTGCAGACCTGGTGCGAAAAACACATCGTCGTGTGCCCGGTGCTGGATGTGGCACATCAGCGTGCCCCGATGACGTTGCGGGTGATAGTACTCGTGGCGCGGAAAACCATAATCGATCAACAGTGCGGCGCCCCGAGTCAGCCAAGTACCTAGATTGTTGACCCACGTTTCGGCTTGAAGATTGATCTCAGAGCGATAGTCCGGCAAAGCGGGCATACGATCTTGCATCGCGTGGGTCAGTGCTTCTGAGGCGGGTTGGTCTTCAAAGACAAAATCTTGCCTGCCATCGGTTGTCATTACTGACTTCACGCCTCGGACGTGCAGGGTGCCGCTTTCCGTCCAGCGAAACAATTCCACGGGCATTGCATCCAGGACTTCGTTGGCAACGATGCACCCCGCGAACTGTTCTGGAGCACGATCGAGCCATTGCACACGCGTGCCCCAGCGCGCGAGTCGTTCTTGTTGTCTGTGCTTGAGGTCTGCAGAGACCTCGAGAATGGCATAGTTGGCGCTTATCCCTTGCTCCTCCAAGGCTTGGAGAATGTCTTGCGCTAAAGCGCCGCTGCCAGCCCCAAACTCAAGCACCTGCGAGGTATCGGTCTGGATCAAGATCTGTGCGATTTGCCTGGCAAGGGTTTGACCAAATAAGGGTGTGAGCTCAGGCGCAGTGACAAAGTCTCCGCTTAAGTGTGTGGCGGCGTTTGTCTCGCTCTCTGCGAGTTTAGTGTTGCCGACTGCGTAGTAGCCTAGACCTGGTGCATACAGTACGTGGTGCATCCATTGACTAAACGATAGCCAACCACCTGCTTCGGCAATACGTTGATGCAAAAAAGCGCTGACGCGTTGGCTGTGGGCCATCGCATCAGCGCTTACCGAAATGGAAGGTTCGGCCTGCACTGCCAATCTTCCTTGACGTGTTGCTTAACGCTGCACTTTAACGGCGACCGCCGTCAAAGGTAAAGCCGCGACGTGCACCGGCTGCGGCACGTGGCGCGCCTGGACGCGGAGCGCCTGTGCGAGCCGGACCGTCACCGCGAGGTGCGAAGGTCTTGCCGCCCGGAGCGCCCGCACGTGGTGCGAACTCACGGCTTGGGCGCGCTGACTTACCTGCGTAGGCAGGACGGTCAGACGGCGCACGATCTGCGCGTGGGCTGGCGTAAGGATTGTCGCTGCGTGGTGTGCGCTCGCCACTAAATGGCTTGTCGCCACGCGGTGCAAAAGCAGGCTTGTCTCCACGAGGGGCGAAAGTACGTTCGCGATCGCCGCTGAAGGGACGGTCACCACGTGGGGAGTCGCCGCGTGGAGCGAAAGCTGGCTTATCGCCGCGAGGGGCAAAGGCTGGGCGGTCACCGCGAGGCGCATCACCCCGGTACCCTTCGCCTCTGGGGGCATAGGCCGGTTTGTCGCCACGCGCGGCGTAAGCGGGTTTGTCACCACGAGGCGCAAAGGCGCGCGGCTCACGTGCGCTATAGCGGTCGTTGCTGCCAGCGCTACGGTCGTTGCTCCAACGCCCACCTTTTTTGCCACCAGCACCACGCGAAGCACCCTCTGGGCGTGCGCTTGGTGTGCGTTGTGGCTCGAGTCCGGCAATGACGTCGGACTGAATGGTGTAGCCAACGAAATGCTCGATACGGCGAACTTTGTGGCGCTCGCTGTGAACGGCTAACGTGAAGGCAGAGCCGTCACGACCTGCACGACCGGTACGGCCAGTGCGGTGAATATAGTCTTCGGGCTGCATTGGTAAGTCGTAGTTAATGACGTGGCTGATGCCCTGGACGTCGATGCCGCGTGCGGCGACGTCGGTAGCGACTAATACACGCACACGTCCATCCTGAACCTCAGAAATCGTACGTGAGCGTTGCCGCTGGTTCATATCACCATGAAGCGCCATTACTGAAAAACCTGAGTCGGCAAGGTGCTCGGCCAAGTCATCCGCGCCACGCTTGGTCGCCGTAAAGACAATCGCCTGATCCATTGAGGCGTCGCGCAAGAGGTGATCGAGCAGGCGAAGTTTGTGACCTGAGTCGTCCGCATACAGCAGGCTTTGGGTGATGTTGGCATGGCGATCGGACTGACCGGCCATTTCAATACGCTGTGGGTCGCGCATCATGCGTGCGGCCAGCTTGGCAACCGTGCCGTCAAGTGTGGCCGAAAACAACAGTGTCTGACGTGACTCTGGGCAGCGATCGACGATGGTGTTGATGTCGTCGATGAAACCCATGTCTAACATGCGATCGGCTTCGTCGAGGACGAGAGTGTGCACGGTGGATAAGTCAACACGGCGCGCTTGCAGGTGATCAAGCAGACGGCCTGGTGTGGCCACCAACACATCGACGCGACGTGACAGCGCTTTGAGCTGCGCACCGTAAGGCATACCGCCGACAACGGTGGCGACGCGGAGGTCGTCGAGGTTGCTGCCGTATAGTTCCGTGGCTTCGCTGACTTGCAAGGCGAGTTCACGGGTAGGGGTCAACACCAGCACTTGCACGCCACGACCTTTGTTCGCCGGTTTGTGGGCGATGCGGTTCAGTGCGGGCAACATGAAGGCAGCCGTTTTGCCGCTACCGGTTTGGGCGGACACCATTAGGTCGGCGCCGGCGAGTGCGGCAGGAATTGCCGACATCTGGACGGGCGTCGGCGTGGTAAAGCCGGTGCGTTCAATGGAAGATAACAAAGCGGGGGCTAGCCCCAACGAATCGAAGGACATGACTTTCCTTTTGGCCAGATAGTGGCCATTTGACGCAGCCCGGATATTGTTTGACCGGCGGTAGTCGGTTGAATCGAGCATCGTGCCGACCGAATCAACCGAACGTCTGGGCTGGAGATCCATCTATCTGGATCGCACTAGCTGCCCACGAAAGGAAAGGAGGTCAGGAATCGATGATGTGTGGTCAGTGACCAGTTTTGCCTACTACGACTAACGTTGGCAAGTCTGTGTATGAACCGCTGCAATTTTTTGCAGAGCCCGAATACTAACCTATTTTTTAGGGTGGGTAAACCCTTTATTTGGAAATTTATACTTTCCAGTCAATAACTTGCAGATTTTGTTGCAAAAGCCACGCATTTGCCCGCTTGAAATGGCCGCAGCCTACAAAGGGCACGGGAGCACGCCGAGCAGATAAGGGCGAAGGGTGATTGGCAGTCAGAATCAGGTGCCGCCCCTGGTTTTCAATGAGGTCCAGCTTGGCTTGCGCATGCGCACCCCACAGCATGAACACCTTGGGCGCGTTGTCGAGCGCCACCTGCCGTATTAGGCAGTCCGTAATGATTTCCCAACCTTGTCGCGCATGCGAGGCGGGTTGTCCATCCTCGACGGTCAGGACAGTGTTCAGTAGCAATACGCCTTGTGCTGACCAGCGCGACAAATCATTGCGCTGTAGGTTGGAGGTCAGAGTCAGCACGCTGTCGTCGGTGGGGTAGTCAGACTCGACTTCCGCAAGAATGTTGCGTAGGCTTGGGGGACGCTTGAAGCCATCGGGGACGGAGAACGCGAGCCCTTGCGCTTGACCCGCGCCATGATAAGGATCTTGCCCAAGAATCACGACCCTCACGTCTTGTGGCGCGAGCGCTTGTAGTGCGCGAAAAGGCAGGGCAGGATAAATCGTTGCGCCTTGTTCAAGGCGTTCGGACAAAAATACAGATAAGCGGTCAAGCGCCTGTCGGACAGGGGCATCGTCTAAGGCCACCTGCCATGGCACGGCAAGTGCCGCGATGGCTCTTTTAAACGATGCGTCGGTCAGTCGGTTATCCAAGCGCTTGCTGCAACGCTAAGTGATAGGCAGGTAGACGCGAGGTAATCGCTACCTTGCGGGCGTCGAGCGCCGCCTGTGCGGATGCGTCGTGCTGCGGCGCCGCCGCCCAAACAGGGGCGGGGAAATGCAAATCGTCTTCCCAGCGCGGAATGATGTGCCAATGTAGGTGTGGGACGACATTGCCGAAGGCCGCCAGATTAATCTTGTGAGGCTGCAGAATGTTTCGTTGAACAGATTCCACCAGAAATACGGCGCGCATCAAAGCGGTTTGTTCCTGTTCGCTGAGGTCTGTCATCTCGACGACGTGAGCAGTCCACACTACACGCGTGAAGCCCGGGTAGGCTGGGTCGACCGCATCGATGACCCGAAACTGCGGTCCTTGCCAAAGCAACACGCCACCGATGGTCTGGCAAAGCGGGCAGTCTAAAAGAGACGCGTGTCCCATGTTGCGGATGCCGTGCGCTTAGGCAAACAGCCGGGCAAGCTCAACGCCAGGGTCTGGCGCACGCATGAACGCTTCACCCACCAGAAACGCGTGTACCTCGTGAGCGCGCATTTTCTTCACATCGGCTGGTTGCAAGATACCGCTCTCGGTGACGACGCGCTTGTCTGCAGGAATGCGCGCTAGCAAGTCAATCGTTGTTTGCAGAGACGTTTCGAACGTACGCAAGTTACGATTATTAATGCCTAGTAATGACGTGTTCAGGTCTAGCGCAATTTCAAGCTCTTGTGCGTCGTGCACTTCGACAAGCACGTCCATGCCGAGCTCGAAGGCGCAGGCTTCAAACTCGCTCAGTTGGGTCGCGCTTAAGGCTGAGACGATTAGCAAGATGCAGTCCGCACCCATGGCGCGCGCAGCGATGATTTGATACGGGTCGACCATAAAGTCTTTACGCAGCACAGGAAGCGCGCAGGCAGCACGGGCCTGGCGCAGATATTCGTCCGCACCCTGAAAGAACCGAACGTCGGTCAAGACGGACAAGCAGGCCGCGCCGTGCGAGGCGTACGACACAGCGATTTCAGCGGGTTGGAAGTTCTCTCGCAGGACGCCTTTTGAGGGAGACGCCTTTTTGACTTCGGCAATCACTCCGGGAAGGCCTGCTTCAATCTTTTGTTCGATCGCTTGTGCAAAGCCACGGATATCGTGGCGAGCTTTTGCGGCCTGGAGAAGTTCCGCCTCGCTCACGCGCTTGCGGTCTGTTGCCACTTCTTCTTGCTTGACGGCAAGGATTTTGTTGAGGATGTCGCTCATGCTGCAAATTTCCGGGTGTGGGCGCAAAAGGCTTCAAGCTTGGCGCGTGCGGCGCCGCTGGCAATGGTCTCGAAGGCCATGTCTATACCCTGCTTGATGGTGGCGGCATGGTTGCCGACATAAATCGCTAGCCCTGCGTTGTACACGACGATATCTCGAGCAGTTCCGGGCGTATTGTCCAGCGCTTCGAGTACACGATCTCGTGACTCTTCTTTGCTATTGACGCGAATGCCGCGAGTCGACACCATGTTCAAGCCAAAATCTTCCGGATGGATTTCATATTCGCTGATTACGCCGTCCTTGAGTTCGCCCACCAGGGTGCCAGCACCCAGCGACGCTTCATCTAGACCGTCTTTGCCGTGCACGATCATCACGTGCCGTGAACCAAGTAACTGCAACACGCGGACTTGAATGCCGACCAAGTCTGGATGAAACACCCCCATCAGCTGATTGGCCGCGCTTGCAGGATTGGTCAGGGGCCCGAGAATATTAAAAATAGTGCGCACACCGAGTTCTTTGCGAATCGGTGCGATGTTTTTCATCGCACCGTGGTGGGCTTGCGCAAACATGAAGCCGATGCCGATTTGCTCGATACACTCAGCAATCTGCTCTGGTGTGAGCGCCAAATTAGCACCCAGTGCCTCAAGCACATCCGCACTACCAGAGGAGGATGAAGCGCTGCGCCCGCCGTGTTTCGCGATCGGCACGCCTGCGGCAGCCGCGACAAACATTGCTGTCGTGGAGATATTAAAGGTGTTGCTGCCGTCGCCACCTGTGCCGCACATATCGACCATGTCTTGCGAGTTGGAGACCTTCACAGGAGTTGCGAATTCGCGCATCACCGTAGCGGCGGCGGTGATTTCACCAACGGTTTCTTTTTTGACGCGCAAGCCCATCAGCAGCGCGGCTGCGATGACGGGCGACATTTCGCCGCGCATGAGCATACGCATCAAGTGCAGCATTTCATCGTGGAAGATTTCGCGATGCTCGATGCAGCGATGTAGCGCTTGACTAGGAGTAATCATGCTTAGGCTCCGTATTGTGCTGAACCGAGATCGATGAAATTGCGCAGCATGGCGTGGCCGTGTTCGCTCAGGATAGATTCCGGATGAAACTGTACGCCATAGATCGGCAAGGTTTTATGTCGCACGCCCATGATCTCGCCATCAGCTGTTTGAGCTGTGATGGCCAAGCAATCTGGAAGGGTCGCGCGTTCGATGGCAAGCGAGTGATAACGGATCACCGTAAAGGGTGACGGCAGGCCTTTAAATACATCAGAGCCTGCGTGCGTGACCTCCGAGGTCTTGCCATGCATAATTTGCTGGGCGCGAATAATCTTGCCACCAAAGGCAGCACCGATCGCTTGATGCCCGAGACACACACCGAGCAACGGCACTTTGCCGGCATAACGTTTGATCACATCAATCGAAATACCGGCTTCAGCGGGCGAGCAGGGGCCAGGTGAAATGCAAATATGGTCCGGACGCAACGCGTCGATTTCCTTGAGCGTGATCTGGTCGTTACGATGAACACGAACGTCTTGACCTAGCTCGCCAAAATATTGCACCAAGTTGTAGGTGAATGAATCGTAGTTGTCGATCATGAGAAGCATAGTAAGCCCTAAGTCATTGATTTGAATAGAAATTAGTATGGAGTTATGTTTGAGGACGTATCGATCTCTACGGCTACTCGACTTACAACATTTACACTAAACTCAGGATCTCGAGTGTTGTGACTGTAGCCAGTGTAAGCGAGTAGCAAGTTCAGGCTCAACGCTGTTTTAGGCGACCAATCTTGGTTGCAAACCGCCAAGCGGTTTGGATTGCAAAGCCGTACACTTTTTAGACTCATTTAATTCTATTCCCCGATCGAAGAAAAATCGTTTTTTAGGAGCCCATGATGGCCGATCTTGATGTCTATAAAAAGCAGAAATTTGGTCAAAAAATTGGTTTTGGTCAACATCCGGCATTGCTAATTATCGATTTTCAGGTTGGCTTTGCCGACGCTGACGTGCTTGGCGGTTTTAATATGCTCAGCGCGATTGAGCAGACGTCAAAATTGTTAAAGACCGCGCGTAGCTCGAAAGTGCCTGTTGCGCACGTGCGATTTGCAACAGAAATGCAAGGCGACGACATTGGTACATTTGCCGTCAAGGTGCCATCGCTTAGGAAGTTATCGCCTGACTCGAAAGACGCGCAGTTTGTCGAAAGTGTCCGGCCTAAGAAAGGCGAGTGGGTCTCTACCAAACGCCACGGATCAGCTTTTTTTGGTACAAACTTGGCGTCATGGCTTAATTCTATAGGCGCAGATACGTTGCTTATCACGGGCTGCACCACGAGTGGTTGCGTGCGTGCGAGTACGATTGATGCGTCAGCCTACGGCTTGCGTCCGATGGTAGTGACGGACTGTGTAGGGGATCGCGCAGAGGGGCCTCATCGGGCCAATCTGTTTGATATGGAGCAGAAGTATGCGGACTTGGTAACGTCCAAACAAGTAGTTGCATATTTTAAAACGCTCAAAAATAAGTGAGCTAGCCTGTCGGGGTTTTGTTTGCCTGATTAGAACGGTTGATCAAGACCGTTTTGCACTTGTTCAGCGGCGCGCAACACAGCGCGGGCTTTCGCCTCGGTTTCAAGCCATTCCATTTCTGGATCTGAGTCGGCCACGATGCCCGCTGCGGCTTGCACATACAGCATGCCGTCTTTGATGATGCCAGTACGGATAGCGATGGCCACGTCCATCTCTCCGCCATAACTCAGGTAGCCGGCGGCGCCGCCGTAGATGCCGCGACGCACGGGTTCGAGCTCGTCAATCATCTGCATGGCACGCACTTTGGGCGCACCGGTTAGTGTTCCGGCCGGGAACGAGGCACGCAACACATCCATATTGCTCATGCCGGCTTCGAGTGTGCCCGTCACGTTCGATACAAGGTGCATGACGTGCGAATAGCGCTCAATCACCATGGTGTCGGTAACTTCGACGGAGCCGATCTTGGCCACACGCCCGACATCGTTACGCGCGAGATCAATCAACATCACGTGTTCGGCGCGCTCTTTCGGATCGGCTAGCAGTTCGGCTGCGAGCGCGGCATCTTCTTCGGGTGTGCCACCACGTTTACGTGTACCAGCCAAGGGGCGAATCGTGATGCAGGTTTCGGGCGCCTGACCCGCTGGCGCACCGTCGGGTAAGGGGATGGCTTCCTGGCGAACTAAAATCTCTGGCGACGCACCCACCACCTGGAAATCACCAAAGTTCCAGAAGTACATATAGGGTGATGGGTTCAGAGAGCGCAATGCTCGGTACAGCGATAACGGTGAGTCATTGAAAGGCTTTGTAATCACCTGACCCACTTGCACCTGCATCAGATCGCCGGCAGCGATGTATTCCTTGGCGCGGCGCACGGCGGCCAGATAGTCGGCTTTAGCGAAACTACGTTGTTCTTTCGTGACTACGCTTGCATGACTGTACGGAATCTCTACCGGCTTACGTAATTTAATACGCAAGTCTTTCAGACGTTGTTGCGCCCGGTTATAGGCTTCGGGTTCTGAGGGGTCTGCGTAGACCATCAAGTAAATCCGGCCCGCTAGGTTGTCGACGATGACGAGTTCGTCGGTTTGGAGCAACAAAATATCGGGTGGACCTTCGCCCATTCCCGCTGGGTACGGTTTGGCCGCGGGGCCAAGTTTGGGTTCGATATGTCGTACCGCGTCATAACCAAAGTATCCTGCTAGTCCACCTGCGAACCGTGGCATGCCAGGACGCAACGCAACTTTAAAGCGTGCCTGGTAGTCGGAGATAAAGCGCAAGGGGTCGCCTTCGTAGGTCTCAACCACCTTGTCATCACGCAAGACGGTGGTTGTCGTGCCTCGCGCCTGAATCACGTTGCGCGCGGGCAAGCCGATAAATGAATAGCGACCGAAACGCTCGCCACCCACGACGGATTCGAGCAAGCAGGAATTTTTACCGTTTTGCGGGCTGCTGTGCGCAAGCTTCAGATAAATGCCCAGAGGCGTATCTAGGTCAGCGTAGGTCTCGGCGACCAACGGGATGCGGTTATAGCCTTGTGCCGCAAGGGCTTTGAATTCAAGTTCAGTCATCTGTTTAGGCGGTTCTCGCAGTTAGCAGACCGGGTTAAGCAATAAAAAAGCCCGGCCATGGTTGGACGGGCTTGGTTTGTACTGTTGGCTATTCGCTTATCGCGACTAAGCCGGACTTTGACGCACCGTCACCCGGAACACAAACGCCACCAGCGCCAAGAGGCGACAGGTACGGAAGCGGTACGTAGTGACAAGGACATCTTTAATCTCTATTTAACATTCTGCAACCCACTGAGCCGCATGTTCGATGGAATCTACTATAGCATCGACATCAAGCGAATGCACGCTCTTGCCCTCGTTGTAGCCATAGGGCACCGCTAGGAAAGAGCAGCCTGCAGCACGGGCTGATAGGGCGTCATTCACAGAATCCCCCACGGCAACGGTCCGATTTGGTGAGCTTTTGAGTAAATGACAGGCATGCAGCATCGGGGCGGGGTGGGGTTTTCGCTCGGCAAGCGTGTCCCCGCAGACGATGGCTTGCATGTATTTGGCCAAACCGGTGCGCTCTAGTAGTGGCACGGCGAACTCGGCATTTTTGTTGGTCACCACGGCCATGCGCATACCCATTGCCTGGAGGCGATCGAGGCCGGGTCGAACCCCCTCAAAAATGATTGCTTGATCGCCGTTGATTCGGTGGTAGTTGGCCGTATAAGCCACTTTGGCTTGCTTGAACAGCTCGTCCGAAGGGGCTTGCCCAGCCTGAACACTCGTGAGGACGCGCCGAATCAGATTATCGGAGCCCTTGCCGATGTATGTGGCGATTTCCGCTTGCGTGATGGCGGCAAACTTTAAGTCGGCAAGCATGGCGTTCACCGCCACCGTAAAGTCAGGAATCGTATCCATCAAGGTGCCGTCCAAATCGAGTAGGACCGCATCAAAAGCCAAGGCAGAGCGTGTATGACTTGAGGTCATTTGTCAGCCAAAGCAATCTGGGCGCGCATCGCGTTAATCACGGTTTGATAGTCGGGTTGCCCAAAAATTGCTGAGCCTGCAACGAAGGTATCGGCTCCAGCCGCACGAATGTCTCGGATATTGTCCGTCTTGACACCGCCATCCACTTCGAGAGCGATGGCTTGTCCGCCAGCCTGAACGTGCGCGTCGATCAGTTTGCGCGCGGCACGCAGTTTTGTGAGGGTCGCAGGGATAAAGCTTTGACCGCCAAACCCCGGGTTCACCGACATCAACAGAATGATGTCGACCTTGTGCATGACATGCGTGAGCCAATCCAGCGGCGTGGCAGGGTTAAATACGAGCCCCGCTTTGCAGCCCTGATCGCGGATGAGGGCCAGGCTGCGATCCACATGACGAGACGCTTCGGGATGAAACGTAATCACGTTGGCGCCTGCTTTGGCAAACATCGGAATCAGGCTGTCGACCGGTTCGACCATCAGGTGCACGTCAATCGGCACCTCCACATGGGGGCGAATCGCCTCACAAACCATAGGGCCAATCGTCAAATTGGGAACGTAATGGTTGTCCATGACGTCAAAATGGATCCAATCGGCGCCGGCGGCGACAACATTTCTAACTTCTTCACCCAGTCGGGCGAAGTCCGCAGATAAAATACTGGGAGCGATGCGAGCTGTCGTCAAGGCGGTTGTTTCTGGCATGATGTGCGAACACCGAGTCGGATTAACGCTCATTATTGCAGTTTTCTCTGGATATGCATGTGAAACCTTTTGAACTTTCGGTGGCAGTCGAACCGCACTTTGTTGCGGATCAGTCCAATCCGGCCAAACAGCAGTTCGTTTTTGCCTACAAAGTCCGCATTACCAACACGGGCGAGCGACCCGCACAAGTGATTAGTCGCCACTGGGTCATTACGGACGGCGATCAGGGCGAACAAGAGGTTCGTGGCTTGGGTGTGGTGGGACAGCAGCCCTTACTCGCTCCGGGCGAAACCTTCGAATACACCAGTGGTTGCCCGTTAAAGACGCCCGTGGGAACCATGCGTGGCAGTTACCACTGTGTGGGAGAAAACGGTGTGCCGTTTGAGGTCGATATCCCTGAGTTTGTGCTGGCCATGCCACGCACGTTGCATTGAAAGCGCTCATGATCAGCTCACATCAACCTATGCGTCTACTTTGGGTTAGTTTTTTGTTGGTCTTACTGGCGGGCTGCACGACCGTGAGTGAGCCTCCTGCGCCTGTGGCCCCCGCACCCGTCCCTGCCGTGACACCGGCTGTGCCGTCGGGACCGATCTCGGACAGCGCCGCACGTCAGTTGCAAGGTCGTTTTGTTTCGGCAAACTGGTCCGAGTTACCCGGGTGGTCCGATGATGATTTGAAAAATGTTTGGACGACATTTCTGCGTAACTGCCAAGGGCTGATGCGCCCCACCTCGACGAACCTCGCGGGCCCGACGCGTGCGACACCGCTTGCCTGGCAGCCGGTGTGCGCGGCCGCATCGGATCGCGCGCGCGCTCCGGCGGCGAACGACCCACAGGGCGTCAGAAGATTTTTGCAGACCTGGTTGAGCCCTTGGCGCTTACAGGGCCCAGATGGCAAGCCGGCGAGCAATATTGTGACGGGCTACTATGAGCCGCTCGTGTTGGGTTCTCGTACGCGCACGGGCGCGTATCAATGGCCGCTTTACACCGTGCCCGCTGACTTGCTGACGATCGATTTAGGTCGCGTGTATCCAGAGCTTGCCGGTAAACGCGTACGCGGTAAATTAGATGGTAAGCGGGTAGTACCCTACGAAAGTCGAGCGGCAATCGAGACCTCTGGTCGACGTCCTCCCGCAATCGTTTATGTCAACGATCCCGTGGACAACTTCTTCCTGCAGGTGCAGGGGTCCGGTCGTGTGCAGCTGCCAGATGGAAAGACCATACGTGTGGCGTATGCGGATCACAACGGCCACCCGTATGTCTCGATTGGTAAGTGGCTGGCAGACAAAGGTGAAATGCCCATTGCACAGACTTCCATGCAAAACATTCGGGCGTGGGCTAAACGCAATCCCAATCGTACGCAAGAGATGCTGAACGCAAATCCGGCTACGGTGTTCTTTGCGGAAGAAGCCATCACAGATCCAGAAATTGGCCCAAAGGGTGCCTACGGCATTCCCCTGATGGCGCAGCGCTCGATTGCAGTTGATACAAATTTTGTACCGCTCGGCACACCTGTGTTTTTGTCGACGACCATGCCCTCGTCCAACACAGCGTTGAATCGTCTAGTGTTTGCGCAAGACACGGGAACCGCTATTCGTGGCGCTGCAAGAACGGACTTTTACTGGGGCTTTGGTGCCGCGGCGGGTGAGCTTGCCGGAAGAATGAAACAGAACGGACAGATGTGGGTGCTGTGGCCGAAACAGGCCGGCGCACCGTCGGCGCGCTGATCAGGATGACGTAACCAGATGAGCGCATCAATCGTCGTTTGTGGGAGTGGCATTGTCGGTTTAGCCACGGCTCTGGCGTTCGCCCGAAAGGGTGAGGCGGTTACGCTCGTTGGCCCACGACCGACTGTGCAGAATCTGTCTCAAGATGAGTTCTTTGCCCGGGTGTATGCCTTGTCGCCCGCAAGTCAGCGTTTTCTGGCATCGATCGGCGTCTGGGCTTTGATCGATGCACGACGGTTGACATCGGTCCAGGCGATGGAGATTCATGGCGACGGTAATGGATTGTTGAACTTGAACGCCTGGCAATCCGCGCAATCCGAGCTGGCCTGGATCGTCGAGTCCTCGGAGATTGAACGTGTGTTGGTGCAAGCAGCACAGGTGATGGGCTTGCGCTGGGTCACCGAAAAATTTGCATCCTATGCGCCTGGCGCGCTCACCACAGACCGAGGTACCACTCTCGAGGCCGAGTTGTTCATCGCTGCCGACGGCGCACAGTCGCCGTTACGTGCGGCAGCAGGGTTGACAGTAGAGAGCCGCCCTTACGGAGCGACTGCGCTCGTGGCTCATTTCAATTGCAGCGTGCCTCACCAAGGCACCGCCTTACAATGGTTTGGTTCGGAGGGTGTTTTGGCCTTGTTGCCTATGCCTGACACGGCGCAGGGTCCACAAGTGTCGATGGTGTGGTCCTTGAAAGAAGCCATCGCGAATGAGGTCCTAGCGATGCCCGCTGCACAGCAGGCATCAGCATTACAGACAAGGTTGGCGGCTGCGACAGCAGGGCGGTTAGGCGCATTAACATTGCGCAGCGCGGTGCATGGCTTCCCGCTGACGCTCAATCAGTCTCCCATCATTGGCGATTGCTTGGCGCTCGCTGGCGATGCCGCGCACCGCTTGCATCCCTTAGCTGGGCAAGGACTTAACCTTGGTTTAGGTGACGTACAAGCGCTAGTCGACACCGTCGCTGCGCGCGAGTCGTTCCGTAGTCCGGGCGATCCAATGGTATTGCGGCGGTATCGCCGACTCCGCGCGGAGCCTGTGATGGCGATGCGTCTCGTGACAGACGGTCTGGCCCGTCTGTTTGATATTCAACATGCACCCGTTGTTTGGTTGCGCAACACGGGGATGAACCTCGCAGAAAAGTTACCGTTTATTAAGCGGCAGCTCATCGCGGGTGCATCCCGCTAGGAGAAATAATGTTTAACCGTTTGTTCATGAATATGTCGTGGGTAGTGGTTTCTTTGTGGAGCACTGCCGTGCTGGCGCAGGCGACACCCCCCGCCGTCGCAGCAGCTGCAGCAGTGAGCGCCGAGGATGCCAAAGTGGCGGCGGTCAAAAAGCTTTTTGCCGAACGCTTTAATAATCCACCGATTGTCGGCGTGCGCTCAACTCCTTACGGTCTGTATGAAGTCCAGCTTGGCTCTGATCTCGTCTACACCGACGAACAGGTAAACTTTGTATTGGATGGAACGCTGATCGATGCAAAAACACGCCGCGACATCACACGTGAGCGTCAGGACGAGTTGGCAAAGATGCCGTTTGAACAGTTGCCCTTTGAGTTATCTTTTAAGCAGGTGCGGGGCGACGGCTCACGTAAGCTCGCTATTTTCGAGGACCCTAACTGCGGATATTGCAAAACTCTGCGTAAATCCTTGGGAGAAATTGACAACCTGACTGTTTACACGTTCCCCTACCCGATCCTCTCTCCTGACTCGACACAAAAAGTTAAAAATATTTGGTGCGCAAAAGATCGTGGTGAAACGTGGGATGCTTGGATGCTAAAAGGTGTAGTGCCCCCCAAGGTTGACTGTGAGGTTCCTGTTGATAAGATGGTGGCGCTTGGTCAAAAGTTGATGGTACGTGGGACGCCAGCCCTATTCTTCGCGGATGGCAGCCGAGTCGGAGGCGCGATTCCTAAAGAAGAGATCGAGAAAAGATTGAAATAGTGAGTCTTGTCAGTTAAACAATGCAGGTGATTTTTTAAGTGGACCGTGATCAAGGTCTTAAAGTCTGACTATCTGGAGATGACAATGCGTATTGCAGTGCTTGATGATTATTTGAAAGTGGCCCAAGGGCTGGCTGACTGGTCTTCGCTAAAAGCGGACGTAAAGTTTTTCGATGAGTTTATCCAGCCGGATCAGCTCGCAAAGACCTTGGCTGATTTCGAAGTGGTTGTCGCCATGCGTGAGCGCTCAGCCTTTCCTGCCGCCGTCATTCAAGCGATGCCGAAACTTAAATTACTGGTGACCACAGGACTGCGCAATAACTCGATCGACCTGGACGCCTGTCGCCAAAAAGGTGTGGTGGTGTGCGGCTCGCCAGGCGACCCCAAGAGCACCGGTGCCACCGCAGAACTCGCTTGGGCCTTGATGCTGGCATTGTTTAAAAAGATTCCTCAAGAGTCGGCCAACATGACGAACGGACTTTGGCAGACGTCGATGCCCCCCACCATTGAAGGTAAGCGCCTTGGTTTGGTGGGTGCTGGCCAGTTGGGTAAAAAGGTCGCCAAGGTTGGTCAAGCATTTGGTATGGAAGTGGTGGCCTGGAGCCCAAATCTGACCGAAGAACGCGCAGCTGAGGCGGGTGTCAAGCTCGTCAGCAAGCAAGAGCTCTTCAGTACATCAGACGCGATCAGCGTGCATATGGTGTTGAGCGATCGATCGCGAGGCGTTGTTGATGCGGCGAGCTTGAAGTCGATGAAGCCGACAGCGTTCATCGTCAATACGTCTCGCGCAGGCCTCATCGATCAAGCGACTTTGCGTGCGTTGTTAGAGCAAGGCAAGATTGGTGGTGCCGGCATAGACGTCTATGATTCGGAACCCTTGGCGGCCAATGATGTGTGGCGCAAAACCCCACGTACTTTACTCACGCCACACCTGGGTTATGCGACGCCAGAAAACTTCGCGGTTTTCTACCCCAATGTTGTTGCAAATATCGCGGCGTGGGTTGCAGGTAAGCCGCAGCGGGTGCTGACCTAATGCAACCCGTCTTGCCGCTCCATATTGTTGCGAGGTTGCTGCTTGTTTTATTAATGGCAGCAGCCGTTTATTTTTTTAGCGGCTTTGTGGTGCCGGTGCTCGCAGCGTTGATTATTGGCTTTGCGAGTTGGCCTCTTTATTCAAAATGGTTGGAGGTTTGTGGCGGACGGACGATACTGGCCGCCAGCACGGCGCTAGTGGCTATCGTTGTGCTACTAATTGTCCCGATTTCGATCGCACTCTACTACTCTGTCAATGAGGCAAGAATTTTTGTGGCTTGGGTGTTGGCTGCGAACCGAGACGGTGTCGACGCGCCTTCGTGGATTGTCGCACTGCCGGTGGTGGGCGAAACCCTAGGGTCGTACTGGGCCGAGTATCTCGGCGAGCCGCATGCAATCGGGAGCATGATTGAACTGGTCAGCGGCCAACACATTGGCAATATTTATCGGCTCGTATTGACTGCAACCGGTAACTTCTTCCACATCATGCTTACCTTGTTGTTCATGCTGATTACGCTGCTGTTCGTCTACAAAGACGGTCATCACATGGCGGCGCAGCTCGATATCTTGGGCGAACGCGTACTGCCAACCCGTTGGCAAAGATTTTCACGTGTGGTGCCCGCGACGATCAGTGCGACCGTGACGGGGATGGGTCTTATCGCAATAGGTGAAGGCGTTGTATTGGGCTTGGCTTACTGGGTGGCTGGCGTGCCATCGCCAGTGTTGCTAGGCGTAATCACAGCCGTAATGGCGATGATCCCCGGCGGTGCGCCGCTCGCCTTTACCCTGGTGTCACTATATTTGGTGGGTTCAGGCAATCCTCTTGCTGGTGCGGGTTTGTTTGCCTGGGGATCGGTTGAACTCTTTATCGTCGACAAGACCTTACGACCACGACTGGTGGGTGGGCCCGTTAAGCTGCCGTTTCTACCAACGTTTTTTGGTCTAGTGGGGGGCGTGACGACGATGGGCTTTGTCGGTCTATTTATTGGCCCAGTCTTAATGGCGCTAATTGTGGCGCTGTGGCGCGAGTGGGTCCTTGGCGTGAAGGTTGACGCCCTCACATAGTGTGAGCAGTTCGCTCAGGGACTTGACCTGCATCTTTGCTAAAACGCGTGAGCGGTGCAGTTTAATCGTTGCCGCGGCTGAGCCGCTCAGCTTCGCGATCTCTTTGTTTGACCGCCCCGACAACATTTCCATACAGACTTCGGTTTCTCTGGGTGTCAACAGACCGAGCCTGGCTTTGGCTGTCGTTACCCGTGTCAACTGACTGTGTATCTGTCGATCTAGGGCGATGCCGCTTTCGATGGTGTGCACGAGGTCTTGCATCGAAAACGGTTTGAACAAAAAATCGACTGCACCTTGCTTCATAGCTGTGACGATTTGTGGAGAAAGGCTTTCTCCACTGATGAAGATCACGGGTGTTTGCCACCCATGTTTTAGCAGCGTCGCCTGCACCTCGATGCCAGATTGTTTTGGCATGCGCATATCTAAAAGAATGACTGCCGGTGAAGTGGGTACGGCATCACTTAAAAAAGATTCGGCGCTGTCGTATTCATTGACAATGTAGCCAAGCTCGGTGAGAGAGCCCTTGAGCGCCCGTCGGATGGATGGATCGTCGTCGACCAGGTACACGTGGCCAAGTGCTGCTGTTGTCATGATTGCAAACCATTCAAGATGATCCAACAATACAAAATATTAGACAAATAGGATATACGCTAACTGGCCTATTTAAGACGCTCAAACCGATACTCGGCTATAGTTTTTGGATCTCGGCGCGGCCAGCTTCTACTGAAAAGCGTGCAAGAGTATGGGCATCAGACAGTGGGTCGGTTGCGTCGCGGACCGCCTTGAGAGTGGTGGTTATTTGCGCAGGCGTGATCTCCACGACTCCAAAGCCACGCGATTCGCAGTCACCAAAAACAAAGTGTGGATGACGCTCAATGATTTTCGCCTGCTCGAGATTCGTCAGGGCGGTGAGCGAGGTGATGCTCGTCCCGCAAAACTCTACACCCACTTTCTCGCTGTTTGGATTATTGTAGTCCGACAAAATATTGCCTACCCAATTTTGATGGACGTCACCCCCTAGCAGCACGGGGTTGGTAAGCTGGGTATTGCGCATGGAATCAATCAGTCTTTGTCGGGCCGCAGGATAGCCATCCCAACCGTCATTTGAATAGCTTTGACCACCTTGCGTATTAAAGTTGCGTGGGCCGAACACGCTTTGCTGTCCGATGACATTCCAAGTCGTACGCGAGCGTGCGAATTCAGTATTGAGCCACGCTTCTTGTTTCGATCCTAGTAACGTGCGCTGGGGATCATTCCAGATCGCACAGGTGCCTGGGTCGACTCTGCTCCCGCCCGGCCTGCCATTGCGCGTGCATG
>CAJBTJ010000164.1 GCA_903958565.1 uncultured beta proteobacterium
ATGGCCGCGTATTACGGGGATGTGGGTGAGGATCGCTACGTGCAATCGGTGGTGGCCAACAAAGAGATTCAAGGCTTGGCAAACCGTATCAATGCCACACTCGACGACAAGTGGGCGAAGGCTTACCCCGCAAGCCGCGGCGCCTCGATCGTCTTGAAGACAACAAAGGGTGCCACCTACAACGTGGATGTGCCGCTCGCCAAAGGTGAGCCAGAGAATCCAGCGTCGGACGAGGACATCATCGCGAAGTATCGTCACAATGCCGAGGGACAAGATTCTGCTGTCGTAGAGAAATTGCTGCAAGTTTTACTTTCGCTTGAAAAGCATTCAGCCTCAGACGTCACGGCGTTGATGGCCAAAATGCGCCTCGGATAATGAAGAGACGAAATTTGATGAGGCAGACCGCATTAGCACCCATGCAAATCTTTTTTTCTAAATCTTTCGCCGCTGGACTATTGAGTGTATTGGGTCTTTGGTCTGGCCTGAGTCACGCGCAGAGCTTAGACGCCTGTGTCTCGGGTTTGCGCAAGGAGGTGCTTGCGCAAGGCATTACTGCAAAAACCTTCGATACTGCCACCAAAGGTGTCGAGTCCGATCCAGATGTGTTGAAAGCGTTTGATTTTCAGCCGGAGTTTCGGATCGCGATTTGGGACTATGTGGCGGGGTTAGTGGATCAAGAGCGCGTCGACGATGGTCGCGCCATGCAGAAGAAATGGTCTGAGGTATTGCAGCAGGCCGAGCAACAGTATGGTGTGGATGCGCGTGTGATCGTTGCAGTGTGGGGTGTTGAATCCAATTACGGTCGGATACAAGGCAAGCGAGAGATTGTCCGCTCGCTCGTCACGCTTGTCTGTGCGAACAAGCGGCAAGCCTTTTTTAAGGGCGAACTCCTCGCTACGCTGCGCATTCTGCAGAGCGGCGATATTGCATCTGAGGCCTTAGTGGGTTCTTGGGCGGGGGCGTTTGGTCAAACCCAATTTATGCCGACCACGTATCAGCGATTAGCCGTAGATTTTGATGGAGACGGTAAGCGTGACATCGTGAACTCTGTGCCTGATGCGCTGGGTTCTACTGCGAATTTTCTGCAAAAGGCGGGTTGGGTAAAAGGGCAGGCCTGGGGTTATGAGGTCAAGATCCCTGCGGATTACGCTGGTCCTTCTGGCCGACGCACCAAGCAGCCATTAGCGCAATGGACTGCTGCGGGCATCAAACCGATTGATCCTGCACGTGCGAAGTCTGCTGGGGTGACTGACACCACACAAGCGGCCTTGCTGTTGCCCTCTGGGCCGAAAGGCCCCGCGTTTTTGGTCTTCCGTAACTTCGATGCGATTTACAGCTATAACGCGGCTGAGTCCTATGGCTTGTCGATTGCGCATTTGGCAGACCGTATTGGGGGCGGGGGTGTCTTCAAGACCCCTTGGCCAACAGATGATGCGGGGACAAGTCGGGCGGAGCGTCGCGAGATTCAGCAGCTGTTGATTAAACGAGGCTATGACATCGGTGAGGTCGACGGGTTGATTGGAGCGCTATCGCGCAAAGCGATTAGTGATTTTCAGGCTAAAGTCGGTATGCCGGCTGATGGAAGAGCTGGGCAGCGTTTGTTGAAGGCCTTACGTAACTAATCGTTGGAAGCAGAGCAGCATGACTTCGTTGGAAAGGCCTCGCCCGCAGTCGATACGCGAGGTGTTTGTTACTTTTAGCCTCTTAGCCCTTCAGGGCTTTGGAGGTGTGCTTGCGTTTATTGAACGCGAGATGGTTGAAAAGAAAAAGTGGCTCACACGCGCAGAGTTTATTGAAGAGTGGGCTGTGGCGCGCACGATGCCGGGTCCTCCTGCGTTGAACATCGCCGTGATTGTTGGTTCACGCTACTTTGGCTGGCGTGGTGCGGTGGCAGCCGTGGTGGGTATGTTTGCCATGCCCTCGGTGATCGTGCTGTTACTGGCAGTAGCCTACACTTTTTTTGGACATCATCCCGAGGTCATTGCAGCGTTGCGTGGCATGGGCGCTGTGGCCGCAGGCTTAATTACCGCGACAGGCATTAAGCTGTTGTCGGCTTTGAAAAGCAATGTGCTTGGCCCCGTGCTTTGCACAATCTTGGGCGTGGCCAGTTTTGTAGGTACAGCACTATTCCAATGGCGCATGACCTATATCTTATTCGGGCTGGGTGGCATTGCTTGTGTCATTGCGTATCTGAAGATTAAAGATGTTGCACTGAAGAACAAGCAATGAAGGGCAAACCATGAATACGCCCCTCAGCATCGTCATGCAATGGTCAGACTGGTTCGACCTGCTTAGGTACTTCTTGCAGTTTTCCTTGACGTCGGTCGGTGGACCACTCGTCATGTTGCCTGAAATCCATCACCACCTGGTGACCCACGAGCAATGGCTGACGGATGCCCAGTTCAGTGCCTCGGTCGTAATCGCACAAGGCGCACCAGGTCCCAATGTATTGTTCGTAGCCTTAATTGGTTGGAATATCGGGTTGAATGCGGGTGGCTTTGGCCCGGCACTCTTTGCAGCGACGCTCAGCATGATCGGGATTCTGGTGCCGAGTTCGGCCCTCATCTTTGTGACCGCGAGTTGGGTGCATCGCAACAGAGATTTGCGCGCAGTGCGGGCCTTTAAGCAGGGGATGGGGCCGATCGTGACCGCGTTGATGGTTGCGTCAGGCTGGTTGCTTGCGACGGCCAATACGGATGGTTTACACGACTGGCCATTATGGGTGTTGACAGCTGCCGTGACGCTTATCGTGTGGCGCAATAAAATTAATATGTTTTGTTTGCTTGGGATCGGAGCGGTACTCGGGGCAAGTGGTGTGTTGGCGGTTTAG
>CAJBTJ010000165.1 GCA_903958565.1 uncultured beta proteobacterium
ACGCCTCGCGTGCTTTAAAAAAATTGGCAAAGGCTTGTTGTGCCTCGACGGATTGCAGTCGCTCTGTGAAGTGACCCCACTCGTAATCAAACGCAGCATGAAGCGCGGGGCGCTGCGTGTGTTTCATCATCTGTTTAGAGAGTTGTAGCGCTTGTGGGGGCAACGCAGCCAATTCGACGGCGGTTTGCTGTGCGTGGACCAAGGCTTGCCCTGGTTGCGTCACAGCAGTAATAAACCCAGCCTCGAAGGCTTCTTGGGGCTTAAACGCGCGGCCGCGTAGTAGCCAGTCATTCGCTTTACGCGCGCCTACTAGTTGCGCGAGCAACAGGCTCGAGGCGCCTTCTGGGCATAAACCTAAGGGTACAAATGGAATCTTAAACAGCGCGTTGTCGGCTGCATACACAAAGTCGCAGTGCTGCAACAGGGTCACGCCGATGCCGATTGCATTGCCCTCAATCGCTGCAATGATTGGAAGATCTGAGTCGACTAGGCTGCGCAGTAATGTGATACCAGGGCTATCCCCCGCTGGACGTGGACGCTGGAAGTCTTTCAGGTCATTGCCGGCAGTAAAGTGCCCTTGGGCACCTGTCAGCACAATCGCGCGTATTTCGTCGTCCAAACTGGCGGCACGCACTTGCGCAGCGAGCGCGAGATAGGTTTGCGCGTCCAGAGCATTACGACTTTCCGGTCGGTTGATCGTGAGGGTCAGCACCCCATGGTTTGTTTCGCTTAGTACCGTATTGCTCATTATGCGTTCCAGACAGTCCCAACAAAAAGCTCACCCGAAGGTGAGCTTTTTAACATCAAAGCAGACAGAACTTGTTAATCGCGGCTACCGCCTGTGATGCCAAGGATCGCCAACAGGTTTGAAAACACGTTGTACACATCCAAGTAGATCGCCAGCGTGGCTGAAACGTAGTTGGTTTCGCCGCCGTTAACCACGCGCTGCAGATCAATCAGCATGAAGGCTGAAAAAATCACAATCGCAAGCACTGAGATTGTGAGCATCAGCGCGGGCAACTTTAGCCAAATGTTAGCGATACCAGCGACCAACAAAATTATCACACCGATGAACATGAACTTGCTCAGGCCAGACAAATCGCGTTTGATCGTTGTGGCCAGCGTGGCCATCGTGCCAAACACAATCGCCGTGCCGCCGAACGCAAACATCACAAGCTGGGTGCCGTTGCTCATGCCCAAGACGAAGCCTAATAAGCGTGACAGCATGACGCCCATAAAGAACGTAAACAGCAGCAGCAGGCCAACGCCTAAGGAGCTTTCTTTGTACTTTTCAATGGCAAACATCAAGCCAAAGGCGCCAGCTAAAAAGATAACGACCGTCATGACAGGGCTAGAGGCCATGATTTGATTGATACCGCTGGCCATGCCAACGGCTGCACCCAGAACGGTTGGGATCAAGGACAGCGCAAGCAGCCAGTAGGTGTTGCGCAGCACGCGGTTGCGCACGACTGCTGTCGCGGCGCCATCGTATGGGTTGCTCGAGAGTGTTGGGCGATAGTCGCTCATGTAGTGCTCCTTTTACTAAAAATGAGGCAAGAACAAAGTAATCGTCTTGTATCTATGACCGAAAGCATACCTGACAGTTCCCTGAAAGGCTAGATCCCTTTGATTTTATAGGTTATTTCGTATTAAACGGCTGACAAACGGAAAGACTTCACGTCGTGTCCGGCGGCCTGATACAGACGCCAGCGTTCGCGCGCCGCGGCTTTATCCGTATCGTCGTCTGAAACGATTTCCAGTACTCGAGTGACGTTGTCAATACCGGGCGGGCAGTGGTCGTCTAGGTTCAGGAGCCAGACCTTGGCCGGTGCGCGGCCCAAGGCGCCGTGCAGATCATTAGAAACTAGCCAAATGGGTGTGTCGGCCGCCTCAGGATCATCCGCCGCCACGTGCGGCACAAAGGCGGCTTCATCGACGCCCCATAACTTTTGATCGAACGCCTTCAGACGTCCCGCGTCTGTGCAATAGACAATCAACGGCTGTCCTGCAAGGTGCTGGCGCAAACTTGTCTGGCAAGCCTGCGTGATGCGTTCGGTTGCACCAAAGGCGAAGTCGATGCGTGCCATCTCGTGCGTCAGGCCTGATTCAAGAGGTACTGGAACAGCATGCCAACTGGACGACCGGTTGCACCTTTGATAGCGCCACCATGCCAGGCGGTTCCTGCAATATCCAGGTGCGCCCAGGGGTAGGCTTTTGCGAAGCGGGACAGGAAACACGCCGCTGTGACCGCACCACCGGGTTGACCGCCAATGTTCGCCATGTCGGCGAAGTTTGATTTCAGTTGTGCCTGATACGCATCATCCAAGGGCATGCGCCAGGCAGGATCTTGCGCTTGCTTGCCGGCTGCCAAGAGTGCATCGGCAAGCGCGTCGTTGGTCGAGAATAGTCCTGAGTTCACCTTGCCCAGGGCGACGACGCAAGCGCCCGTTAAGGTGGCGATGTCAATGACGGCGGAGGGTTTGAAGCGTTCGGCGTACGTGAGTGCGTCGCAAAGAATCAGACGGCCTTCGGCATCGGTATTGAGGATCTCAATGGTTTGGCCCGACATGCTGGTGACCACATCGCCTGGCTTGTTCGCCGTGCCGCTGGGCATGTTTTCACATGTGGGGATGAGCGCAATCACTTCTCCAGGCAGGCCGATTTCTGCGATGGCGCGCATGGTGCCCAGCACACTTGCCGCGCCGCACATATCGAACTTCATCTCGTCCATGGTTGCGGCGGATTTGATCGAAATTCCACCCGAGTCAAACGTGATGCCTTTGCCAATCAGGACGATCGGGCCTTTGGTGGCCGCTTTCGTTGACGTCTTGCTCGAGGCGCGTGTACCGGGTTTTCCTTGGTAGTGCATGACGATGAAGCGGGCAGGTTGCGCCGAACCACGTGCCACCGACAAAAAGGAACCCATGCCAAGCTTTTCAATTTGTTTGGGTTCGAGTACGTTGACTTTGATGCTTTTAAACTCACGACCGAGTTTTTTAGCGACCTCGCCCAGGTAGGTCGGTGTGCAGATGTTGCCGGGCAAGTTGCCGAGTGTGCGCGCCAGCGACATCCCTTCGGCAAGTGCGGCGCCTTCGGCAAGGCCTTGGTTCGTCGCGTCTTGATCCGACTTAACCACTAACGCGATAAATTTTTTCAGTTTCGGACGCGCCTCGAGATCAGGCTTGCCGAAGGTCGCATCAAAGTGGTAGAGGCGCGCACCGACGGCGCTTGCTGCGGTGCGTGCGCGCGCACGTGCATCGCTCTGTGCGTAAGGGATGGCCGCTACGCTTGACGTCGCTTCGGTCAACCGCGCTTGCACGCAATACGCTGCGAAGGCTTGCTCGGCCGTCGCGTGCGCTTTGGCGCTGTACTCACTCTGTTTGCCTAGTCCGACCAAGACGACTCGTGAGGCCGATACGCCTTTTAAATCTCGTAAGACCAGCGTTGCACCGGTACTGCCTGTGAACTCCGCTTTGACGACCGCTTTAATGGCCCCTTGGCTTGCACGATCAATTGCATCGGCGGCGCCGCTCAAGATGCCATCCTTAAAAACTCCGACCGCGAGCGCAGCGGTTTTATGTTGATGGGGTGAAACCGATGCGTGGGTGCTGAATTCCATGTGGCAAACCTGTGAGAAGGTGAAAAGTAAGTGAATATTGTCTGCGTGAATTATCACGCATCTTGAACGCCTATGCGTATGAATCTATATGGGGTTGATGCTAAGAATTGCAGGGATTAAGTTTATACGAATTTGTTATGTAGAATATTCTCTTTATTACTTATAATCGTGGTCAGAGGAGAGATCATATGAATTTGCAGCAATTTCGTTTTATCCGAGAAACCATTCGGCGCGACTTTAATCTGACCGAGGCCGCACGCTCGCTGTTTACGTCCCAGCCTGGTGTGTCCAAAGCAATTCTCGAATTTGAGGATGAGCTCGGCGTGCAGATTTTTGAGCGCCACGGTAAGCGCATTAAAGGCCTGACCAAGCCCGGTCGCTCAGTGGCCGCGGTCGTTGAACGCATTATGTGCGAGATCGATAACCTTAAGAAAGTGAGTGATGAGTACGCGCGGCGTGATGAAGGTAGTCTCGTCATTGCTTGTACGCATACGCAGGCGCGTTATGTCTTACCGAAAATTATTCCGGATTTTCGACGTCACTTTCCTAAGGTACATCTCTCGCTTGCAGAGGGCAGTCCACCGCAGCTCGCGGAGATGGTGCTCAATGGCCAAGCAGATCTGGCGATCGCAACGGAATCACTTGCCTTGACGCCCGGGTTGACGACCTTGCCGTGCTATAGCTGGTCGCATTCGGTGGTGGTGCGGCCCGAGCATCCACTCGTTGCGCTGTCGCGGAAAAAGAACTTTGTGCTCACGCTTGAGCATTTAGCCAGTTACCCCGTCATTACGTATGATCGTGCGTTCTCGGGGCGAGGCTCAGTTGATCGCGCGTTCGAGGCACAAGGGCTGCGCCCAGATATCGTTCTTGAAGCAATCGATGCCGATGTCATTAAGACCTACGTCGATGTGGGCCTGGGAATCGGGATCATTGCCGGGATGGCCTATGAGCCGCACCGCGATACCAATTTGGTCTGTATCCCGGCCGGCCATCTTTTTGGCGAACAGACCACGCGCATCGCGTTGAAGTCTGGCGTGTTTTTGCGCGATTACGTCTACACCTTTATTGCCATGCTGACGCCGGAGCTCGATGCGGATCGGATTCGGGAGTTAGTCGAGAAAAAATGAGAATAGGTATCATTACGCTTGCTATTTAAATGAGAATCATTATCATTTGGTCTGTGCCTTTTAAACTTAGGAGCAGACATGATTCCCACTATCAGCGCAGTAATCGTCGGGGCCGATCGGCTCGGCAACATTCCTAACCTGCTGCGTGATCACAATATCGCGATCACCCATCACATCAGCGGGCGGGACCCCTCGCATCAAAAGAAGACGTTGCAACTGCCTACAGGTACACAAATAGTGATCCTGCTAACAGACTTTCTTGGACATAACGTCATGAAAACATTCAGAAATGCCGCGCAACGTTCGGGCATAAAGGTGGTCGCCTGCAGGCGCTCGGTATGCGCGATGCAGCAGGCCCTAGAACAGTGTGGGTTGTGCGGGTTAGCGCGTTGCGACTTCGGTGGGAGGGCTTAGGCGACGCGCACCGGTATAACGCATGGTCCAGTAGCGTAGATTCATATCTTCAATACGGACCACGCCACCGCGGGACGGTGAGTGAACAAACTTGTCCTGACCCAGATACACCCCGACATGCGAATAACGTGTGCCCAGCGTATTAAAAAATACTAAATCACCGACCGCCAAGTCATTACGTTTGATGATGTCGCCGTATCTGGCGATGTCATCCGCACGCGGTGGCAACTTCAGCCCGAGCGACTGCTGGGCAGAATACAAAACTAAGCCGCTGCAATCGAAACCCGTTTCGGGCGATTTGCCACCCCAGCTGTAGCGAATGCCCAGATGGGTCAGTGCTTGCGCCGCCAAGGGGTGATTGATATCCCCGATGATCAGACCGGAGCCATTTCTCAAGCGATTAACAAAGGCCCCGATTGGGTCTGTTGCATTGCGCCAATCCATTGAGTAGCCGCCAATCCCTGACCCCGCTTGCTTGTTGGAGTCCGCGCAACCAGTCAGTGCGACCGCCAGCGCGCACGCTGCCACCCATCCCAGCCGACGGCTAGACGAACGCAGATGCAATGCTGCAGATGTAAAAACTGACATGGCACTCAATACAAAAAAGGATTTGGCAAGCCTCGTGCAAGCTTAGCTTGGCATAATCATAGTACAAAAAGTGCGAAATCCTGCGGAAACTGCTTGCCGAGACCCTATGAACCCGATTCCAACTACCCACACAGCCGCCAACCATGATCGAGATAGTTTTTGGCGGCTGAAGCTAAAATTGAACACCCGAGCGCTCTTGAATTAGTTAAGGATTATTTATGAAAACTAAACCCATGTTGACCGATGCTGACGTTTCTTTGATTCTGTCGGCTGCCAAATCGCACGCACAAGCCAATAAGTGGGCGGTGACGATTGCCGTGGTGGACGATGGCGGGCACCTACTCGGTCTGCAGCGCCTGGATGGCGCGAATACGATTTCGGCCCATATTGCGCCGGCTAAAGCGCATACTGCCGCAATGGGTGCGCGTCCCTCTAAGGTTTACGAGGATGTCATTAACAACGGACGTATGTCGTTTCTGTCGGCTCCGTTGATTCAAGGCATGCTGGAGGGCGGCGTGCCAATTATGGTTGAAGGCCATACGGTGGGTGCGGTCGGTGTGTCGGGAGTACAGTCCTCCGAAGATGCACAGATTGCGACAGCCGGGATTGCAGCACTGAAGTTATAAAAATTTTTTTCAAACGGGCATTCGCCCTGGTGACCGAGGAGACAATATTTCATGGCCAATTCAATTGAATCCGTGATGGTGGAAACGCGCGTATTCCCACCACCCCAGAGCTTCGTCCAACAAGCCAATGTTTCAGGGCAGGCTGCTTATCAGGCACTGCTTGACGAAGCGGATCGGGATCCGAATGCATTCTGGGGGCGGATGGCTCGCGAGCAGTTGCAGTGGACCAAGCCTTTCACCAAGGTGCTTGATGAATCGCGTGCGCCGTTCTTTGAGTGGTTCGGTGACGGCGAGCTCAATGTCTCTGCCAACTGCTTGGATGTCAATCTCAAGAACGGTAACGCCAACAAAATCGCAATTATCTTTGAAACCGATGGGGGCGAAGTCCTCAAGGTTACCTACCAGCAGCTCTATGAGCGCGTGTGCAAATTTGCGAACGGATTAAAGTCGCTTGGTTACAAGGCGGGTGATCGGTCAATCATTTATCTACCGATGTCGATTGAAGCGGTTGTCGCGATGCAGGCTTGCGCTCGTTTGGGCATCACGCACTCGGTGGTGTTTGGCGGTTTCTCGGCAAAAAGCTTGCACGAACGTATTGTGGATGTCGGTGCGAGTTTGGTGATTACCGCCGACGAACAACTGCGTGGTGGTCGGGCGATTCCACTCAAGCCAGCCGTTGACGAAGCATTCGGCATGGGCGCCTGTGATGCTGTGCGCCATTGCGTCGTCTACAAGCGCACAGGTGGCAAGGTCAATTGGGATGCCAAGCGCGACGTATGGATGCACGATTTAGTAGAAAAGCAAGCGGCCGACTGTGCACCCGTCGCGGTCAATGCCGAACACCCTTTGTTTATTTTGTACACCTCTGGCTCAACCGGCAAGCCTAAGGGCGTGCAACATTCCTCCGCGGGCTATCTGTTGTGGGCAAAGCTCACGATGCAGTGGGTCTTTGATGCGAAAGCGAACGACGTGTTCTGGTGTACGGCCGATGTGGGCTGGGTCACAGGACATACCTACATCACGTATGGCCCCTTGGCTGCAGGTTTGACGCAGGTTGTGTTTGAGGGTGTACCGACCTATCCTGATGCAGGTCGCTTCTGGAGGATGATTCAGGACCACAAGGTTTCAATTTTCTATACTGCGCCAACAGCGATTCGCTCTTTGATTAAGACTTCAGACGCCGTCGCAGCGCATCATCCCAAGTCCTTCGATATGTCGAGCTTGCGCCTGCTGGGTTCGGTCGGTGAGCCCATCAATCCAGAGGCTTGGATGTGGTACTACAACAATGTGGGCGGCGGTCGTTGCCCGATCGTTGACACCTGGTGGCAGACAGAAACCGGTGGCCATATGATTACCCCGCTGCCTGGTGCGACGCCGCTTAAGCCTGGCTCGTGCACGACACGTTTGCCTGGGATCACCGCAGCAATCGTGGATGAGATAGGGGGTGATGTTGAGGCAGGACATGGTGGTTTCCTCGTGATCAAACGTCCTTGGCCTTCCATGATCCGCACGATCTGGGGCGATCCAGATCGTTTTGTGAAGAGCTACTTTCCTCCCGAGTTGCGTGGTTACTACTTGGCGGGTGATGGTGCGCAATGCGACAAGGACGGTTGTTTCTGGATCATGGGACGTATTGATGACGTCTTGAACGTCTCTGGCCATCGCCTTGGAACCATGGAAGTCGAGTCTGCATTGGTTGCCCACGAGATGGTTGCCGAGGCCGCAGTGGTGGGGCGCCCTGATGCAACAACGGGTGAAGCGGTTGTGGCGTTTGTGGTGCTCAAGCGCAGCCGCCCAGAAGGTGACGAGGCGATCGCGATTGGCAAGCAATTACGCGATTGGGTAGCCAAAGAGATCGGTCCGATCGCCAAGCCCAAAGAGATTCGCTTCGGCGATAACTTGCCCAAGACACGCTCCGGGAAAATCATGCGTCGCTTGTTGCGTGTCGTGGCCAAGGGTGAAGTGGTCACACAGGACGTATCCACCTTAGAAAACCCCGCGATTCTTGATCAGTTATCCAAGCCGGTGTAAGCGGTGGCGGGTTTTCTTGCTTTGATAAAAAGGGGCCTTCGGGCCCTTTTTTAATAGCCCTAAAATTTGCCTGATTTTTAAACGCGAACGAGAAGTGCGCGTTAGACTCTAGGCCATCTTGCGCCTTGGAATCCATATGGATTTCTAAGGCACATTAAATCCAGCTTTGGAGATTGCAATGTTGATGGCCTTTTTGGTGGTGTTGCATTTGTTGGCGGCCCTAGTTTGGGTCGGTGGGATGTTTTTTGCGCACAGTGCACTGCGTCCGACTGCGGCAAGCGTGTTGCAGCCACCAGAACGTCTGACACTGATTAGTGGCGTGTTCGGTCGCTTCTTCGTGTGGGTGAAAGGCGCAATCCTTCTGCTGTTTCTTTCAGGCTTTGGCTTAATTCACATGTTAGGCAGCTTTGGCAAGCTAGGATGGTATGTGCATACGATGCTCTTGATCGCTGTGGTCATGACCGTGATTTTTGCTTACATCTACGGTGGGCCCTTTCGTATGCTTAAATCAGCTGTGGCTGCAAAAGATTGGCCAACCGGCGGGCTAGCACTCGCCAAGATTCGACCCCTTATATTTACAAACCTGATTCTCGGTTTGATCACCGTAGCGATTGGTGCAGGAGGCCGCTACGTCTAGTGATCATCCTCGGGATCGCTGATAACGAGGAAGTGTGATGACAAACACGGTGCGCTATGACTTTAGTGGCAAACACGCTGTCGTGACGGGCGGCGCAGCGGGCATTGGCCAAGCATGTGTTGAGCAGTTTCTTGCCGCAGGTGCGCGTGTCTCCATCTGGGATCGCGATCCACAAGCGCTGCGCGCCGCGCAAGACTTGCATGGCAGCAAGGTGCACACGGTGCAGGTCGATGTCTCTGATGCAGCGTCGGTTGCGCAAGCGCTCGCTTCCTCAACAAAATTTTGCGCACACATCAACATGCTGGTCAATAGCGCCGGCATCACCGGGCCTAACACAACGGTAGTGGACTACCCGCTGAGCGAATGGGATCGTGTGTTTGCGATCAATGTGCGCGGCACGCTCCTCACGTGTCAGGCAATCGTTCCCCTGATGAAGCTTGCAGAACAAGGCCAAGGGGCAGGGCGCATTGTGAACATCGCTTCGGTGGCCGGCAAAGAGGGCAATCCGAACGCTTCGGCGTACAGCGCCTCGAAAGCGGCTGTTATCGGCCTCACCAAGTCTCTCGGTAAAGAGCTTGCCCAGACGGGCATTACAGTCAACTGCATTACACCTGCCGCGGTACGTACCGGAATGTTTGCGCAAATGACGCAAGAGCATATTGATTTCATGTTGTCCAAAATCCCAATGAATCGTTTTGGCGCCCCTGATGAAATCGCACATTTGGTGATGTGGTTGTCCTCGGACGCCTGCAGCTTCTCTACCGCTGCGGTGTTCGATATCTCTGGCGGCCGCGCAACATATTGATTACACCGTGCGATAGCTGTTAAATTCAACGCTTCATCCAAGGAGAAGCAATGAAACTCGTACGCTATGGCGCTAAAGGTAAAGAAAAACCCGGCCTGATCGACAAAGAAGGCAAGTTGCGTGACTTGTCGGGCGTGGTTCCCGATATCACTTCGGCGCAACTATCGAGCGCTGCGCTGTCCAAGCTCGCTAAAATTAAAACGAGCACATTGCCCTTGGTAAAAGGCAAGCCACGCTATGGCGTCCCACTCGCTGATGTGGGTAAGTTTTTGGCGATTGGTTTGAACTACTCAGACCATGCGGCCGAAGCTGGCATGCCTTGCCCGAAAGAACCGATTATTTTCTTTAAGGCTGATACCAGCCTGAGTGGCCCTAATGACCCGGTGATGTTGCCTAAAGGATCAAAGAAATCCGATTGGGAAGTTGAGCTTGGCGTGGTGATTGGAAAGAAAGCGCGCTATGTCAGCAAAAAAGACGCACTCAAACATGTCGCCGGCTATTGCTTGATCAACGACGTGTCAGAGCGCGAATATCAAATCGAACGCGGCGGTACGTGGGACAAGGGCAAGGGTTGCGACACTTTTGGTCCGGTCGGCCCGTGGCTCGTCACGGCAGACGAAATCAAGAATCCACAAAAGCTCGGTATGTGGTTGGACGTGAACGGCAAACGTTTCCAGACTGGCACCACTAAGACCATGATTTTTGATGTGCAGACGATTGTCAGCTACGTCAGTGAGTTCATGACCTTAATGCCAGGTGACATCATCACCACCGGTACGCCTCCAGGTGTGGGCATGGGTGTTAAGCCCAAGCCTCGCTATCTCAAGGCGGGTGATGTCATGACCCTCGGTATTGACGGTCTAGGCGAACAACGTCAAGAGGTCGTGGCGTTTAAGAAGTGATCCCGGAGGGTTTGGGCGCAGAGTTTGACGGCGGTGTTGGCCTCGTCGATGATGCGCCCCATTGGGATAAAGCCGTGGATTTGTCGCGCAAAGCAGATGTATTGTGTGGGCACACCTGCGGCCGATAGTTTGTCAGCGTAGTCTCGGCCTTCGTCGTGCAAGGGGTCGTACCCCGCAGTGATCACCATTGCCGGTGGCAACCCACTGTGGTCTTTGGCCAGCATGGGCGAGCCCCGCCAGTCCTTGCGCATCCACTGCTCGGGCATGTAGTGCCCGAAAAAATAAGCCATGGTTTCCCGAGTCAATAAATAGCCTTCGCCATTGGTGCGCATCGATGCGCGCTCTTGACTGGCGTCGGTGACGGGATACAACAATAGCTGCAGCACTGGCTTGAACCCATTGTCTTGTTTGAGTGTTAAGGCCACTACCGCTGCTAAGTGTCCCCCTGCGCTATCGCCGCCAATGGCGATACGCTTTGGATCAATGTTTAACGTCGCCGCGTGCGCGTGTATCCATTTGGTGGCAGCCACGCAATCATCGGAGGCTGCAGGCATGACGTGCTCTGGCGCCATCCGATAGTCGATGGATAAGACGGCACAACCAGCAAGATTGGCTAAGGAGCGGCACAGCGTGTCATGG
>CAJBTJ010000166.1 GCA_903958565.1 uncultured beta proteobacterium
AGGTCAGCGGTAATAGCATCGCGATCGTGGCCGGCGGGCCCAGACCCGGCAACACACCCACGATGGTTCCTAACAAGCAGCCTAGAAAACACATGGCCAAGTTCATCGGCGTCAAAGCAACCGAAAAACCTTGCATCAATCCATTCAGAATATCCATTGTGTGTGCGTTCTAATTTTTAAAATAATGTTCCAGCGGGGAGTTGCAGCTCAAGCGCCAAAGTAAAGAGCGCGTAAAACCCGACCGCACCAGCAATGGCATAAGGCAAAGCAATCCGTTGAGGACGGCCAAACATGACGGCAATGATGAACCATATGAGCAAGCCGAAGGCAAGCATGAAGCCCACAAACTTGATGATGCCGACACACACAGAAAAGGCAATCCAACAGGTCATGGCTCGCCGCATATCGTCCCAACGGACTGCTTTGGCTTTAGCGCCCTCTTTGAGCACGGCCCCGGCCACAAGCAAAAGGGATAAAACCACCATCACGGCGCCATACCAGAGCGGGAAAAATCCAGCTCCAGGTCCATCTTCAGTCATGTAATCCCAGGCATAGGCCTGAGTGACGACGAACACACCCAGCGCGGCCATCACCAAGCCAGCCCAGAAGTCACCCTTTCTGGTGAATGAACTCATTGTTTTTCTCCGGAATTTTTCAAAATGCACGACCTCGGTATCGCAAAGGTCGTGAACGCAATCTTAATGATGCACCTGACCTAGTTGAGCATAGCGGCCAATCTCCACCAACTCCGCAATGGTACCTCCTGGATCGCGGAACTTGATTGGAATTACCCCCGGGTCGCTGATGACATTGCACCCGAAAGACAACAAGTCTTGAGCAGACTTTTCAAGGTCATCAACTTCTACCGCAAAGTGGTGGATGCAAGGACCATCGCCAGAGGCTTTGGACTCCGCCGAAGTGGTGCCCGCGTCGTACTTGATCAAAGTGAAATCGATCTCGCCGTCTGTCATGTGCCGCGACGTATGGTCACGAGTTTTCTTTGTCTCGGTGTCACGAAAGCCAAAAAGCTTGATATAAAAATCGCCCACGGTTTTGATGTCTTCCACCTTCAGGGAAATGTGCGTGATCCGGTTGATTTTATTGCCGCCGCTATCGAGCTGGTACCTGCCAATTTCGACCAGTTCGGCGATGGTGCCTCCTGGGGCACGGAATTTGACGGGAATAACCCCGGGATCGCTCACAACCACGCATCCATTGGCTTTGATTTCGGCAGTTGCCTTTTCAAGGTCCTCCACTTCGATGGCGAAATGATGGATACAAGGACCATCACCGGCCGCCTTGGACTCTGCCGAGGTGGTGCCGGCGTCGTACTGGATCAAAGTAAAGTCAATCTCGCCGTCTGTCATGTGGCGCGACGTATGGTCACGCGTTTTCTTGGTGGTGGTGTCCTGAAAATTAAACATCTTTTGGTAAAAGTCACCTGATTTTTGAATGTCATCAACTTTAAGGGAAAGGTGAACTATGCGGCTCAATTCGAACTCCTTGGAAATTTTGCTGATTCAGATGCAACGTGCAATGACTGCAAGGATCTTATAGTGACTCAAGGTCATCGCTGTGTAAAATGCAACGTATCTTATGATTAATGCGTTTCGCACATGAATTTTGACTTGCCGGATTTGCGTGCTTTTGTTTCTGTAGCGAAGCTTGGGAGTTTCAGTGCGGCCGCAGAAGAGCTGCATTTATCGCAGCCTGCGCTTTCCAGGCGCATAGAAAAACTCGAATCAGCATTGGGCGTACGACTTTTTCACCGGACAACCCGCAAGGTGGACATGACCACGGTAGGCCGTGAGTTTTCTCACCGCGCTGGCGACTTACTCAACAGTCTTGAGCAGTCCTTGATGGGTATACGAGACGTCGCTACGCACGTGAGTGGCGAGGTCACCGTGGCTTGTATTCCTTCTGCGATCCGGTACTTTTTGCCGACCATTCTCAGCGCCTACCACGCCCGGTACCCACGAATACTTTTGAGAATCATCGACCAGGGCGCCAACGAAGTTTTAACGACGATCTTGCGCAACGAAGCGGATTTCGGCCTCAACTACATCGGCGCCCAAGAGCCAGACTTGGTGTTTGAACCGATTTTGAAGGAGCCCTTTGTCGTGGCCTGCAGGACTGAGCACCCGCTTGCACGCATGAAAAAAGTGACCTGGTCTGAATTGTCTGCTTACGATTACATGTCCGTGACGAAAGACAGTGGAAATCGATTTTTACTTGATCTGGCGCTCACTGAACATCCGACACGCCCCAGGTGGTATTGCGAGGCTCAGCATGTATCCACCTTGGTCAGTTTGGTGGAGGCCGGGATGGGCGTGGCGGCAGTACCCAGGTTGGCCATGCCGCCTGATGGACATCCCACGCTTGTCAGCGTACCGCTGGTGAATCCCGCGGTCAGCCGCACCGTTGGCTTGATCCACCGCCGGGGGCGATCCCTGTCGCCAGCCGCACAAGAACTCTATGATCAGCTTTTGGCCTCCAAGCATATTGTGGGCTCCAAGACCAAAGGTTTGAAGGCAAGCGGCCAAGGAACACCGCGGGTCAAACCTAGGCCGTTATCGCAATCACTCCCAAAGAGCTCCAAGCAATGACTCAGCGCTCAATCGTCGACCTTGCTGTGGCTAATCAGCCCAACAATTTATCCAGGCAAGAGGCGATACAAAGCTTGACGGCCCGAGCAAACTCCGTGTCAATGGCAAGCGAAGACATCCCGACGCCTTGCATTTCAGTTTGCCGCGTCAATCCAGACAACGGCTTGTGTGAGGGATGTTTTCGCACATTGGGTGAGATATCGGCCTGGGGCCGATCGACAGCCGCAAACAAGCTCGAGCTGTGGAAAACCATCATGCATCGCGTCAATTTTGCGGCGGATTGAGGTAGTTCAACTGGCGTATTGAATACGTTTTTTTTCTTCGAGTTGTTCTTTTTGTTTTGCAGCTTGTGCAACATGCTCGGCAAGATGGGGCGGTAT
>CAJBTJ010000167.1 GCA_903958565.1 uncultured beta proteobacterium
ACGATCTCGGTCGCGTGAGCGCACGCAACATGGCCAGTGATTCTTATCCAAACCTCGCACACGGGAACACCTACACATTCGATTCGTTGGGACGGCTCAAGCAAGACATCAACGGATTGGCGACCTACGATTACACGTTTATTGGGAATTCATCTCTAGTGGACAAGCGCAGCTCCGCAGCGAGTACCGGCGTACGAGAGGTAGATTACGACTACTTCACACACGTCGAGATCCCCTACCTCAATCGCCCGCTCAAAAACATCGTGCACCGCAGCTCGCCGGGTGGGACTGTGATTTCCCGACACGATTACACGTATGGTTTGGCGGTAGAACTGGGTCAGATCAAGACCTGGCAGCGGCAACTGCCAAATAGTGGAGGGGGGTCAACCACCACAACCCAAACTTTCGGCTATGACAATATTCTGCAGCTCACTTCGGCTGCCGAAACAGGACAGGCGACGAAGACGTACGCATACGATGCGGCTGGCAACCGCATGACTAAAGCTGAAAACGGGAGCTCCACCACTTACTCCACCGCGAATGATGTGAATCAAATTGCTTCGGCAACGGGCGGCGATCCTCATTCGGGCGCTACGTACGACGACAATGGCAACCTGCAGAGCATCACCTATGGGGATAATTCGAAGAGAACGATGACATGGGACGCGATCAACCGATTGAAAGAGATAACCCTGCAAGGGAGCACATACCCGGCCTACGGCGACAAAAAGGTCACTTGGGATTACAATGCCGACAGCCAACGGTACAAGGAGATGAATTACACCTACAGTGGTTCTGCCTGGGTGCTCAATAGCACGGTCTATTTCATCTGGGAAAGCGGCAGCATTATTCAGAAACGCATCGGAGGGACGACAGCCCAAAGCTGCACCAATTATTTTAAGGAGGGCGAGATTCGTTGCATGAACAACAGTTCAATCACAAAATACTACTATACACGCGATCATCTGGGTAGCGTTTACGAAATGACGAACACGGCTGCCACCGTCCAGGCCTCCTATTCGTATGTCGCCTACGGGGAACGCACAAAGCGATGGGGCGCCCAAGACACCGAAAACGCCTACACCGGGCACTGGAACTTCAAGCCGGCTACCTTTGCCAAACAGGCTGCGTCGGATTTGTCACTTACTTGGTTCAGATTGTATGATCCGAAACGCGGGGTGTGGCTTAGTAGAGATCCCCAAGGGGAGAGCGGAGGCATCAATTTATACGCGTATGTACAAAATGGCGTAATATACGCGAAGGATACTTTGGGACTTGCGCGGTTCCCTTGGGGCCCTTTGCTTAGAACATGGATTCCGGTGCTAACAGTGCCGACTATTGTGGATACTATACTCGCCGGCCCCATGTGCGAGGAAGCTGCAAGGAGAGGTGAGGGCTCTTGCATCATCTGGCGAAGCGTAACCGGGAGGATGCTAGATCTCGGCGGATTGCGGTCACTATTTGGACCGAACACGTTTACTGCCACGAGAACGTGCTTCGTACGGTTGCCTTCCGGTGAGTGCACATGCACTGAAGAAATTGTAAACGTAGAACCCAGTCCAGGGCTGAATTGAGGAGTACATATTACAGATTTAAAATCTACGCACAAATGCCACAAACAGCCCATGTCGTGTTCGCTTTCGTCATTCTTTTTCTTAGCGCAGTTTTCATTCCAGCGGGTGGGAGATTGTGGGTCGGGATTGCGGTTGTTGTGGTGGGTGTTGCAATACATGTATTGCGGCGGCGCTGAAGAAATAAAGTTTGGTATCCGTCCGGGCAAGCTCTCTGTGGTGTTTGGTGCCAATGGCGCGAGGGTTGAGCCTTGGGCGCAGGCAGGAGCCAAGCAAGAAGTAGAAGACGGCGGCCTTGGCGCAACTCTACTTTCCGGAGTTTGGTTTTAAGCGTTCGACGAAGACAATAGCAGACACCCACTTTTTTGTATGAATGACCGAAATTCGCGCGCTTGGTCCCGAGCGGGGCGATCATGAGCGTTAGCTTAGGCCCAGTGAGGGGCAGCGGCCTGTCGTAGACCCGGCGCCAAGATGGGCGCAGCAGAGTAGGTGCGGGGGGCAAGTATGGGGCCTATACCGTCGCCTGCGCAGGGTCGGCC
>CAJBTJ010000168.1 GCA_903958565.1 uncultured beta proteobacterium
AAGCCTCCACTCTGTAGCCCACGAAACGCAGCACTTCACAAATACTGGTACGTAGCGCTTGATCGTCTTCCACAAGAAATACGCAGCCGGGGTTTGTGGCGCTGGAAAGAGGCTGTTCCGTAGACTGCGGCATAGATATCTTCCATATAAGGTCATGCACCTAATGACGAAAGCAAGATCCCCAGAACCTCACCAAGATCAATCATGCCAAAGTATGTCGCTCAAAGAAACCCTCCATTCGCAGGGAATGCGCCATTCCGGATCAGGCAGCCTCGGCAAGCGAGGCATGCGCAGCCCGCAGCAGGGCCAAATGTTGATCGCGTCGCGGGGACGATTCAGTATCGATCACCGCTGCCAGAACTTGATCATTAAGTACGATCGAAAATCCGAGGTCTCCCTTCAGGCTAATGCAGCTATTGACATCCGCCAGTTGAAACGTGCGCATCGCCGCACCAGCCAACTTGGGATCCGCGAAGGCAACCGAACAAAAGAGCTCAGTACCCTCTGCCGCCAGAAACCGAAAACGGAACTGACCAGCCTCATCCCGGAAGCTAACAAAACGGGCCGACTTACCGCCCTTACCTGGCTTGCCTGTCGCTTTAGCCGCAGAGGCGGCACCTGCTCCGCCCAGCGTGCGCAAGCCAACAGCCTGTCGCAACTCTTTAATGAAGGGTGTCGCGATCGCACGTGCTTTGCGTGCACCTTCCTGCAGAATATCCTCGATACGCGCTGGATTGGACATTAAGTCCTGATAGCTTGCGCGCATCGGGCCTAGCTCTTGCTCCACCCGCTCGCATAGCCGCTGCTTGGCATCACCCCAACCTAGGCCCGCTTCCAACTCTTGGCGGAACGCGCTTGTCTCGGCTTGTTGCGCAAAGGCTTTATAAATTAAGTACAGATGTGAAGCCTCTGCATCTTTAGGCTCACCAGGGCCACGCGAATCTGTCACGATGCGTGCAACTGCTGACTTCAGCGCCTTAGACCCACCCTCAAAGAGCGGCACGGTATTGTTATAGCTCTTAGACATCTTACGACCATCCAAACCAGGCAAGGTCGCAACATCCTCCGAGATCACCGCCTCAGGGAGTACAAAAAAGTCTTTCCCTTTACCGAACAAATGATTAAACCGTTGTGCAATGTCGCGCGCCATCTCAAGGTGCTGGGTCTGGTCGCGGCCCACAGGAACCTTGTGCGCGTTAAACATCAAAATATCTGCGGCCATCAGAATCGGGTAAGAAAACAAACCCATCGTGATGCCGTCATCTTCATCCACACCTTTCGCGGCATTTTGATCGACAGACGCTTTATAGGCGTGCGCACGATTCATCAATCCCTTGGCCGTGACGCACGTCAGCATCCAGGACAACTCAGGGATCTCAGGTACATCTGACTGGCAGTAGAACGTCACGCGCGCAGGATCCAGCCCACACGCCAGCCATGTCGCGGCGATCTCGAGACGCGAGCGCGCGATCAAATCGGCATCTTCACACTTAATAAGTGCGTGGTAATCCGCCAGAAAAAAGAACGCATCGACGTTTGCTTCGCGGCTCGCTGCGATTGCGGGGCGGATCGCCCCGACGTAATTACCAAGATGAGGGGTACCCGAGGTGGTAATGCCGGTGAGGACGCGGGTATTCATGGCGTAAAAGCTCCGAGGCTTGCTTAAAGACTGACGGTGTCGCGCTGTTCAGAATCCAAATACTCTTTGGACTGCATTTCAAGAATACGGGAAACGGTACGGTGAAACTCGTTGGACATGGGACCAGACGTATAAAGCTCTTCCGGTTCACACTCGGCAGACATGAGGAGCTTCACCTTGTGATCGTAGAATACATCGATTAACCAAGTAAACCGAC
>CAJBTJ010000169.1 GCA_903958565.1 uncultured beta proteobacterium
ACGACAAGCTCACAATACGACCAAATTTTTGTGCCCGCATACCCGGCAAAAACAATTGAGAGAGCTGCATCACGGTGGTGAGATTGATCATCAACACCTTGGACCACTCATCGAGCGTCACTTCAAGGATACCGCTGCATCGACCGTCCGGACGCTTCGGCGAGATTCCTGCGTTGTTTACCAAAATTGATACAACGCCCAAGCGCGACTCAATCTGCTCTTTCAAGCGCAATAAAAATGCTGCGTCGCTCACATCGCCTTCAAACGCCAGTGCATTCTCTGTAGACAGACCTAACTTGCCGAGATCAATCGGCAAGCGATCGACCATCACGACCTGACAACCCGCTGCGATTAATTTTTGACTCGTCGCCAAACCAATCCCTTTGGCGGCACCTGTTACTAACGCAATACGTTGTTTCATTTGACGTTCGCTGTATAGAAAGTGATCGGCGGAAAAGCATTTTCATCGGTCATCACCTCGATGAGCGTTGTCACCTCACTTTTGGCAGCCTCTTCTAAAGCCTGCGCGAGCTGCGCGGGGTCCGTGACCCGCACGCCCACGCAACCGCAACTTCGCGCAATCGCTGCGTGATCGACCGGATAGAAATCAACTGCTGAAGTGTGCTCACCAAACTTGACATTCTCGGCATGTTTTTGATAGCCCAAAATACCGTTGTTCAACAAGAGGAGCGTGACCTTGATGCCCATTCTCCGTGCGGTCTCAAGCTCGGACCATACGTGACCAAATCCGCCATCGCCCACCAAACAAAAGACGTCGGACTGCGGACGCGCGACTTTTGCGCCCAGAGCCATTGGAAAGCCCCACCCCAATCCTGCCAGGCCACGCGGTGTAATGAAGCGCATACCGCTTGCCAACGACGTCAAACAATTCGCAATCCAGATAGACGAGTAGCTTGCATCAGCGACGACGATCGAGTCGGCTGTTAACCGCTTCTGCAGCTCGTACATTAAACGTTCGGGTCTGATCGGAGACTGCGCCGATAAGCGAACGGGTTCAGACTCTTTAAGATAGCTTTCTTTCGCCTTGTCAATACCGCTTGCTAGCGTCGTGCGTGCAGCGTTGCGCTTGCTGAGATCACATTGCCGTAACGCATCAGCCAAAGCGTCCAGAGTCAAACGCGCATCACCCACCAATCTTAAGGCTTCGTAATTACGCCCCACCTCAGTGCCGTCAATATCTAAATGGATGAAGGTGGCCTCTTTAGGATAGAGCTGCCAAGAGTCTGTGCCGTTTTGATTGGTACGATTGCCGACCAACAACACTACATCCGCGTGTGTAATGAGATCACGCTGATGACGCGTTGCGCCGTTCGGGCCCATAAAGTAGCCCACTACACCAAGGGCTAAGGCATGCCGTTCATCCACGCTACCTTTACCCATCACCGTCGTGGCGACGGGCAAATGTGCCTCATCCATCAAGCGCGTGAGTGCAAGATGCGCATGAGATAAGTGCACACCCCCTCCCGCAATCACCACAGGGCGTTTTGCTTTGGCCAACAGCTCGGCCGCTTGACGAATCGAATCGATAGGCGCCACGACGGGGTCCAGCGGATAGCGCCCCAAGCAAGCGCGACGAGCCGTTTCAACGGCAGGTTCTAACAGTAGATCCGACGGCAGCAAGAGCACGACCGGCCCAGGCCTACCCGAGCAGGCCATGGCGAACGCTTGATCGACATAATCGTCGACCCGGCTGGCGTCCCCTACCCGCCGTACCCACTTTGCAACAGGCGTAAACATGCCGATATGGTCGAGGTCCTGAAAAGCGTTTTTGTCATGATGTAGACGACTGACATCCTGCACCAAGGCAATCACAGGAATGGATGCTTTCAGCGCTTCCGCAAGCGGCGCCACCAAAAGCGCGGCGGCCGGACCGTTCTGCGCCGTCACGACCCCGGGCTTACCAGAGACCCTGGCGTACGCATCCGCCATATAGCCACCGGCATTTTCTGTTCGGTATGCAATCTGTTTAATGCCACCGTGTTCAGCCGACAACTGAATCATCGTGGGCAAGCTCTGTCCGAACGTACACTCGACCCCGTGGCGTTTCATCGCACGAATGACCGCGTGCGCGACCGTATTAGGAGTTTTCAATCCGGTAACAGTCAAGGGGGTTGGCACTGCATTCGACGCATTGGTCATACATGGGCTCGCTACGTTGTCTCTGTCGATTTAGTTTTTTGATCTACGCCCAGTAATGGCGTACATTCTTTATACGATACTTTTAATATAAATGCCGCGCACAATGTCCACACACAGGGTTAAACCGACCGATCGCCACGCGATGACAAACCATCTACTTAAGGAAATCTGGAGTTCTGTGCAGGGCAAGCCCTCAAGCCTGGAACAGCTGTCATTCGTTGGGTCGGGTAGCTTGCCCTCCTATTTTGCAGTGAGCGAATTGGCCGCGGCCTCGATGGGTGCGGCCGGTCTCGCACTGGCAGAGCTCACCCACAATCTAGAGGTCACAACGGATCGTCGCCTTGCGTCGCTGTGGTTCAACAAGACCATTGCTCCCATTGATTGGAAAATTCCATCTGAACCCTCCCTCGGACCAGCAGACTATCAAACCCGCGACGGTTGGATTCGCTTGCATACGAATGCGCCACACCATCGCGATGCCGCATTGCATGTCTTGGATGCCCCCGCGAACCGCAATGACGTTGCAGCAGCGGTCGCGCGGTGGGACGCAACCGAACTTGAATCGGCGATGGTTGCCAACGGAGCTTGTGCAGCACAAATGCACTCCTGGGACACCTGGCAACAACACCCGCAAGGACAAGCCGTCACGGCCGAACCTCTTTTGCACTGGCGAGCTGGAACCAAAGCTGGCGCCACCGCATGGTCTGTCGATCGTCAACGGCCCTTAAAAGGCCTGAGGGTCTTGGACATGACCCGAGTGCTTGCTGGCCCTGCAGCCACCCGCTTGCTGGCAGGGCTCGGCGCCACTGTCTTGCGTATCGATCCGCCCTGGTGGGACGAGCCAACCGGCGCGCCGGAGATGAGCCTTGGCAAGCGTTGCACGCGCTTGGACTTGAGGGAAAAGGACGAGCATGAACAGTGGGTAAGATTGTTGAGTGAAGCCGACGTCTTTGTACATGGCTATCGCAGCGACGCACTGGCGACACTCGGCTTCGATGCCAACCAACGACAAACGCTTCGACCCGGCTTAATCGATGTGTCACTGAACGCGTATGGATTCACCGGGCCATGGAAACACCGCAGAGGCTTCGATAGTCTCGTACAAATGAGCATGGGCATCGCGCATGCCGGACAACAGCTATCGGGTTCTGAACGCCCACTTCCGCTACCCGTTCAAGCGCTCGATCACGGAACCGGTTATTTACTCGCAACAGCGATCTTGCGCGCGCTCACGATGCGGCTTGAGAGCGGTTCAGGCAGTATCGTCAACGCCTCTTTGGCACGTACAGGGGCTCTGCTCATGCAAACGCTCGACGCTGATCTCATCCATCAACCCATCATTGAACCGATCGGGCCTGCGGACTGGTCTGAGACTCTAGAGAGCACACAATGGGGCGCAGCTACGCGCTTGAAGTGGCCGACCACGGTCTCTAGCCTGCGTATGGAATGGGAAGTGGGCGCGGGGAGCCTAGGAAGACACCCCGCCAAATGGAACGACTAGACCACTACGTCTGAAATCTAAGTCCCCTGTACCCGTCGGCCGCGATCTGATCACAGATCACACGATACTTATCGAGGCCCGCGACGTAGGGCATAAAGACGCGAGGCTTACCGGGAATGTTTGCCCCCACATACCAAGAGTTTGCCAAGGGGTACAGGGTAGAGTCACCCACTTCGTTGACGTGCTGCACCCACTTTTCTTCCGCATCGCGATCTGCCTCAATGCGGTTGAGGCCATGACTCTTGACATGCTTGAGCAAATCCGTGATCCAGTCCACGTGCTGCTCGATGGCTGCAATCATATTGGTCTTGACCGACGGGCTTCCTGGGCCGGTGATGATCATCAGATTTGGAAAACCGGCGGTCATAATGCCCAAATAGGTTTTGGGTCCATCGACCCACTTGCTGCGCAGATCGGACTCGCCCTCAACGCGTATATCAATATCTAAGATGGCGCCAGTCATCGCGTCGAATCCTGTCGCAAAGACAATCGCATCGAGTGCGTACTCGTGCTGGGCCGTCTGAATGCCACTGGCCGTAACCTGAACAATCGGATTGTTTTTTATATTGACCAAGGTCACATTGTCACGGTTATACGTCTCGTAATAGTCCGTATCAAGCGGCAAACGCTTTGTCCCGATGTAATGATCATTCGGGATTAAATCAGCAGCGACGGCAGGATCCTTCACAATCAAGCGAATCTTATCGCGTACAAATTCACAAACCGTTTCGTTGGCTTCTTTGTTGGTGAGCAAATCCTTGTAGGCATAAAGAAAGCTAATATTGCCGCCCGTGCCCCATTTTTTTTCAAAACTTGCGAGCCGTGCCTCAGGCGTATCCTCCAGTGCACCCTTTGTGGGTGGCGGAAATCCTGCGATACCGAAAGGTGTTTTTAACGCCTCTTTCCGCCAGGCCGCATATTTTTCTTTATGCGCTTTCACTTCTGCTGGAGTCAGGACGCGATTAATCGCCGGAACCGAATAGTTGGCAGAGCGCTGAAATACATGCAGGTGCTTGGCCTCTTTGGCAATAATCGGAATCGACTGGATACCCGAGGCGCCGGTGCCAATGATCCCCACCCGCTTACCAGAGAAATCAACCTTCTCATGCGGCCACTGACCGGTGTGATACCACTGCCCTTTATACGAATCCAATCCTTTAAAGTCTGGTACGCGCGGCAATGAAAGATTTCCGGAGGCCATAATACAAAATTGAGCTTCGAATGTTTCATTCTTGCTCGTTGTAATGGTCCATGCGTTTGACGTGCGATGAAAAACAGCCGAGGTCACGCGCGTGTTGAATTGAATGTCACGTCGTAAGTCAAAGCGATCCGCAACATGATTCGCGTACTTTAAGATCTCTGGCTGGGTCGCGTAGCGCTCTGGCCACTCCCACTCTTGCTGCAGATCTTCTGAGAAAGAATAGGAATATTCAAGGCTTTCAACGTCACAGCGCGCGCCCGGGTACCGATTCCAGTACCACGTGCCCCCGACCCCATCCCCTGCTTCGAGTACGCGCACACGCAAACCCAAATTTCGCAAACGATGCAAGGTGTACATACCAGCGAAGCCGGCGCCAATCACGATCACCTCGTAACGCGATGCACTTGCGGCTGCATTCGTCATATCCAACACTCTCCTTTATATTTATTATTCTTACTATGTTTACTGCGGCTTAATGCCGGCCGCCTTAATCACGACGCCCCATTTATCAAGCTCTGACGCGAGATGCGTCGACAAGTCTTTAGGCGTGCCGCCTAAGGGGGTCGCTCCGATATCCGCCAGTTTCTTTTGAAACGCAGGATCTTTCAAAATCTTATTAACCTCCGTGTTCATCCGCGCAATGATCGCAGGCGGCGTGCCATGCGGCGCCAACAACGCGAACCAAGTCGACGACATCAGTTTCGGAAAGCCTAGCTCAGCAGTCGTCGGGACGTCGGGTAAGGCAGGGGAACGGGTGGGCGACATCACCGCAAGCGCGCTTACCTTGCCGGCTTTGACTTGACTGGCAATTCCAGGAATCAACTGGAACATCAATTGAATCTCATTGGCAATGAGATTGGTCGTTGCAGTGCCCGGTGCGTTGTACGGGACATGCACCATCTTGGTCCCTGTCTCGCGCATAAACAACTCGCCCGCCAAATGCATCGAGCTGCCGATACCGGTCGAACCAAAATTCAATTTGCCCGGATTCGCTTCGGCATAGGCGATGAACGCTTTGACATCCTTGGGTGGCAGTGTCGTGTTGAGCACAAGAATATTTGGCACATCGCAGATCAAGGCAATGGGGTCAAAATCTTTCTGCGGATCATAGGCAATCTTTGCATACAAATTCGCATTGACGGCTAAGGTACCGGCCCAGGAGAACAAAAATCGATAACCATCTGGCGCAAATTTAGCGGCGGCGGCTGCACCAATGTTGCCATTGGCACCCGGGCGGTTATCGATCACGATATTCGTTTTTAAATTAATGGCGAGTTGCTCGGCCAACATACGGGCAATGGTGTCGCCCGTTCCACCGCCGCCCGGTGAGGGAACGGTCAGCTGGATGGGCTTGCCGGCCGCAGGCCAATCAGCCGTCTGAGCAAACGCCGACGCGGCACATAAGGCCATTACAAATGATTGAAGAACACGCAGGACTTTAGACATGACTCACTCCCTTATTCAGAAGATTCTTTTGCAGGAAACACTGGCTCACCAAGATTCAACATCAATCGATTCGCCCAAGCGAAAATTGCGACGGAATGAATCAGATCCAGGATCTCTGGCTCTGTCAACCCAACATCTTTTAGCTTTTGAATACTTTTTGCACTCACTTCACCAGGCTGCGCTGTCAGCTCAATGGAAAACTCAACAATGGCACGCTCGCGCGGTGTCGTACCTGCACCATGCGGCTCGGTGAAGACCTCAACAATTGCCTCTTGTGTTTTTGCGAGCTGCTCAAAACGTTGCGCATGCACGGAGGCACAATACACACAGCCGTTGATGCGCGAAACCACCGTCGCACCGAGTTCGCGCTCCGCGCGTGGCATTCCACCAGGTGCGTACATAATCGCGTTGAAAGCAACAGAGCGTTGCTTCAAAATTTCTGGCTGATGGACTAAAAATAAATAGTAATCCGACACCTTTGCTTTCGGATGACTTTCTTCGAGCACCGCCATTTGCTCGGGTGTGGCCGAATCTAACGAGACCACATCAAGCCAGGCCTTCCAGCCAAGCGTGTCGTTGGTAAAGCCTTTGATGTCGATCGGCGCGCTCATGCTGATTTCTCCAAAGACTTCATCGCTTTAAGTCCGGCGACAAGGCGTACCTGATAAGACACGAACGCGATCAACTGCGCAAGGGTCACCACCTCTGGAGTTGAGAGGCCGGCCTGTGGCAAGGCCAATAAGGCCTGCCGATCCGCTTTCACGGGATCAGTGATGAGCGTATGTGTGAATTTAAGGATGGTATGCAAGCGCGGGCTTTGAATGTTCTCGAGCGCACCCGCCGCCACAAAATCCATCATTTCAGCATCGCCACCCTGAGCAATCAGACGCTCGGTATACTCCTTGACGAGCTCGGGCGCAGGTGTCAACACACAAGCGAAGAACGCCACATAGAGCCGTTCTGTCACCGTCAAGCCTTCCAGGGCGGGGTCAAACAGGCCGTTCTCACTGCCCTGCGTCGCAGCCACCACCTTATCTCGCTGGTGGCGCACTTGATAAGTCTGATCATTGGCAGTCAGTCCCACCAGGCGATCGACGGTATCCGTTTGCTTAGCATCGAGCATGTCTATTTCCTTAAATTGATGACGTTAATTTTTATTTGATACGACTGGCGTCCATTCGTCGCCCAGCAACTCAGGTTCATCGTAGCGTTGCATACGCGCGTAGTGTTCGTCAATATCTTCGCGATAGAAGTGGGCGGCTATCCCCTGGGCGAGGCGTTTCGCGCCCTCACTAATGGCAGGAATATCGCCAGAAACCGTCCCGTGCGTCAGAGCTGCGGGGTAACAAAAACAATGAATCCTATCCAGACCAGGGCACTGGCCAGGGCTCTTCTCTTTAAACTCGAACGCGGGTCCTAAATCAGGTGAATCAATCATTTCTTGGCCGCCCGGCTCAGCGCTCGTGCGCAAGCGATCCCCCCAGGCCAATACATTGGGTGCGATCGCGGCGTATTCAGGACGCTTCCACCAATCGATCATGAATCCAGTTGAGAAAATCACAAAATCTAACTCGAACATACCCTTTGTGGTGTGGACGACAACACCCTGGTCGCGTGCCTCGACGCTATGTAACGCGCACCCGAAGTTAAACCGTGCGTTCTCAAACTTAGATACCCGCTGCGTGCTGCCTCTTGGTGGAGGCACTTGCTGCGTACCCAAATAGTGACGAATACGCCACTTCCATTGCTCAGGCAGGCTCATGAAGCCGTGAACCATCCCTGCGCTACCTGCGCCTTTACCTTTATTAATACGAGGTAAATCATCACGACGTATCAACATGTCCACACTCAGTGCACCCGCCTCCAGTGCGGTGGCGGCACTATCCATTGCGGAGGCACCCGCACCGACCACTCCCACACGCTTGCCGCGCAGCGTCGCGTAGTCCAAGGGATCAGACGAATGCGCCCACACCTGTCGAGAAAGCGTCTTGGCGATCTCAGGGACATAGGCACCACCTAACCCATCTCTACCGGTTGCCATCACTAACCGTCTGGCCAAGACGATCTGGCGTCCTAGTGGCGAATGGATTTCAAGCTCGACGAGCTGATCCGCGCGTGGCGTCACACGCTGGACGTCGTGCTCATTGCGGATATCCAGCGATAGCACGCGGCGATACCAACGCAAGTAGTCCATCCACTGCGGACGCGGAATCTTATCAAGCGACTCCCACTGGGCCTGTCCAAACTGGGCTTCGAACCACGCACGAAACGTTAACGCGGGCAGCCCGAGCGCGGGACCGGTCAACTGTTTAGGAGAACGCAGGGTCTCCATGCGAGCGGTGGTGACCCAAGGCCCCTCAAGGCCAGCCGGTGAACGATCAAAAATCACCGCTTGTATACCAACCATCTTGAGCGCGGCTGCCGCAGCCATGCCCGCCATAC
>CAJBTJ010000170.1 GCA_903958565.1 uncultured beta proteobacterium
TCTTCGTCGGTATGCACGCGGAAAGAAGGATCTTCCTGTGCCAGACGGGACAGGGCCATACCCATTTTTTCTTGGTCAGCTTTCGTCTTTGGTTCGACGGCCTGCGAGATCACGGGCTCAGGGAACACCATCCGCTCGAGCATGATGTGTGAATCGATGTCACACAAGGTCTCGCCAGTCGTGACGTCTTTCAGACCCACCACTGCGGCGATGTCACCTGCGACCACTTCTTTGATTTCTTCGCGGTTATTTGCATGCATCTGCAAAATACGACCGATACGCTCTTTCTTTCCCTTGATCGGGTTGTAAATCGTATCGCCGGATTTCAACACGCCTGAATACACACGTACAAATGTCAGCTGACCGACATAAGGATCCGTCATCAGTTTGAATGCCAGTGCCGAAAACTTCTCACTGTCGTCTGCTTTGCGGCTTGTTTCCGTGCCATCGTCGAGCTCACCCTTAACCGGGGGAATGTCGACTGGTGATGGCAAGAATTCAATCACTGCATCCAGCATGCGCTGAACGCCTTTATTCTTGAATGCCGTACCGCAAAGCATCGGCTGAATCTCGCAAGCGATCGTGCGCGTACGGATGCCGAGCATAATTTCTTCTTCGGTCAGCTTACCGCCTTCGAGGTACTTGTCCATCAACTCTTCTGAGGACTCGGCTGCTGCTTCAACAAGCTTCTCACGCCACTCTTCTGCGGAAGCCTGAAGCTCTGCGGGAATGTCGACGTAGTCAAACTTAATGCCTTGACTTGCTTCATCCCAGATGATGGCTTTCATCTTAACGAGATCAACGACGCCAGTGAATTTTTCTTCGGCACCGATTGGAATGACGACAGGCACAGGATTCGCCTTCAGGCGGGTCTTGAGCTGATCGTACACTTTGAAAAAGTTTGCACCGGTGCGGTCCATCTTGTTCACAAAGGACAGACGTGGCACGCGGTATTTGTTGGCTTGGCGCCACACGGTTTCAGATTGTGGCTGAACACCACCCACCGCGCAGTACACCATGCAAGCGCCGTCAAGCACGCGCATGGAGCGCTCAACTTCAATGGTGAAGTCAACGTGTCCGGGAGTGTCAATCACGTTAATCCGGTGCTCTGGGTAGTTATTACCCATGCCTTTCCAGAATGCCGTGGTGGCAGCCGATGTAATCGTAATACCGCGCTCTTGTTCCTGCTCCATCCAGTCCATCGTGGCTGCGCCATCGTGAACTTCGCCAATCTTATGATTGACGCCGGTATAGAACAAAATGCGTTCGGTTGTAGTGGTCTTCCCTGCGTCAATGTGGGCAGAGATACCGATGTTGCGGTAGCGCTCGATCGGGGTTTTGCGGGCCATGGTTGATCCTTAAATTACCAGCGGAAATGGCTGAAAGCTTTGTTAGCTTCGGCCATCTTGTGCGTATCATCACGTTTCTTCATGGCAGCGCCACGGCCTTCGACTGCATCAAGCAGCTCGCCAGCCAAGCGCAGGTCCATTGATTTCTCACCACGCTTTTTTGCGGCTTCACGCAACCAGCGCATCGCTAGTGCCAAACGACGAACCGGGCGAACCTCAACAGGTACCTGGTAGTTGGCACCACCGACTCGGCGGCTTTTCACTTCGACAACTGGCTTAATATTGTTGATGGCCAGATTAAAAACTTCGATCGGATCTTTGCCGGTCTTGGTCTGAACCTGATCAAGCGCACCGTAGATAATGCGCTCTGCCACGGCTTTCTTGCCGGACAACATCACAACGTTCATAAATTTTGCGAGCTCGACACTGCCGAATTTAGGATCGGGCAGAATGTCACGTTTGGGGACTTCGCGACGACGGGGCATATCAATTCCTTTGTGTCATTTCAGTTGAACTGCAATCTTTTCGGATCACAGCCACGGCACACCATACGATGCGCCACTTACGTTGCCGTTGTGTGAACATCACACTTCGGTTGCACACCACAGAACAAGTCTGTGCGCACTACATTGCTACGAATAAATTACTTGGCTTTCTTAGGGCGCTTTGCACCATACTTGGAGCGCGATTGCTTGCGATCTTTCACGCCTTGCAAGTCGAGCGAGCCACGCACGATGTGATAACGCACACCTGGCAAATCTTTCACACGACCACCACGCACGAGCACGACTGAGTGTTCTTGCAAGTTGTGGCCTTCGCCGCCGATGTACGAAATGATCTCGAAACCGTTGGTCAGGCGCACTTTGGCGACCTTACGCAAGGCCGAGTTCGGCTTTTTAGGAGTAGTGGTGTACACACGAGTGCACACACCGCGTCGCTGAGGGCAGTTTTCGAGCGCTGGGCTCTTGCTCTTAGAAACGCTGACTTCGCGCGGCTTACGCACGAGTTGGCTAATGGTTGGCATAACCTCAAATTCCCTTTTATCTCTGGTACTTGCGTACAGCAAATGCACATTTGGTGATTTACTTTCTACGACGCGTTCTCAGCATTCCCGTTCCTGGGCAGCTCGCGCAAACCCACCATCAAACGGAAATCCGTAAAAGAGCGGGTGTTGCTTTTACCGAGGCACATCAACTAGCCCAGAGCTGTTGAGTCCCCAAAAATTACGGTAAGCCCGACAGCTTATCGTAAATCTTCACTAACTGTCAACCGACTTAGCTGCAGCTTAATACATGCCGCAGCTAAGTCTTGTTGAGTTTTTCTGCTGGCGGCTAACCTATTCCTCGGTTGCTTCCGGCGCCTCGGCGGCGGCGGGAGCATCCTCAAACGGGTTGGCCTGCTGGCGTGCGGCTTCGCGTTCCGCTGCCTCGAAAGCCTCTTTCTCTTTGCGAGCAACGTGGTAGGCCATTCCCGTACCTGCTGGGATGAGTCGACCAACGATGACGTTTTCTTTCAGACCGCGGAGCTCGTCGCGCTTGCCCATGATGGCAGCCTCGGTAAGCACGCGCGTTGTTTCCTGGAAGGACGCGGCAGAGATAAAGGAGTCCGTGGACAGCGATGCTTTCGTAATACCCAACAAAATATTGTCGTAAGCTGCTGGACGCTTATCGGCAGCAACCATACGATCATTTTCGTTAAGCAGCTCGGCGCGCTCGACCTGTTCACCTGTAATAAACGATGTATCGCCCGCATCAACAATGTTGATTCGACGCAACATCTGGCGAACGATCACCTCGATGTGCTTGTCGTTAATCTTCACGCCTTGCAGACGGTAAACGTCCTGTACTTCGTCAACGACGTAGGTCGCGAGACGCTCGATGCCCTGCAAACGCAGAATATCGTGCGGATCGGCTGGGCCGTCAACAATCATTTCGCCTTTGTTCACAACTTGGCCGTCATGCACCAGCACCTGCTTCTCTTTAGGAATTAGGAACTCATGTGCAATGCCGTCGAGGTCTGTGATGACCAGACGCTGTTTACCCTTCGTATCTTTACCGAACGAAACCGTACCCGTCACGTCGGCAAGCATGCCAGCGTCTTTGGGCGAACGTGCTTCGAACAGCTCGGCGACGCGTGGCAGACCGCCGGTAATATCACGGGTCTTTTGCGATTCTTGAGGAATACGCGCGAGCACCTCACCTACCTGAGCCTGCTGTCCATCACGTACCGTGATCAACGCACCGACTGGGAAGGAGATATTAACGGAGTGATCGGTTCCGGCGATCTTGACTTCTTCACCTTTCTCGCCGATCAGCTTGATCTGAGGACGCATCGCAACTTTGCCACCGCGCGTCTTAGGCGTGATCACAACGAGTGTCGACAAGCCCGTCACATCGTCAACCTGCTTCGCAACGGTACCGCCTTCTTCGATGTTCTCAAAGCGCACCGTACCAGCGTACTCGGATACGATCGGACGTGTGAGCGGATCCCAGGTCGCCAGACGCGAGCCCGCTTTCAAGACGTCGCCGTCATTGACTTGCAGTGTTGCGCCATAAGGCACTTTGTGACGTTCGCGCTCGCGATCGTTTTCGCCCATGATGATGATTTCACCCGAGCGCGAAATTGCAATGCGCTCTTTCTTCGGGTTCGTCACATAACGCATCGAGCTCGCAAAGCGAACCGTACCGTTTGACTTGGTCTCAACGCCACTTGCCATCGCTGCACGTGATGCCGCGCCACCAATGTGGAACGTACGCATCGTGAGCTGTGTACCGGGTTCACCAATCGACTGCGCGGCAATCACACCGACCGCCTCGCCTACGTTCACCAAGTAACCACGACCCAAATCACGTCCGTAGCAATGCGCGCACAGACCATGACGCGTTTCGCACGTCAGCGGTGTGCGGACACGAACTTCGTCCACGCCGAGCTTGTCGATATAGTCGACCAGATCTTCGTCCAGCAAGGTTCCTGCAGCAATTGCAGTCTCTTGGGTATCAGGATTCACGATGTCTACGGCAGCTACGCGACCAAGGATACGCTCGCGCAACGGCTCGATTACTTCACCGCCCTCAACCAAGGCTTTCATCGAGTAACCGTGCGTGGTCCCGCAATCGTTTTCGGTGATAACCAAATCCTGTGTCACGTCAACGAGACGACGTGTCAGATAACCGGAGTTTGCAGTCTTCAGTGCCGTATCGGCCAAGCCTTTACGTGCACCGTGTGTCGAGATGAAGTACTGGAGTACGTTCAAGCCTTCACGGAAGTTTGCAGTGATTGGCGTCTCAATGATGGAGCCGTCTGGCTTGGCCATCAGGCCTCGCATGCCGGCTAGCTGTCGAATCTGCGCTGCGGAACCGCGCGCGCCGGAGTCAGCCATCATGTAGATCGAGTTGAAAGACTCTTGACGAACGTTGTCACCGTGACGGTCAACGACCGGCTCGGTTGCCAACTGTTCCATCATGGCCTTGCCAACTTTGTCACCTGCCTTGCCCCAAATATCAACCACGTTGTTATAACGCTCTTGCGAGGTCACCAAGCCCGACGAGTACTGCTTGTCGATCTCTTTCACTTCGCGGCTGGCCTCGGCCAGGATATCAGCCTTGCTTTTAGGAATAAGCATGTCGCCCATGGCAATCGAAATGCCACCGCGCGTTGCAAGACGGAAACCCGACTGCATCAGCTTGTCAGCAAAGATCACCGTGTCGCGCAAACCGCAACGACGGAACGACTGGTTAATCAGGCGTGAGATTTCTTTCTTTTTGAGTGCGCGATTCAGTACCGAGAAAGGCAACCCTTTCGGCAGAATCTCGGAGAGCAGTGCGCGACCAACTGTAGTCTCTACACGTTGCACTCCAGCAACCCACTCGCCCTGCGCATCACGTAACCACTCCGGCAAACGCACGGTGATGCGCGTTTGCAGTGTTGTTTCCTTGTTGTCATACGCACGCTGCACTTCGGCGACGTCAGCAAAGAACATGCCTTCGCCCTTGCCGTTCGTGCGCTCACGCGTTGCGTAGTACAGGCCCAACACGATGTCCTGTGAGGGAACAATCGATGGCTCGCCGTTTGCAGGGAACAGAATGTTGTTGGAGGCCAGCATCAATGTGCGGGCTTCCATCTGTGCCTCGATCGACAGAGGCACGTGCACAGCCATCTGGTCGCCGTCGAAGTCGGCGTTAAACGCCGCGCAAACGAGAGGATGCAGCTGGATTGCCTTGCCTTCAATCAGCACAGGCTCAAATGCCTGAATACCAAGGCGGTGCAGTGTTGGTGCTCGGTTAAGCATCACCGGATGTTCGCGAATGACATCTTCGAGAATATCCCACACCACTGGCTCTTGGCTTTCAACTAGTTTCTTGGCAGCCTTAATCGTTGTCGCCAGGCCCATGAGTTCGAGGCGATTGAAAATGAAAGGCTTAAAGAGTTCAAGCGCCATCAGCTTAGGCAAACCGCACTGATGCAGTTTGAGCTGTGGACCGACCACAATGACCGAACGGCCCGAGTAGTCGACGCGCTTACCCAGCAAGTTCTGACGGAAACGTCCGCTCTTGCCTTTGATCATGTCAGCAAGAGACTTCAACTGACGCTTGTTGGCGCCCGTCATCGCTTTACCGCGACGGCCGTTATCTAACAGCGAGTCAACAGACTCTTGCAGCATCCGCTTTTCGTTACGCAGAATGATTTCTGGCGCTTTGAGTTCAAGCAAACGCTTCAAACGATTGTTACGGTTGATCACCCGACGATACAGATCGTTCAGGTCGGAGGTCGCAAAGCGTCCGCCATCAAGCGGCACCAAAGGACGCAGGTCCGGTGGCAGCACAGGCAAGACTTCCATCACCATCCATTCGGCTTTGATACCGGACTTCTGGAAGCCTTCCAACACTTTGAGGCGCTTGGAAATCTTCTTGATTTTTGCTTCTGAGGTGGTTGCGCTCAGTTCGCCGCGCAGTGTTTCCACTTCGCGATCGATGTCGATCGTACGCAACAATTCGCGAACAGCCTCAGCACCCATCAAGGCACGGAAGTCGTCACCGTATTCTTCTGTCTTAGCAATGAAGTCGTCATCTGACATGATCTGACCGCGTTTGAGCGGAGTCATGCCTGGTTCGATCACGCACCATGCTTCGAAATACAGTACGCGCTCGATGTCGCGCAGGGTCATGTCAAGCACCATACCCAAACGGGATGGCAAGCTCTTCAAGAACCAGATGTGCGCAACTGGGCTCGCAAGTTCAATGTGGCCCATGCGTTCGCGACGCACTTTGGCGACGGTGACTTCAACACCGCACTTTTCACAAATTACGCCACGGTGCTTAAGGCGCTTGTATTTGCCGCACAAGCATTCGTAGTCCTTGATAGGACCAAAAATCTTGGCGCAAAACAAACCGTCTCGCTCTGGCTTGAAGGTGCGATAGTTAATCGTTTCTGGTTTGCGCACCTCGCCGTAAGACCACGAGCGGATCTTTTCGGGCGAGGCGATGCCAATTTTAATGGCATCGAACTGTTCTTCTTGCGAAACCTGTTTGAATAGGTCGAGTAGCGCTTTCATTATTTACGCTCCAGATCCATGTCAAGCGCCAAGGAACGAATTTCCTTGACCAACACATTGAACGATTCAGGCATGCCCGCATCGATCGTGTGATCGCCTTTGACAATGTTTTCGTATACCTTGGTGCGGCCGTTGATGTCATCGGACTTAACCGTGAGCATCTCTTGCAGCGTGTACGACGCGCCGTATGCTTCGAGCGCCCAGACTTCCATCTCACCGAAACGCTGGCCACCAAACTGAGCTTTACCGCCCAGTGGCTGCTGCGTGACGAGAGAGTAGGGGCCGGTTGAGCGCGCGTGCATCTTGTCGTCGACCAAGTGGTGCAACTTAAGATAATGCATATAACCCATGGTGACCGGGCGCTCGAACTGCTCACCCGTGCGTCCATCGTAGAGCCAAGCTTGGGTACGCGACTCGGTCAGACCCATTTGCTGGGCGATTTCGTCAGGGTAAGCAAGCTCAAGCATCTTGGTGATCTCAGCTTCGGTTGCACCGTCAAACACGGGTGTTGCAAAGGGCACACCGTTCTTGAGGTTCTGAGCAAGCTCAATCACCTCGTCGTCGCTGAGCTCATCAATGCGTGCACCTGTGCCGCTGCCGTTGTACATCTTGTCGAGATACGTACGGATCTTCTTGACCTCGACCTTTTGCTGGTCGCGCAACATGTCACCAATACGATGGCCTAGACCTTTTGCAGCCCAGCCCAAGTGCACCTCAAGAACCTGTCCAACGTTCATCCGTGAAGGTACGCCCAAGGGGTTCAGCACGATATCGGCTGGTGTGCCATCTGCCATGTGTGGCATATCTTCCACTGGCGTAATACGTGACACAACACCTTTGTTACCGTGACGACCTGCCATCTTGTCGCCAGGTTGCAGGCGACGTTTCACGGCAAGGTACACCTTGATCATCTTCAGAACGCCAGGTGGCAACTCGTCACCCTGTGTGAGCTTCTTACGCTTTTCTTCAAACGCCAAGTCAAACTGGTGGCGCTTTTGTTCGAGCGATTCCTTAGCCTGTTCAAGCACGACCGCATGGGCCTCGTCCGCCAAGCGGATGTCAAACCACTGCCAGCGATCGAGATCAACGAGATATTCTTTGGTGATCGCCGCGCCCTTAGCAAGCTTCCGCGGACCACCATTGACCGTCTTCTTGATCAACAGCTTCTCGATACGATCAAACGTGTCGTTTTCCACGATGCGTAACTGATCGTTCAAATCTTGACGATAACGACGCAACTCATCATCAATGATCGCCTGAGCGCGCTTGTCACGCACAATACCTTCACGCGTGAAAACCTGAACGTCGATCACCGTGCCGATCATGCCGGAAGGCACTCGCAGCGAAGTGTCTTTCACGTCAGAGGCTTTCTCACCAAAAATTGCACGCAATAGTTTTTCTTCAGGCGTGAGCTGGGTCTCGCCTTTCGGCGTGACCTTGCCAACCAGCACGTCGTCGGCGCGCACTTCAGCGCCGATATGCACAATACCCGACTCATCCAAACGGTTAAGTTGTGTTTCAGCCAGGTTGCTGATGTCGCGTGTGATTTCCTCAGGTCCGAGCTTTGTGTCGCGCGCAACAACGGTCAGTTCTTCAATGTGAATCGAAGTGTAACGATCGTCTGCCACAACTTTTTCGGAGATCAAAATCGAGTCTTCGAAGTTGTAGCCGTTCCACGGCATAAATGCGATCAACATGTTCTGGCCAAGCGCGAGCTCGCCCAAATCTGTGGACGCACCGTCCGCCAACACGTCACCCGCCACAACGATATCGCCACGACCAACGATTGGTCGCTGGTTGATGTTGGTGTTTTGGTTTGAACGCGTGTATTTGATCAGGTTGTAAATATCAACACCAACCTCGCCCGCAACGTTTTCTTCGTCGTTGACGCGAATCACGATGCGATCTGCATCAACGTGATCCACTACACCACCACGCAAGGCCTGTACGGTTGTGCCTGAGTCGATGGCAACCGTACGCTCAACACCCGTACCAACCAACGATTTCTCAGGACGCAAACAAGGCACTGCCTGGCGTTGCATGTTCGCGCCCATCAACGCACGGTTCGCGTCGTCGTGTTCCAAAAATGGGATCAACGATGCTGCCACCGATACGATCTGCGAAGGTGCCACATCCATGTAGTGAACGTTGCCGGGCGCAGTCAAGATTGTCTCGCCAGCCTGACGGCATGCGACGAGCTCATCTGTGAATTTGCCGCTTTCGCTAAGCTCGGCGTTAGCCTGCGCAATCACGTAATTGCTTTCTTCGATTGCTGACAGATATTCAATCTGGTCTGTCACGCTGCCACTGACCGCTTTACGGTAAGGTGTTTCGAGGAAACCATATTCATTCAAGCGCGCGTAGAGCGCCATCGAGTTAATCAGGCCGATGTTCGGGCCTTCAGGTGTCTCGATTGGGCAAACACGTCCGTAATGGGTAGGGTGCACGTCGCGCACCTCAAAACCAGCACGTTCGCGAGTCAATCCTCCGGGTCCCAATGCAGAAACACGACGCTTGTGCGTGATCTCTGACAAGGGGTTCGTCTGGTCCATAAACTGCGACAACTGACTCGAGCCGAAGAACTCTTTGATCGCTGCTGAAATGGGTTTGGAGTTGATCAAGTCATGGGGCATGAGGTTTTCAGTCTCTGCCTGACCCAGGCGCTCTTTGACAGCGCGCTCAACACGAACCAAGCCTGCACGGAATTGGTTTTCAGCCAACTCGCCCACACAGCGTACGCGACGGTTACCGAGGTGATCGATATCATCGATCTGACCGCGACCGTTGCGCAACTCGACCAAGACTTTGATCGTTTCGAGGATGTCGTCATTCGTCAATGTCATCGGGCCGGTGATATCGTCACCGCGACCGAATCGGCTATTGACCTTCATACGACCGACACGCGACAAGTCGTAAGTGTCTTCCGAATAGAACAACCGTTGGAAGAGTGCTTCGACTGCATCTTCGGTTGGTGGCTCGCCAGGGCGCATCATGCGATAGATTGCGACACGGGCAGACATCTGATCGGCTGTTTCATCCGCGCGCAGTGTTTGCGAAATGTATGGGCCACGATCGAGATCGTTTGTATACAGCGTCTGAATGTTTTTGACACCCGCCGTGCGCAGCGCAGCCAAGGTGCTTTCTACGATTTCGTCATTTGCAGCAGCAATCAGCTCGCCAGTTTCAGCGTCAACGATATTTGTTGCAATGACTCGACCGATAAGGAAGTCCTCGGGCACAGAGATACGCTGAATCTTTGCGGCAGCAATATCACGTAAATGCTTTGCATTGACGCGCTTGTCTTTTTCAACAAGCACCTTGCCGTTACGGTCTGTAATGTCAAAGCGCGCGACCTCGCCTTTCCAGCGATCACCCACAAACTCCATCATGCCGCCTTCAGGCTGCAGTTCGAACTGATCGAACTCGAAGAATTGTGAAAGGATCGCCTCAGGAGTCAGACCGATTGCCTTAAGCAAAATCGTGACCGGCATCTTGCGTCGACGATCGACGCGGAAGAACAGGACGTCCTTGGGATCGAATTCGAAGTCGAGCCATGAGCCACGGTAAGGAATGACACGTGCAGAGAACAGCAACTTGCCTGAGCTGTGCGTCTTGCCGCGATCATGTTCAAAGAACACGCCTGGCGAACGGTGCAGCTGGGACACGATGACACGCTCTGTACCGTTAATCACGAATGAGCCCGTGCTGGTCATGAGCGGAATTTCGCCCATGTAGACTTCTTGCTCTTTCACTTCTTTTACGGTAGGTTTACTGACCTCACGGTCGAGCAACACCAGGCGTACTTTCGCACGCAAAGGAGAGGCGTACGTCAAACCGCGCAGCTGACATTCTTTGACGTCAAACACGGGTTCGCCAAGGCTATAGCCGACGAACTCGAGTCTGGCCATGTGATTGTGGCTGGAGATCGGGAAAATAGAACTAAATGCTGCCTGCAGCCCTTGCTCTTTACGAGCAGAGGCCGACGTATCAGCCTGCAAGAAGGTTAGATAAGATTGAAGCTGTGTCGCAAGCAGAAAAGGAACGTCTTGCACGTCCTCACGCTTCGCGAAGCTTTTGCGGATGCGCTTTTTTTCGGTAAACGAGTAAGGCATGAGCACTCCGACTCGAGGTTACATAGGCCGTCAACCACGGCCACAGGGTATAACTTCAGGAACTTCAGGTACTACAAAACGACTTCAGAAAACCCGACTAGCGGTGACGTAAGACGGGTTTTCTGAAGGCGCAAACGCCCGGGAGCGCGAATCGCATTCCCGGGCGAATGCTGGCAGGCTTACTTCAATTCAGCCTTAGCGCCAGCTTCTTCAAGCTTCTTCTTGGCTGCTTCAGCATCAGCTTTAGCAATGCCTTCTTTAACAGGCTTCGGTGCACCGTCAACCAGATCTTTAGCTTCTTTCAAGCCAAGACCAGTGATTTCGCGAACAGCCTTAATGACGCTAACTTTGTTTGCGCCGACTTCGGTCAAAATGACGTTGAATTCGGTTTGCTCTTCAGCAGCAGCAGCACCTGCGCCGCCAGCAGCAGGCGCTGCAACAGCAACAGCAGCGGCAGCAGCCGACACGCCGAATTTCTCTTCCATTTCTTTGATCAGCTCGGACAACTCAAGCACAGTCATGCCAGAGATTGCGTCGAGGATTTCAGCTTTAGTAGCCATTTGTAGAACTCCAGATTAAATAATTTGCCAGGGGTTGGTATCGCGTGTCTTTCAATGAGGTTTCTGCAACCCGCTTACGCGGTTTGTTTCTGATCGCGCACGGCCGCGAGGCCACGCACGAACTTGGTCGGAACTTCGTTGAGGGTACGAACAAATTTCGCGATCGGTGCCTGCATGGTGCCCAACAATTTGGAAAGCAACTCTTCGCGTGACGGCATGGTGGCCAAGGCCTTCACACCATTGACATCAAGTACGCTGTTGGGCAAAGCCCCAGCCTTGATGACTAGCTTATCGTTGTCTTTCGCAAAGGCGGAAAGCACTTTTGCGGCGTTGACTGGGTCGGCGCTAATGCCATAGATCAGCGGACCAGTGAGCTTTGAAGACAATGCCTCGAAAGGCGTGCCTACAACTGCTCGACGTGCCAACGAGTTTTTAAGGACTCGAAGATACACGCCCGACTCACGCGCTTTTTTGCGCAGTACGGTGACAGAGGCGACGTCCAGACCACGGTACTCTGCAACCACAATCGATTGGGCTTTCGCGACTTGCGTCGTGACTTCCTCGATTACGATCGCCTTCTCTTGACGATTGAGACTCACGGTTTGAACACTCCATCAAAAGATGCGCTGGGAAAAATTCCCGTTGCATCAACCGAATGCGGCGAACCTGGTCGAGTTCTTAAAAAGAAATCTTCCGTGGACGCCGTCTGCGCTGGATCCAGAAACATCCTGGGATTAAGCTTCGTTCTGTGCAAAAGAGGATTCTCTTGCGACGAACTGGGCTCCAGCGGTCTTTGACAGCAACACCCGAACAAGTCCGGGTGCAGCCCAAAGTCTTTTACTTGCTGACGATTACTGTTGAGTCGCCGTCAGCGATGCTACTTCCACGCGCGCTCCGCCACCCATTGTGGATGACACGGCCAGCTTGCGGAGATAGATACCTTTTGATGCCGAAGGACGTGCTTTGTTCAGCGCATCGACCAATGCAGCCAGGTTTGTCTGGAGCTGATCAACGGCAAACGAAGCGCGACCGATCGTGGCGTGCACGATACCTGCCTTGTCTGTGCGGTACTGCACCTGACCAGCCTTCGCATTTTTTACTGCTTGTGCGACGTCGGGAGTCACCGTACCCACTTTGGGGTTAGGCATCAAACCACGTGGGCCAAGAATCTGACCCAGGGTACCGACGATACGCATCGTGTCAGGCGAGGCGATGACGACGTCAAAGTTGAACACGCCCGCTTTGATTTGCTCGGCCAAATCGTCCATGCCGACGATATCTGCACCAGCAGCTTTTGCTTGCTCGGCCTTGTCGCCTTGTGCAAAGACCGCAACACGAACTGTTTTGCCGGTACCAGCAGGCAACACAACCGAGCCGCGAACTAATTGGTCTGATTTCTTTGGGTCGATACCGAGCTGAACGGCGATGTCGATGGACTCGTCGAACTTGGCGGTCGCGCACTCTTTAACGAGAGCGATTGCTTCGGTTACGGGATAGAGCTTGGCGCGATCAATTTTTTGAGCGACTACGGCCATGCGCTTAGATGCTTTTGCCATGATTAGAGACCCTCCACCGTGATGCCCATGCTGCGCGCGCTACCAGCAATGGTGCGCACGGCTGCATCCAAATCGGCTGCCGTGAGGTCAGGCGCTTTGGCTTTGGCGATTTCTTCGGCTTGAGCACGCGTCAACTTACCGACTTTATCGGTATGTGGGCGTGGCGAACCTTTCTGAATACCCGCTGCTTTCTTGATCAGGATCGACGCTGGAGGCGTCTTCATGATGAAAGTGAAGCTCTTATCGGCAAAGGCTGTGATCACGACAGGAATGGGCAGACCAGGCTCAAGGCCTTGCGTCTTGGCGTTAAACGCCTTGCAAAATTCCATGATGTTCAAGCCACGCTGACCGAGCGCGGGGCCAATCGGTGGTGATGGGTTGGCCTTACCAGCTGGCACTTGCAGCTTGATGAAGCCGACGATTTTCTTCGCCATGCTTTGCTCCTTACGGGTTCAAACGCTCATGCCTTTCGGCTGCGAGCTCCCCGGGGTTAAAAAAATTAAGTCTTTTCGACTTGACTAAAATCGAGCTCAACAGGTGTGGAACGGCCAAAAATTGCTACCGAAACACGAACCTTGCTTTTCTCGTAATTAACTTCTTCAACGTTGCCGTTGAAGTCTGCAAACGGGCCGTCTTTGACGCGCACCATTTCGCCCACTTCAAACAAGACTTTCGGACGAGGTCTTTCGACTCCCTCTTCCATCTGCGACAAAATCTTTGCAACTTCTTTTTCAGAAATAGGAGTGGGCCGGTTACCCGAACCACCCAGAAATCCTGTTACGCGTGGCGTGTTTTTAATGACATGCCACGTCTCATCTGTCAGCTCCATCTCAACCAGAACATAGCCTGGGAAAATCCGCCGCTCAGAGATCGACTTTTGACCACCTTTAGACTCAACCACTTCTTCCGAAGGAACCAACACCTGACCAAACGAAGCTTGCAAACCAGCGCGTTCGATACGCTCGAGCATCGCTTTGTGAACACTTTTTTCCATGCCGGAATAGACATGAACGACATACCAACGTTTACTCATGGATCGTCCTTGTTATTTCCAGCCGAGCAATACACCGAACAGCAACCACTCAATCATCTTGTCCAGGGCCCAAAGAAACAACCCCATTACGGCGACAAATGCAAAAACAATCCCCGTCATTTGCATGGTTTCTTTACGAGTGGGCCAAACAACACGGCGCACCTCGTTATAAGACTCGTGTGCAAAAGCAATCGTTCGGCGACCTGGCTCACTAAACCATGCAATCACCGCAGCAACAACTAAGCTGCCGATGAAGATAGCAATGCGCGCAGCCAACGGCAGCTTGGACTCGAGGACAGAAAAGCCAACGATGCCCGCAATAATGACGACCACAGCTAGACCCAGCTTGAGTCGATCTGCGGTGCTTGTTACGTTTTCAATCGTTGTATTAGACATTTTTAACTAGTTAGTACGATAAGAGTGCGTTTCTTAATTTTTTCTGCGGTGGCAGGGGCAGAGGGCCTCGAACCCCCAACCTTCGGTTTTGGAGACCGACGCTCTGCCAATTGAGCTATGCCCCTAGACCTGCACTGCTAAAAAGCGGACACCTTTCGGTGACCGCCGGCTACTCTTAATTACTTCAGAATTTTAGCAACGACGCCGGCGCCCACAGTGCGGCCACCTTCGCGGATTGCAAAACGCAGGCCTTCTTCCATGGCGATTGGAGCCA
>CAJBTJ010000171.1 GCA_903958565.1 uncultured beta proteobacterium
GGCACCTGTTCGGTGATGGGTACCGCCAGCACCATGGCCTGTATTGCTGAGGCACTCGGCATGACGGTCCCTGGTGGCGCATCGCCTCCGGCAGTGACCGCAGATCGTATTCGTGTGGCCGAGCAAAGCGGCACGCTCGCGGTCGAGATTGCGCGTAAGCGTTTGACGATTGATAAAGTCTTGACTGAGAAAGCGTTTGAAAACGCGATGCGCGTGTTGCTCGCGATCGGTGGCTCAACGAACGCTATCGTGCACTTAACTGCGATTGCAGGCCGTATGGGCTTTGAGATGGATCTCAAGGCACTGGATCGCATGGGCCGCGAAACTCCCGTACTGCTGGATTTGAAGCCCTCAGGTCAGCACTACATGGAAGACTTCCATCACGCAGGCGGCATGGCCACATTGCTGCGTGAGCTCAAGCCTTTGTTGCATCTCGATGCGCTGACCGTCACTGGCCGCACGCTTGGCGAAGAGATCGAGGCCGCAGGCCCTGGCTTTAAACAAGACGTCGTCAAGACAGCTAAGAACCCCATTTATCCGCAAGGTGGTATCGCTGTTTTGCAGGGTAATCTTGCCCCGGGTGGCGCGATCATTAAGCAATCGGCCGCGCATCCAAAACTGATGGAGCACGAAGGCCGTGCCGTCGTGTTTGAAAACCTTGAAGACATGGCTAACCGCATCGACACGCCCGACCTGGATGTGACGGCGGACGATATTCTGGTGCTCAAGCACATCGGCCCGAAAGGTGCCGCGATGCCGGAAGCAGGCTACATGCCGATTCCTAAGAAGCTGGCCGTCGCGGGCGTCAAAGATATTGTGCGGATCTCGGATGGGCGCATGAGTGGCACCGCGTTCGGCACCATTGTCTTGCATGTCACGCCTGAGTCCGCGATTGGTGGGCCGCTGGCTTACGTGCAAAATGGCGATCGGATTCGCTTGAGCGTCGAAAAGCGCGAGCTTTCCTTGTTGGTTAGTGATGAAGAGCTCGCAAAACGACGCGCTGCCAAGCCGGCCGTCGTGCCGACCGCATCACGCGGTTACCGCAAATTATTTTTGCAAAGTGTGACGCAGGCCGACAAAGGTGTGGACTTCGATTTCTTGATGCCTCCCATGACCACCAAGATCCCGAAGGCTTAAGTCCGTATCGAAAGTACACGCGGCTTGATGCTTGATTCGTGTTAAAATATCATCTTTAAATGATATCTGTAAGAGATGATAAGTGCGGGATCGTAGTGGCATGCCGCCGCCCAAGCATTGGAAGGTTGAGTTTCATGATGAGTTTGACGCCGAGTTCGATGCGCTAGATCAGGATGTTCAAAATGAATTGCTTGCATGCGCACTGGCTGTTGAACGCCTTGGCCCAGCAGCAGATCGTCCACACGTCGCTCTATTGAATAACGCTAAACATCCCAATATGAAGGAGCTTCGGTTTACGGCGAATAGCGGAACTGAGGTCTGGCGTGCAGCATTTGCGTTTGATCCGAGACGAACGGCGATTGTGTTGGTGGCTGCCGCCAAGCAGGGAAAGAATCAGCAAAAATTTTATAAAACGTTATTAGCAATCGCTAACAGACGATTTGATTCGCACTTGAAACAGCACGCCGGAAACAAATAAAAATACAGCAGGAGCACATGATGGGTCGAACACTTAAAGAGGTCATGAAAACACTGCCCGCAAGCCGGCGGGCCAAGGTCGAAAGCCTCGCTCAAAAGAAAGTCGAGGAAATGCTGGCCCACGCGAAAACCTTGAAAGATTTCCGTAAGGCTGTCGGTAAAACACAGGCACAAGTAGCGGAGTCGTTGGGTATTAAGCAGCACGCTGTATCGCAGCTTGAACAGCGTTCAGATACTTATGTATCTACCCTACAGAAGTTTTTAGAGACTCTAGGTATGAGACTTGAGCTCTCAGTTGTAACAGCGAAGGGTATCAAGATAGAGCTGCCAAGCTTTCATCCTTGGGCGCAAGAGCCGATACCGGTACGTGCAAAGAAAAAAACCGCGACGCCAGGTACGGGAGGGGCAACTCAAAAAGCTAAGCGCGCAACTTTAGAGCGGCGCGCGTAGTCGGTAGCCCTACCCCGACACCTGAATTACCGCATCCACCGCATAAGCGCCTTGTCCTTCGGGCATGGCGAGTACGGGGTTGAGGTCGATGGATTGCAGGCGTGGGCCTGCGGCAACGGCAAAGGCAGACAAGCGCGACAACATTTCAGCCAGCGCTTCGATGTCGGCTTTGGGTCGGCCCCGCGCGCCCTGCAACAACGGCGCGCCTTTGATGGACCGTATCATTTGTTCCGCTACGTCCGGTCCGAACGGACAGCGATGTAACACCACGTCTTGCAGAATCTCGACAAAAATCCCACCCAAGCCAAACATCGCGACGGGACCGAACACGGGATCCTGGTGAATGCCCAGAATGCATTCGACACCACCCTTGAGTTGCTTGGCGACCAGCACGCCATCCAGGCGTGCTTGGGGGGCGGCGGTTTTGCCTCGTTGCATCAACAAATCAAAGCCGGCGTGCACGGCATTCGTATCTGCGATGTCCAGCAACACGCCGCCGATTTCTGACTTGTGCAAAATATCGGGCGAGACAATCTTCATCACCACGGGATAGCCAATTTTTTCTGCGGCGCGGATGGCGGCATCGATAGACGTGCAGACTTCCTCCGGCGCAGAAGCAATGCCTGCAGACGCGAGTAATTGCTTGGCCTCTGCCTCAGTTGGATTGCGTGCGGGCAGTTGCACGGGCCCGACAATAGGTGCTGGCAGGCCGGCCGGCTTGGCAAAGGCGCGACCAAACTGGCCCATTGCCTCAATGGCGACCACGGCGCGCGATGGGTCCTCAAACACGGCGAAGCCATCTTCCTCGTATTGTCTAATTAAGTCCCGTGACGCCATCAGCGACAGTGCAAAAATACAATCAGGATGTTTATTGCGTGCGATCTTTAGTTGTTCGCGCAGGCGCGGCGCAATGCTCGCCACACCACCCGTGTAGGTAAAGAAACCGAGGATCGAGGTGTATTTGCCTTCTGCGATCAGCGCATTTGTGAAGGTGCTGATGAGGGACATTTCGTTAAGGAATTGCGCGGTCACGTCCACAGGATTGCGGGGTGCAGCAAAGGGCAGGAGCTTGAGCAAACGCTCTTGCGATGCGAGTGGCATCTCTGGCATGGGTAGGCCCACCGCATCGGCTGCGTCCGAAATAATCACACCCGCGCCACCGCTCACCGTAATCACACCGAGCGTGTTGTTGGCCGGATAAACGCCACGTGTCGCTAAGCGTGCGATGTCGAGCATTTGCTCCGTGGTTTGTACACGCACCACACCAAGCTCTTTCAAGACGGCGTCGGTGACACGATCATCCCCCGCGATGGAAGCGGTGTGCGATTGTGCGGCAGCGCTACCCACCGCGCTGCGACCCACTTTCATCATCAGCACAGGCTTGCGCGCACGGCGTGCAGCTTCAAGACCTGCGACGAGGCCTGCGGCTTCTTTGATGCCTTCTGAGTACAACATGATGACTTTGGTGTCGGGGTCGTCGACCACCATTTGCAACATATCGCCAACCGTCAGGTCTGCTTCGTTGCCGGTCAGAATCACCGCAGACAGACCGATGCCGTTAGCCGTGGCAACCGCCATCAAGTGTGCGCCATAGGCGCCAGATTGACTGATGATCGCGACCCCGCCCGCTTTAGGAAACGCCAGTTCGCAGCCTGTCGCAAAGGTGCCGTAAAAATGTTTGCAAGGATTAATCAGTCCGAGCGAGTTCGGGCCAATTAGTCGCATGCCGTGCGCGTGGGCGGCTTCGACAAGTTTCGCTTGGGCGGCAGCGCCTTCGGGTCCGATTTCAGCAAAGCCAGACGTAAACAAGATGGCGGCTGCGCAACCCCGCTCAGCCAGCGCGGTGACAGATTCCAATGCTGCGGACGCCGGCACAATCACGATCGCCACGTCGGGTGTCTCGGGCAGAGCCGCAACACTAGGATAGGCAGTGAGCCCTTGCACCGTTGTGCGGTTTGGGTTCACTGGGAAAATCTTGCCTGCGTAGCCTTGACTGCGCATGTAGGAAATCGGCCTACCGCCGATGCGGGAAGGATCGTCCGAGGCCCCAATAACCGCAACCGAGTTAGGGTTAAGCAGTTTGGCGATACGGGAACGATCGTTTGGGCGCGCGCGCGTTGTGGACGTGGCCGAGACGACTGCGGTGCTTTTAGCGGTGCTCATATATGCTTGTCTGCTGTGATGGTTTTGTAGTGGTTGTTATGGTTGTTTTTCCAATATTACAGCTACACTGAACCATCTCGCTTTGACCCTTCTCCGGAGACTTGCCATGAATAAACCTAGCCCAGAATTCGACAGTCTGTTGCCACCCTTGACGCTGAACCGCCGCGGCTTTTTGGCGACCTCGCTGATGAGCGGTTTCACGCTCGCCGCTGGCCCCGTGATGGCGCAAACCGTGATCACGACGGACACCAACGGCCTGACCGCCGGCGAAGTCAAAATCCCTGTCGCAGACGGCACCATTCCCGCCTACCGTGCAGCGCCTGCTGGCAAGACGAATCTCGGCACCATTTTGGTTGTGCAAGAAATTTTCGGTGTGCATGAGCACATCAAAGATGTTTGCCGACGTTTCGCAAAACTGGGTTACCTTGCGATCGCTCCCGAAATGTATGCACGCCAAGGTGACCCATCTAAGTTCACTGAGAACGCCAAGATTTTCTCTGAGATCGTCAACAAAGTGCCTGATGCACAAGTCATGAGCGATCTGGATGCCACTGCGAAATGGGCCGCTGCAAATGGTGGTGATCCCAAGCGTTTGGCGATCACCGGCTTTTGCTGGGGTGGCCGCATCGTCTGGTTGTATTCCGCACACAATCCAAACCTAAAAGCCGGCGTGGCCTGGTATGGCCGTTTGGTGGGTGACAAAGATGCGCTGCGCACGTCCCAGCCTGTCGATATCGCAGGGCAAATGAAAGCGCCCGTGCTTGGCTTGTACGGTGGCAAAGACACCGGCATTCCTGTGGCAACCGTTGATCAAATGAAGACCGCCCTCACGAGCGGCTCAGCAGCAGCCAAGGCATCGAGCTTTATCGTGTATCCCGAAGCGCCCCACGCGTTCCATGCCGACTACCGACCCAGTTTCCGCGCTGCCGAAGCCAAAGAGGCTTGGGAGCAAGCGCAGGCCTGGTTTAAGAAATATCTTTAATTCACAAGGAGTAACAATATGGGTGCAATTACCCGCATCGATTCTAACGAGCGTTTGAGCCGTGTCGTGATTCACGGGGATACGGTCTATGTCGCAGGGATTACCGCGAGCGTTAAAGGCGATATCGTCGCCCAGACGCGCGATGTGTTTGCTAAGATCGATGGTCACTTGGCGAGTGCTGGCACAGACAAGCATCACTTGCTCACTGTGCAAATCTGGCTCAAAGATATCACCAACGACTTTGCAGGCATGAACTCGGTTTGGGCCGAGTGGGCACCAAAGAATGCGTTGCCGACACGCGCAACGGGCGAAGTCAAGCTTGCAGCACCTGATTTGTTGGTTGAGGTTATCGTCTCGGCTGCTAAAAAATAGCCTGAAGTATTTTTTCCTTAGAGCCCGGAGTCGCTTTGGTAACAGTTGCTGTAATCGGAGCCGGGCCCGCAGGACTGATGGCAGCAGAAGGTTTGGCCGAGCACGGTTTCAAGGTGCAGGTCTATGAAGCCAAGCCTTCTGCAGGACGCAAGTTTTTAATGGCAGGTCGCGGTGGGTTGAACATCACCCACTCCGAACCTGCCGAATTATTTGTGACGCGTTATGCCGAGCGCGCCGCCCACATGGCGCCGTTGTTAGCCGCGTTCGATGCTAACGCTTTGCGAGACTGGGCGCACGCGTTAAAGATCGATACGTTCGTGGGCAGCTCTGGCCGTGTGTTTCCCGCCGAAATGAAAGCAGCACCCTTATTGCGTGCGTGGATGCACCGCCTGCGCGGACAAGGCGTGCAGTTTTATATGCGGCACCGCTGGCTTGGGTGGGATGCAGACCACGCGCTGCGCTTTGATACACCCAAAGGTGAAATCAGTACTGCACCTGCAGCAACGATCCTCGCGCTTGGCGGCGGTAGTTGGGCCAAGCTCGGTTCCGACGGCGCATGGTGGCCATGGTTAAAGGAACAGGGCGTGGCGCTTGCTCCGCTCTTGCCAAGCAACGGTGGCTTTGAGACCAACTGGTCGCAACACTTTATCGATAAGTGTGCGGGTCAGCCACTTAAGACGGCCTCGTTTTGGGTAGAGGGCGCACGCGGGCCGGGCACAGCACTGCGCGGCGAATGCATGGTCACGCAATATGGCCTAGAAGGTGGGGCCGTCTACGCGTTGTCGGCCGCCTTGCGCACCCAGATTCTGCAATGCGGCGCAGCGACTCTCTATATTGATCTCTTGCCTGATCACAGCGCTGAAAAAGTATTTGAGGAAGTCTTGCGGGGTCGCGGAACGCGTTCCCTGTCGTCGCACTTGCGTTCTCGACTCGGCATTCAGGGGGTCAAGGCCACCCTGTTGCGTGAATGCTTGCCTGCTGAAGCATTCGACCATCCGTCGGCACTTGCCACCGGAATCAAAGCCCTACCCATCACCCTGCATGCGTGCCGACCCCTGGATGAGGCGATCAGCACCGCCGGTGGCGTGATGTTTGAAGGCCTGACGGCGGGCTTGATGCTGAGTGATCGTCCCGGTATATTCGTCGCAGGTGAGATGCTCGACTGGGAAGCCCCGACAGGTGGGTACTTGCTTAATGGCGTGTTGGCGAGTGGCCGGATGGCCGGCTTAAGTGTTGTGACTTGGTTAAAACAACGTTCCAGGAGCAAATCTGATGAGCATGTTGAGTCCTGAAGAACTCGCGGCATTGATGCCTGCCGAGTCCTCCATTTACCCCGCACCGATTCCTGTACAGTCCGTGTCTAGCGATGAGTTTTCTCCTGGCCCGCAGACGCAAAAGCAAAAAGAATATGAATTCCGCGTCAAACAACTTGGTGCCGAACTGTCAAAGCATCAAGGCCTCACGCGTCGGAAGTTTTTCAAGACTGCCTCTGGAATGGCCGCTGCCTTCGTGGCGATGAACGAAACGTATGGTCCGATTTTTGGCGTGTCTCAGGCAGAAGCCGCGACCCCAGAACTGGCAGCGGATCGTGCGCGCAGCCTCTCTGGGCAGTTCATCATGGACATGCACACGCACTTTCTGCGTGACGATACAAGTCTTGCAGGCTTTGTGCGGAGTCGAGAAGCCGTGGGTAAAGCAGGATGGAATCCTGCCCTCGACGGTAAGCCACAAACACTTGAAGATTTAAAGTTTGCAAA
>CAJBTJ010000172.1 GCA_903958565.1 uncultured beta proteobacterium
CAGACGAGTTGTAGGCCGCGCCATACAGAGCCCGACTGCGATCCGGCTTTGAATTGCCCCACGGATACATTCTTCCATCTGTACCGCGTGCGGCTTTTTCCCATTCTGCTTCGGTTGGCAATCGCTTGTTTAACCAAGTGCAGTAATCACGAGCACCTAGCCAGCTCACTTCATTGACTGGGTGCGTTGCGTAACCTCGATCTGCCTGCCATAGAGAGTTTTGCTGATGAATTCTCGCATCACGATCATCGTCGTCATAAAAGGATTCCCCTAGATGATTTTTCAGGCCGCGTGCATTCAGGAATTTTGCAAAATCAGCATTACTCACCGGAAGCACATCGATCAAAAATGATTTCACGAAAAACCGATGCTCTGGTTTTTCGTCATCGGGCCCATTGTTAGACCCCATCACGAAATAACCTGCTGAAACAAGAGCCATCGTCTTGAATGGGTTGGTACTGACTGCAGTCGTTTGGGTTTGGCTGATTGCCGTAAATGCAGACAATGTCAGCAAAAGGAATAGCGCTCTACAGCTAGTCATATTTTTCAACCTGTGCGTAGGATAGGGTGCCCAAATACTCAGCTGTATTACCTCTCCGGCGGGGTGGGTGCCTTGAACGAAATCAACAGATGCACTGATTATTCGCGCTGAGCCGTCAGGACTAACGCTAGGAGGTGTGGACTACCTTTGATCAATCATTCCCACATCAAAATATTTGGCAACGTTGGATCCAATTTTCTCAGTATGGTGTAGCCCACTCCAGACAGACCCCGAAATAAACCAAGATTAAAAGCCGTGTCGCCAGCATTCCAAGTGTAGTCACCTTGCTCGTGGCGATTTGAAATAATTTGTGCGAGGCGCTGATCTGATAATTGTCCAAGAGCGGGTTGGTTCAATAATTCACCTGCCTCGCCCAGAAACTCAATCGTACCGAGTGTGCCGCAACACAGCGTATCAACATGCTGTGGCCAATTAGCGGTCGTGTTTTGTACTGCGTGATTGATATCGCTAACGATTGTTTCTACATTAGATTTTCCACTACGACTACTTGCAGCGCGTGCAAGTCCAATACCTACCGCACCATGACACCATTGGCTAGGGAAAACTGTTGCATCGGTGGAACGCAAATCAGGCCAATTAAATACGTCTTTGTTATAACAACTATCTTCATAGGCAACACACTCTTGTGCCGCCACCTCGAACTCCTCACGCCCACTCACTTTTGCCAAACTTGATAGTGCATAAGCGAATCCAGCGGCACCATGCGAGAAACCTGTTAAGGGTGCTTCGCTTACCCCAAGAACTGCCCAACTACGCTTACCTGCTTCGCCGAGCCGAGGTTGTTGTAGCAAATGCTCTCCACAAGCAATCGCTTTCGCTAATACTTCTTTTGATTGGGTCTTGCGATAAAGCGCTAATAGCCCAAGAATGCCTCCGGCACTACCGGCAATTACGTCCAATGAACGATCAGCTGCGATCAATTCATTAGAGAATAAATTCGATACGCTCAGGGCGTCTTGTATTAAAGATGGCTCAGCGAGTAGTTCTGAGATAACCGTCAGTGCGTAGACTATCGAACCAAGTCCGCTTGCACCTCCAATCCCTAGCCCTCTTGCCCATCTCGGTGCGGATGGCTGTGCAATCTGCAGTCTAGTCGCGGCGAGCGCTTTTAAGGCGAGTTCGCGGCTGACTGTGTCGTTGGCGTAGCGGCCTTGAGCCGCCAGAAACAAAGCAATGCCGCCTGCGCCGTTATATAAATCAGGACCCAGTGTGACAAGCTGTGCAACCTCTGAATCCCCTAACCAGTCAAGCCCGATCCAAGCGGCACTTTTGTCTTTGACCGTGCCGTGTTGGTGGATCGTTGCTGCAATTCGGGCAACCTCAGTCGCCAGAATTGTTTGATCTAATTCTGCTGTCGATAGCTTAAGCTTGCGCTTAAATAAATACTTGTCCTTAGTATCATTATCAGATCGTGACACAAAGCTCGTGCTGACTTTAATGATTTGAACTTGACGCTCGATCTCAAGCGCTGACCATTGACCGAAACGTTCTTTTGCACGTTCAAGGCCCGATGTCGCACCTGTTTGAGTTTGATGACCAGTAATCGCACTCACCAAGTCTTCATCGCTTGGCGAAACAAAATGCGGCACATTCAAATTCACTAACGCTATCCGTTCGGCCTCTTGTAGCGGCCAAAGTAAATCATCTTTAGCGTCCCAGTCAGCGAGTCTGGATAAAAACTCTGCTTGTGCGCTCCACGTCACTCCATCACTCATGTTTCGGTGGTCTTTGAGTCTTTGCAATAGCATGTAGTAAAACCGGGTATTACGAATGACTTTACGTACTGGAAGTTTCTTAAACGGCTTGAGCAGACTGGCCACCCCGATGACATCCCGTTGCTGCAACAGAAAGTGGGCGTAGTGCTCGAAACCTTCAATGAAGGCAGGTAAATAATCACCTAGTTGCGCATATTGCCCATCGATGTGCGGAATGTTGGGCGTCTGTGCCGAATCGTTGGGCATTTGCATCCAACGCATACCATCGGTATTGGTATTTTTCCATACGCCAACTGGGGCGCTGTTTTTAACAGCGTTTAGCCCCCCAGCATCAAAAATTTTATTGTTGGGACTCTTAGCATATGCCGGCAACATCCCCACCATCAAAACCGAACTCACCACAGCGTGGCTTGCCTCAATGAACGCAGCTGTTTCAGGCGTTTCTTGCTCGGCTTCAGGAGTGGATGCTTGCAAAATCATTTCCAGATCAATCGGAACTGGGTGCGCACCATGAGCTAGGATATTTTCATAATGCATGTCACTGCTAGCAAATAAGTGAAACACGGCCAACCATGCACCCGAGCGACGATAAAACAGCTCAATATCTTGTGCGGATTCACATGAGGTGTGATCGATAAACTCGGTCCACCCATATTCATGGCAAGCAATGGTCTTGACGGGCTTGAGATCCATGGGTGGCAAACTAGCGTTAAAGGTCACGATCAGATCATGCCACGCAACATCCAAGCGCAAATCTTTAGGTTTATAGACAAGCTTGGCCTGATCCTCAAAGGTAAGGATCTGCACCGAATGACCGAAGTTGTGCGGATCGGATAAATCGCCGCCAACCGCCTGCACTTTGACGTTGAGCGCGGAGTGCGTAATCATTGACCTGATTTCTGAGATATCAGAATGCAGACGAGTGATCAGCTCCGCCGTCGTATCAATCCACTGTCTAACGATCGTGGCCGTTAAGCGCAGTAAGACAGGTTTTTCTGCAAAGAGCGCCGCGAGCTCGGTGGCCCTGAGATTCTCAATCAACCGATCAATCTGATCTGTACCTTCCGTGGGACTTGAAGCGGGTAATTTGCCATCTGGGCTATGTTTTTTTAAGATTGCCACAAACTTGCTGTAAAGCAACGGGGCATATAAGTCTGTGAGCAGTTTTAACAGCCCAATACGTAAATCCAATCTGGCCGAAACATTAAATAAGGCAAGTGCTTTTGGCGCGGTCTGCTCGATCACGTTGATTTCTGCGCGCGCTACCAACGCATAAAAAAGCTTCTCAAATGGCCGAAGCTCTGCGCCATCAACTAAAAAAAGTTCACCGCTCCCAAAGTCACCCGTTAACGCTTGATACGTCCATTGAGCATCGACAAACCATGCGGGCGTCGGTGCATCTGGCGAATGTCTGGCATCAGCGAATCGGGATAAGACCTGATCAATCGAAAGATTGTCACGACTAATACGCTTAAAGAATAAACCCCAATCTCCGCTTGATGCAGAACGACACCACGCAGCAAGTCTTAATGCCGCACGATCCGTGCTGTCTTTCTGACCAATCTGTAGCGCATAGTTAGGACCGAGCAACTCGTCAGTGGTAGCAGCATTTGTAAGGAGGTGTTGTAAATCAAAGGCCATTTATATTGTCCCAAGGTTGCTGATGATAGTCGAGACTCAATAGTCTCTTTTACTTAATGACACGGTATCAAAGGTTGAGAAACATATAACCCTTTGTAGCCATCCGCCCGTTAGCAGTGAAAAGACCAATGCCTTAGAACCTGTAGCCTAGACCGATAAGAAAATTCATACTATTCGCTTTAAATGATCCGGTAGTACTGACGTAAGTCTCGCCGATCTTGCTCTTGTTCAAACTGGCATCGCCATACTTTGTGTAGTTTGCCTCTCCAAATCCATACCATCCACCAGAGATGATTTGCCTATAGCCAAGACCTAGAGAGTATCCATTCATCTGTATAGTGCGTCCATCCGTGCTGATGTTGGTACCGGTGTATCCGATCTTAGCGTAGACCAATTTATCTTTGTCAATGCGAAGACTTGGTGAAACGAAAATATTGAACAAATCTTTTCTGAGATATTTTTTTGTGACTGAGAGCTCACCTGCGAACGTGCTGATTGACGCTGTGTAGTCAGAGTACCCCTGAATCGGTGAGTACTCAGCGCCAATGCCAAGCAAAAAATTTGGCGTCAAAGAAAAGTTATAGCCAGCCCCAACAACGCCTGCAAAACCTTCAGGATTTTTACCCGAAGCCGAGTAGTTATTTCCGAGAACGGTCCCGCCTGAAAAGAGTGGTGATATCTTCTCGTAACCAATACCAGCTTGTGCGTAGAATCCCTCAAACTCGCTTTGTGCTTGAGCTGTACCCACTGTGCCTGTAATAAGTACGGCCATGAAAAACTTTTTCATTTTTTTTCCGATACGTGGTGTCAGTACTGTGATGGACGCTGGTGCCGTTATGTACTCTTTTAAATCTCGCTAGTTATGAGCCGATTATGCGGTGAACTATATTAAGCTATTGGCTATATACAGAGCCACATAAAATTGCTCTGCACCATGATCAATTAAGAAGATCCTAGGACTGTTGGTTGCCTATTCAGACTTTCGTCAGTAATATCAACAGAATATTATTTTTTTTAAGTCTTTGCCATCGAGCCCGTCCTTTTAAGCTGCGACGACGAGTCGGCCTCCTTTGCGTTCGGCCCGGCCTATCCGTTTCCATCGAGATTCGCCAATGTCGGGCGTCGCGCTTCCGTGGGTTCCAGCATGCCACAGGGCTATCGTATGCACTACATCGACGAGGGCCTCGGCCCCGTCATAGTATGCCTGCACGGCAACCCTACTTGGAGCTTTCTATTCCGTAATCTAATCGCCAGCCTGCGGCAGAACTTCAGGGTGATCGTCCCTGATCATCTCGGCTGCGGTCTTTCCGATAAGCCCTCGGACGTATTCTTTCGCGCGGCCGATCGCATTGTCCATCTTGAGGAACTCCTCGACCAGCTAAACATCGACCGCTTTTCGCTAGTGATGCATGACTGGGGTGGTCCGATTGGCACCGGTCTTGCGGTGCGTCGTTCTACTTGCGTCGAGCGGCTGATCTATTTCAACACTACCCTCGCTGAGACGTCCCTGCTTCCTAGCATAATCAAGCTGGCGGCGGCACCCTTGATCGGTAGGCTGTTGACACAACATACGATGAGTTTCGTCAAACTGCTGACCGCGTTCGGAGTTTCCCACACTCTTCCGGAGGAGGTCAGGCAAGGCTACCATCACCCGTATCGAACCCAAACCAGTCGCCGGGCGGTTTGGGGTTTTGTTCGTGACATCCCTTTTTCTCGCTCTCATCCCACAGCGGTTTTGATGGACGATGTGGTGGCTCGACTGCCGACACTGTCAGACAAGCCGGTGAAAATTCTATGGGGAATGAAAGATCCGTGCTTTCATCCGGACATTTTTCATCATTTCGCCGCCCGCTTCCCGCAGGCTGATTTGATGCAAATACCCGAAGCCTCTCACCTCCTGCTCGAAGATGCCACTGTTGAGGTTGTCGCAGCGGTACATGACTTTCTGCGACCGCTCGCACCTAGCCCTGGTGGCGAGCTTGGCCAAGGGCCAATTGCTTGCGAAAGAGATTTGAGTGAAAGTTCAGGCGTCAAACCGAGTGCGGTGCAGGTCGATCCTGCTAAAGATCCAAGGCCACGAGGGAGTGGACTCTATAGAGCACTGCATGTAGCGGCCGCGGCGATGCCGTGGGTGCCGGCAGTGACGAAAGTATCCTTCCCTTCATGGGGCGGTCGTCCCAAGTATGACGTGATCGATTTTGCAGCGCTGATTTATCGTATCAACGCATACGAACACGGGCTAGCAGCGATCGGCCTGCGGGCGGGCGATCGTGTGATTATGCTTGTGACGCCAGGCGCTGACTTTCTCGCGCTGAGCTACGCAGTGATGGGCCGCGGTGGTGTCCCCGTGTTCATTGATCCAGGAATGGGCATCGATGCGGTGGTGGCTTGCATGCATGAGGCTCAGCCAAGCGGATTCATCGGCGTGCCTAAGGCCCATCTGCTTCGGCTCAAGGCCTCGGATTTGTTTCGCTCGCTCCGTTTCTGCATCGTTGCCGGAAGGCTACCGGTGTTTGGTGCGATGCGACTGTGTGAGCTACTCAAACCTGCGGTGAGTCCGCCAGTGCCGATTTCGCGACTGGCAGAAGACGCCGCCCTCGTGGCCTTCACGTCGGGTGCCACCGGTCGGCCCAAAGGTGTTATCTTCACCAACCGCATGCTCACACAGCAGCTCGCTGTGTTTCGCGACAAATTTGGCTTTCGCAGTGGTGAGCAGGATCTGTCGCTACTGCCTATTTTTAGCCTCTACACTTCGGCCCTAGGTGTGGGGAGCATCTTTCCGCCGCTTAACCCTAGTCGTCCTCTGTCACTGGTGCCCAAGCAGATCATCCGCGTGATGCGCGACCTCGGCAATCAGACATCTTTTGGCTCTCCAACGCTTTGGGCGAAGCTCGCCCACTATTGCCAGCAGACCGGCATGTCGTTGCCGCAGTTGCGTCGGGTGTTTGTTGCGGGTACGTCTGTGTCGCCGGAAACGCTTGATCTCCTCAGAGCCGTGTGCCCGCAGGCGGAGAGCTTCACGCCGTACGGTGCAACTGAGGCGCTCCCCGTGACGCTCGCAGCTGCAGTCGACCTGCGCCAGGATCCAATGGTGTCTGCGTTATCGGGTGAACAGGGCACCCCCGTTGGCCGAGCCATTGAATGTGTGCAACTGCGCATCGTGCAAACCTTGACTGAGCCGACAGATGGATTGCTTGTTGACTGCCCAGAGCGAGTAATCGGTGAAATCCTCGTCAGTGGTGAGACGGTTAGCCGTGAGTATCTTTCGCGTCCTGAGGCGACCGCGGCAAGTAAGGTTTACGAGGGTGGCTGTGTCTGGCATCGCATGGGCGACATGGGATATTTAGACGGTAGCGGTCAACTCTACTTTTGTGGCCGCAGGATCCACATGGTCGTCACGCCAGAGCGCGTATTTCACAGCGTGCCTGTGGAGAATGTCTTTAACCGTCACCCGGAAGTCAGCCGCACGGCACTTATCGGCGTGGACGGCGTATCGGCAGTTGTTGTCGAACCGCGATCGCGGTTGCTCGATTTGGCTGCCCGTCACCGACTAGCGGGTGAACTCCGGACCCTCGGTGCAGCTGATTTAGTCACTTCACCCATAAAGCGGTTTTATTTTCACCCTTCCTTCCCTGTCGATGCCCGTCATAATGCCAAGATCTTTCGTGACCGGCTCTCGGTCTGGGCGGCCACGCAGGTGGCCATCGAGATTGACGATTCCAAGAGCGAACTCGGAGGCATCGTATGAAAGTACTGGTCACCGGTGGGGGCGGTTTTGTCGGCGGTGCGCTTTGTCGGCGACTGCGGGATCTTGGTCACGACGTCACGGGGCTCGGCCGCCGGGCTAATTCGGGTCTAACCGCCCTAGAGTCCGAGGGCATTCGCACCGTGATCCATGATCTTTCTTTGCTGGAGGGGGTCAGTGATCTGGCAAGGCTCTTTGTCGAGGTCGACTGCGTTTTTCATGCGGCGGCGCACGTAAAAATGTGGGGACCGCGTGAGGCGTTTGTCCGCGGTAATATCCAGGCAACAAACAATGTGATCACGGCCTGCCGTGCGGCGGGCGTGTCTAAACTTGTATTTACCAGTTCGCCGAGTGTCATCGCTTCAGATCATGATCTTCGGGGTGTTGACGAATCAGTGCCTTATCCGAAGCAGTATCGAGCGTACTACCCAGAAACAAAGGCGGTTGCGGAGCGGGCGGTACTTTCGGCCCACAGTGCGACCCTGCGGACAATTGCGTTGCGACCGCATCTTATCTTTGGTTCTGGAGATACCAATCTCGTGCCAACGATTCTGAATCGGGCTCGTGCTGGACGGCTTGTGCAGGTGGGTCACGGCAAGAATCTCGTCGACCTCACGCATATTGACGACTGTGTCTCGGCTCACGTACTCGCGGCAGCTGCCCTCGACAGGCGTCCAACCGCTGGTGGAAGGGCATTTTTCATCAGCCAAGGTACGCCTGTCCCGCTATGGGAATGGATCGGAAGGATTTTGACACTTCATGATGTACCGTCGGTACAGCGGCAGCTTTCGGCATCCTCTGCGCAGTTTTTGGCGACGATTGCCGAGACTATTTGGAAAACCATCCGTCTCTCTTCAGATCCTCCGTTGACTAGGTTTTTGGTCAAGGAAATGTCGACCGATCACTATTTCGACATTAGCGCTGCACGACGAGAGCTCGGCTACATTCCCACCTGCACAGTCTGGGAGGCAACAGAAAAAAGTGACAACTAGCTGAAACGTAAAATCTAAACGCCGAACAGAGGCCAGTTAAAAACAGTTACCATCGAAACCCGAGAAATCGCGTGTTGAGCCCGCTGCCAAATGCGGTGAGAAGTACTGTTTGTTCAGGCTGGATATTTTTCTCAGTAGCACCGATCGCCAATGCTGCGGGCAACGCGGCCGACACCATGTTGCCATAACGCTTGTAGATCGCAAAATCTTTGTCGAAGTCTAGGCCCATCTCGCCATAAAACGCCTCGTTAACCTGCCGACCGACTTGATGGCAGAATACGTGGTCTATTTGATCTTTTGACCAACCGAGCGACGCAGTGACGTCAGGAAAGGCGCGCCCGCCGAGCTTTGCCGCTGCAATCATCAGTTTGGTCGCGTCAGAGGTCATGATCGGTGCAATCTCCTCTCCTTGGCCAACGCTAAAGTCGCCATTGCCGATGCAGAGATTATGGTGCTGTGATGCCGAGCGCGCTACACCCCCTACAAACTTGTGTCCGCTTGTCGCGATGCTTTCGTGGCAGAGCACAGCTGCTACCGCGCCGCAGCCTAGCGTAAGGGTGGGGAGCATCTGCAGGAGTTTGTGACGGGTGATGCTGTGATCGCCGAGCATCTGCTCGCAGGTAGTATTCACCACCTTTGAGATATTCTCGCCGGAACAAATGATCCCTGCCTGCACGGTGCCCGCCTCAATGAGATGGGCGAGCATGATCATGCCGTCACTGAACCCGATACAGGCGTTAGTGATATCGAGTGCCAGTGACTCCTCGGGGATATTGAGATTATGGTGCACGAGGCAGGCGGTGGCCGGCTCGAAAAAATCTCGGGATACGGAGCAGTTGATAACGGCACCAATCTGGTCGGGACGAAAGCCCGAACGATCGAGCGCCTCGCGTGCGGCCAGGGTGGCTACGGAGCTAGGAGTTACCTCTGGCGTCCACATCCCCCGGGTACTTACGCCGCTCGCGCGTTCTAGGGTGCCTTTCGGAATCTTTAGCCGCTTATAGACCGGCGCGATCCGATCCTCGAGCTCCGCGGAAGACAATAGTGTTGTTGGGAAATGCAGACCGAACGACTCGACGCAGACATGCTAGAACAGAAACTAAACCATCAAGTGCTCCTTTACACCCCAATTATAAGTAATATACAAATAAGTCCTCTTTTGAATACAAAGTTGAGGCGATTACATACGCACTGTCCGGCGCTACAGAGACTGTTTCGACAATGATTTTCTTAGTTTGCTGCGTATTTCAAATCACGTGACC
>CAJBTJ010000173.1 GCA_903958565.1 uncultured beta proteobacterium
AATTATATAAAGTAATTTATCAAAAGTGAATTATCTCATGTGAATTATTTAATGTGAATTGTCAAAGTTATTTTATTTGAGTGTTTGCTTTTCTCAGTAAATTATATATATCCGTAAATAAATTTATTCAAATCATTTAAAATCAATATGATCACAAAAAAAATATCCTGTTTTTTTATTTTATGCATGCTCGCAATTTCTTCACCTCCGGCTGCGGCACAGCCTTCTAGCGCTGCGGCGGTGAAGGAATACTGGTTGATGATCAAGAACGACAGAGACAGTGAGATGCGCGATCTGTTTCGCACAGGATTCAACCCAAACCGAAAGAATCCGGATCAGCAGCCCCCGTTGATCTACGCCGCCCGAGAAGACTCCTGGAGAGCGTTTGACCTGCTCATGGCACACCCTAGGATTGATATCAACTTAGCGAATCAGTACAAGGAGACGCCGATTATGTATACGGCATTACTAGGTGACCTCGTCCGCACACAGAAGCTTATTGATAAAGGGGCGACTATAAGCCAGCCTGGCTGGAATGCGTTGCACTACGCCACAGTCAAAAATCAACTGCCCGTCATGAAGCTATTACTTGCAAAAGGTGCAGCGATTGATGAGGTCAATCCCGACGGTGATACCGCACTGATATTGGCTGTTCGCAGCGGCAACGTTGAGGTGATGCAAGTATTGATAAATGGCGGTGCTGACCCCACCGCCTCCAACTTTAAGGCACAGAACTCGATAGAAATCGCTCGAGAAAAGGGAAATGCCCAGCTTGCGCAATCGTTGGAGAAGATCGCACGTGAACGTCGGGCAAAGCAATCAGAAACACAATAACGTTTGCGGTCTTGCAGTCATCGCGTCGTGTGACGAGTCGCGACCTGCTGCGGGTTAATTAGTGCGGGGTAGCAGTTCTGGACGCAATATCCCCTGTAGCTCTGAATAGGGGATAACTAAGGTAGGCATTCCCAGTGCAAAAGGTCCGATTTCATAGGGATCGTACGTAATGGCAATGCCATCCTCTAAGAGGGCGGCATTTTCAGAAAAATGGAATGGCCACATTTTGTCGTAAGCCTTGGGGTCGGCTTTTGCGAGGTCATTTGTTTGCAGCCAACGCGCATGCTGGCGTTTAAGTGCGGCCTCGAAAGCCGGCATATTGTCGGATGGAATCATCGTCTGCAGATTGACGACGATGTCAGATCGTGGCAACCAGTTCAAATACTGCGTAGTTGAATTGCCATGCGCACCACCTGAGTAGATATAGCTGTCAAGCTGCACAACGACGATCGTTGGCGTGGCACGCTTGAGTGTCGCGCGCAACACGATCTCATCGCGTGGTCGGGCAGTTGCCCAGAAATGCTCGCTAAGCTGGCTGAGTGTATCGAAGTTCTTAGCCTGATTGCTTTCAATCTGTGCCATCGACAAAAGTAATTGCTCAACAAAGGCGCTAAACCGTTCGTGCTCGGTAAAGATGAGACGCTCAAGCTTGATGGACGGACACTGCTTACCAGTACATCCGGGCTTGGTTTGAACCAACACTTGTTTTTTTGAAGGCTGGATACCTGACTCTTCACTAGTCTTGGGCGGGGTGGAACTAGGCGCCGCCGGCGCACGTGCAGAAGGAACCGGTGGGGCGGGCACTACTACCGCTGCGCTTTTTGCAGGAGGTGACGCTAAGGCAACAGGCGGCCGCAGCAGGGTGGGTTGTGTGACGCTTTGCGTGGATACAACGGGTGCAGTTGGCTTGTCCGTCGTGGTTGTCTCGTTATATTGACTGCCGATATTGAAGGTGGCGCCCGATCCAGTCTGGAATTTCGGGGTCCCCGCGTCTGCGACGTCGGTCGACGATGCGTTGGCAGTCCCTCGTGTGCTGGACGAAACCTTAGGCGACTGTGATGAGCTCGCCAACGTAATGTCACCACTCGAACCTTGAGAGGAACAACCTGCGATCACAGTCAAAGCGCTTAGGCAAATGGTTAGTACAAATCGGCTCACGTTAGGATTCCCGTTTTTTGATCAGCGGAAGTATAAGGGACTGAAAGCGCCTGTTTAATATTTTCACGCAGGGTGAGCGGTTTGGTCGCCGGGGCATAGCGGTCGACGACATGCTGGTCACGAGCCACTAGAAACTTCGTGAAGTTCCATTTAATCGCTTCAGTGCCAAATAGACCTTTTTTCTCTTGTTTTAGCCACTCAAAGACTGGGCTAGCATTCGGGCCGTTTACCTCAACTTTAGCGAACATTGGAAAAGTGACTTTAAATTGCGTGTCGCAGAACGTCGCGATCTCAGCGTTATCGCCCGGCTCTTGATGACCGAACTGGTCGCAGGGGAATCCTAGCACCGTGAATCCTTGCGTGCCGAACTCTTGTTGAAGTATTTCGAGCTCAGCGTATTGCTTGGTAAAGCCGCACTTTGAGGCGACGTTGACGAAAAGAAGTACCTGTCCAGCGTAGATTGAGAGTTGCTGCGGTTTGCCATCGATGGCAATAGCACTTAATTGTTCGAAGGACATGTTTGGCCTCAGGGCGCAAGAGAAGAGAAGGCCTCAATCGCACGCAGCCGAGAGCTGCGCAGATCGACGCGCTGTGCTGGGTAGCCGATAGCCGAACGGGTTAAGGGCAGCGGATCGTGAATTTCCTTGGCGCTTAGATGAGCAAGCTCAGGGATCCAGTGCTTAATAAAAGAGCCCGCTGGATCAAAACGTTCTGACTGGCTAATCGGATTAAACACACGGAAATAGGGTGCCGAATCTGCACCGGTCGAGGCGCTCCACTGCCAACCCCCGTTATTGGCAGCAAGCTCGCCATCAATAAGGTGTTGCATGAAAAAAGCCTCGCCCCGACGCCAATCGATCAGCATATTTTTGGTCAAGTACATGGCAACGACCATACGCAAGCGGTTGTGCATCCAGCCAGTCCGTAATAACTGGCGCATGGCGGCATCAATGAGCGGGATGCCTGTCTGCCCGTTTGCCCACGCGCTGAAGTCCCCGTCAGCGTCGCGCCAGACGATGGCGTTTGTCTGTGGGCGCATGGGCTGATGCATCGAAAGTTCAGGGTAACCGTGCAGCAGATGCTGATAAAACTCGCGCCATAAAAGCTCGTTGATCCAGGTGGTGATGCCGGGCTGTCCAGTACCCATTTCACCCTGATTACAGATCATCGCGCGGTGCAAACATTGGCCTGCAGAGATCAAACCAGCGGCTAAATAGGGTGAGAGCGTGCTCGTGCCTGGTAACGCGGGAATATCGCGGTCGCGTTGATAGTGGTAGATGGCCTCATCTGAAAAGCGTTCTAGCCGTAGGTGTGCTTCTGCTTCAGTTGCTGGCCAGCCGTCGCGAATAATGTGTGACACATTTGCGCAATAGGGAAGACTGTCTGGAACGGGATCTGCCTTGACAGAGGATAGCTTCGCTTGCTTGGCGGGTACTGGCGTCAGTTTGTAGGGGCGGTCTTGGAGTGCACTGCGGCACGCGCGTGAAAACGGTGTAAATACTCGGTAATAACTATCGCCACCGGTCTTGACCGTGCCCGGTTCGAGTAGCGTTGCACCCAAGTGCCCGGTCAGCATGACCCCGTGCTCTTTGAGTAACTTATAGCTCGCCCGATCGCGATTGCGCTCGTTTAGACCATACTCACGGTTGCAATGCACGGAGTCCGCACCGTGTTGTTGCACAAACGCTAGTAAGGCCTGCGGTACATTCTTCCACCGCGGTACGACCAGTAACTTCAGTGGGATATTTAGATCGGCTAGCTCGGCGGATAAACTTTTGAGTGCGCGCAGCCAGAATTGCACTTTGATCGGTGCGTCCTGATGAGAGGCCCATTGATCCTCAGAAAGGATGAATAGCCCAATCGTTGGACCCGTTGCCACCGCAGCGTGTAAGGCGGGCTGGTCATGAATCCGCAGATCGGTTCTGAACCAACAAATACTTGTCATTTGATCTGCTCTCGCCAGCGCTTGACCGCTGCAAGGGTGGTGGAGACGTGCTGATCTGGATTCAGGCTCGCGTGCGTGAAGTAAATTTTTTGGTCTGGTGTCACAACATAGGAAATGCGGCTTGCCATGGCGGATGAGAAAAACATCGTTGCTTGGTAGGCTTTCATGGTCGTGCGGTCAAGGTCTGCAGCGACGGCAAACTTACCACCACAAGGCCCGAGTGAAAATTTCTTGAGCGTTTCAATGTCATCGCCCGAAACGCCGATGACTGTTGCACCGAGCGCTTGAAAATCATCGGTTGCCTGGGCAAACAGATTGGCTTCAATTGAGCATCCGCTGGTGAAGGCTTTCGGATAAAAGTACACAATCACCGGGCCGGTTTTCAGTGCTTCGGTGAGGGTGAAGGTAAACGTCTTACCAGCCAACGCTGCAGGCGCACTGAACCCAGGTGCCGTGGCACCCGGCTGCAGTTGTGCCAATGCGATAGACTGTAAACAGAGCGATGCGACGACGCTTGCGAGTGCGCGCCACAGAAAGTGTATTTGCTTCAGATTGAGTTGATGTGTTGGTTTCATTTGTAATTGAGCGTACAGTTACAACAGTAAGTGGACTTGAACAAAGGAGTTGAAATGGTTCGAAATCCTGCAAAGCGTCGTGATTCAGTTGTTTGTGCAATCATGTTGGGTGGCGCGTTGTCTTTATTGGCACCTCTTAGTGTTGCTCAACGACCATTACCCCCAGTGCCTGCAATTGTCTGGCCGGACTCCGTCGAGCCAGATCCCGCGCGCTGGACCCAAGAGGATGTCACGCCAGAGCAAAAATTTAAGACTGCTCGCGCCGAAGCGGTGGCTGCACATCAAGACGCACAAAACGCCTGCAAAATCATGCCAAACGAGGATCAGCGACTGTGCTTGGGGCAAGCGCGAGTTGTATTTGACTCCGACATGCAGGCCATCCGACAACGCTTTGGCGATTTTCGCTAGTTAAAACGCCCTCGTGTGCCGGCAAGGCTGAATTTGCCAGCCCCAAGTAATGCCACACAAAGCGCGCCGAACAAAAAGAAAACCTGTAATTCTAAAAACCATCCACCGGTTTTGGTCAGTTGGAATAACTGGTGGCTATGAGCCAGATAGATGGCGATTAGCATGTTGAAAACGACAACCAAGGCAGCGGGACGTGTCAACACCCCTAAGATAATGAGCGTAGGCGCCACGATTTCTCCGACGTAAACCCCGAAAGCCAAAGCGCTCGGCCAACCGTTAGTCACAACCAGCGCGCTGATTCCATCAATGCCATGAATCAGCTTGTGTAGGCCGTGGGATAGCAACAGGAGCCCAACGGTCAGGCGCAGTATTAGCTTGCCGGCATCATCGAAACGATTCATCAAGTGTCCTCTTGTGGGGTGCCCCAAAGCTTAGTAGGAATCAGCTAAACCAGAGATGCACAATGCTAACAGAGCACGCCGCTCAATTTAGAGATTTTCTTTGGCGGCAAAACGAAATCCCACTACGGTATTAAGGATTACTTTTTTGACTATTCGGTATGATTAGCTAACAAAATACACATACCAGGAGCACGCAGTGGAAACGAGTCACGCAGCAGGCCAAGAAAGTGAAGAATCAAAGATGATCGTCGAATTGGTTGCCAAGTTCGTCGACCAGGAATTAATGCCACTTGAGGCTGGTGTGCTGAGCCGTGAGATCGCCGGAGAGCACTGCGCACTCACTAAAGATGAAGAAGCGAGCTTACGTGCGAAGTGTAAGGAGTTAGGCTTGTGGGCCTTGGACGCACCTGAAGCAATGGGCGGCGCGAACTTGCCGGCCGTGACGCTCATGGCGCTGAACGAAGAGCTGGGTCGGACGGTCGTGCCATTTACCTTCCCACCTGATTCGCCGAATCTCCATATGCTGATGGCAACGGCCAACGAGCAACAAAAGAAAAAGTATCTTGAGCCGTATGCCGCGGGGGACGCGAAATCGGCCATTGCGATCTCGGAGCCTAACGCTGGTGGCGATCCGTCTGGCATGTTGACCCGTGCAGTCTTGGATGGCGACAGCTGGGTCATTAATGGTCGCAAGATCTGGGTTAGTCGTGTGCCCGCTGCAGACTTCGTCGTCGTGATGGCGCGTGTCGGCTCAGGCAAGCGTCACGAAGGGATCACGGCGTTCATCGTAGATAAAGGGACCAAGGGTTTTGAAATCTTGCGTGAGATTCCCATGCTTGCAGGCCACCGCACCTATGAGCTTGCTTTTGAAGACTGTCGAATTCCAAAAGAGAATTTGTTGGGTGAGGTCGGAGCGGGCTTCGCGCCAATGCAACTGCGACTGGTGATACGACGCCTGCAGATGGGGGCCTGGTGTATTGGCATGTGTCGTCGTGCACTCGACATGATGTGCACGCACGCCAAACAACGTGTCACGTTTGGCATGCCGCTGAGCGATCGTCAGGCCATACAGTGGTGGATTGCAGATGCCGCCATGAAAATGCATGCCTGTCGCTTGATGGTGCTTGATGCCGCCCGTAAGCAGGACTTGGGCCAGGACGTGAAGTTCGAAGCCTCGATGATCAAGGTGTATGCCACCGAGATGGCTGCCGAAATTATTGATCACGCTATGCAGGCATTCGGAGCAATGGGTGTTACGAAAGAGATGCCTCTTCATTTGATGGCGCAACGCATTCGCGTGATGCGCGTCTACGAAGGCCCTTCAGAAGTACACCGTATGTCTATCGCTAAAAAGATTTTAAAAGAGGCACGCTAAGTGCGGAAAAATACACCTTTAGATGGCATCACGGTCATCGATCTCACCCAAATTTATCAGGGGCCTTACGCTACGTTCTTGATGGCAAAAGCGGGCGCAAATGTGATCAAGATAGAGCCAATAAACGGTGAGCCTTCGCGCATTCGTGCCAAGGTCAGCGGTAGTGCTTCGTTGCCCATGGCGATGCTCAATACAAATAAACGCGGTGTCACGCTCAATCTAAAGACGTCGGGCGGACGCCAACTGTTCAAGGAAATGATCAAGCGCGCAGACATCGTGATCGAAAACTTTGCACCCGGCGTGATGGATCGCCTAGGAGTAGGGTGGTCTGTGCTGCACGAGATCAATCCGAGGTTGATTTATGGAACGGGCACGGGATACGGGTTGTCGGGCCCTGATCGTGACAACCTCGCCATGGACGTCACGATTCAAGCCTCGTCGGGGATGATGAGTGTGACTGGGATGCCCGATGGCCCGCCGATGCGCGCTGGGGCGTCGATCGTCGATTTTTTGAGTGGCGTGCACCTATATGCGGGCATCATGACGGCTCTGTATGAGCGCACCCAAACGGGTGAGGGGCGCTTAGTCGAAGTGGCGATGCAAGATACGGCCTATCCTACGCTCGCATCGAATCTTGGATTTACCTACAGAGGGAGCGGTGCTTTACCGCCGCGGGTAGGCAATCGGCATGGTGGCTTGGCACTAGCGCCCTATAACGTCTATGAAGCGAGCGATGGGCACATTGCGGTGGTGTGTGTCACGGAGCCCCACTGGCACAAGATGCTAGCCGCGATGGGTCGTGAGGATCTAAAAGATGATCCACGGTTTTCCACGAACAAGGCGCGCGTAGAGAATCTCTCACAAACAGACGAGGTGGTGCAGCAATGGGCTAGCTCGCGCACACGCGATGAACTGGTTGCGTTAAGCAAGCAGCATGGGTTTCCCGCCGCACCGGTTCGTAACTTAATCGAAGTGATGAACGATCCGCACATGCACGCGCGCGGTATGTTGGAATGGTTTGAGGATGAAGATCTTGGTCGTATCGTCTTGCCAGGTAGTCCACTTATGATTCACGGTGCGGATCGCGTGGCGACCGTATCGAGTCCGAAGCTTGGACAACATAATCAAGAGATTTATGGGCAGTGGCTAGGAATGTCGGACGCCGCCATTGAAGCACTCAAGAAAGAAGGCACGATTTAGCTGTCTTCATTAATACAGACGGGATACTGCCCGTAGGAGATTCGCATGACTGCATTACCCGTTACGTATGAACAAGAAGGCGGCATTGTTATTCTGACCTTGAACGAGCCAGATACCCGCAATGCGTTGTCGCCAGAAATTAACGATATGCTCGTCGAGTATGTCGCGAAAATTAACAAAGACTATAGCGTCGGTTGCGTGATCTTGACGGGTGCAGGCGAGGGGTTCTCCTCCGGTGGTAACGTCAAACGCATGCAAGATCGCAGCACGTCTGCTGTACAGAAGGCGCCTGTCGATGTGCGCCGTTATTACACCGAAGGGATTCAGCGGGTGCCAGTAGCAGTCTATAACCTGGAAGCGCCCATCATCGCGGCTGTAAACGGCGCAGCCATCGGAGCGGGTTTAGATTTAGCGACGATGTGTGACATTCGTATCGCAGCGCGCAGCGCGAAGTTCGCTGAAAGTTTTGCGCGAGTAGGACTCGTGTCAGGAGACGGTGGGGCTTGGTTCTTACCACGTGCGGTGGGGATGTCTAAGGCGTTCGAGATGACATTCACGGGTGATTTCCTTGATGGCGAAGAGGCTGCGCGAATTGGACTGGTTTCAAAAGTGGTTGACGATGCGGCGCTGATGGACGAGGCGAGGGCGATGGCAACACGCATCGCCTCGCATCCTGTGCATGCCATTCGTGCGAGCAAGAAACTGGTACGTGACTCGCAGCATGTCAGTCTGCCGGTGTCACTCGATATGGCGTCGGCCTATCAGGCACTCGTACAGACAACCTACGATCATCGCGAAGCCATTACGGCTTTTGCGGAGAAACGTAAACCCAAGTTTGAGAATCGTTAAAAAGTAGGGCGGTTTGATCCTAGCAATAGTCTGTATCATGGGTACACACTAGCAACAAAGGATCACCATGAAACTCACATTCCTAGGTGCAGCGGGAACGGTTACAGGCTCAAAAACACTTGTGAGTACGAGCCAAACACAAGTGCTCATCGATTGTGGGCTGTTTCAAGGATTCAAAAATCTCCGTGCATTAAATCGTACGGAGATGCCGCTAGACGTCAGCAAGTTGGGTGCGGTGGTCTTGTCGCACGCGCATCTGGATCACTCTGGTGCGCTTCCCGTGCTCATGAAGCAAGGCTTTCATGGTCCTATTTACGCGACACCTTCAACGATTGATTTATGTCATGGGCTGCTACTAGATAGCGCGAAGCTCCAAGAAGAAGAAGCGGGGTTTGCCAACCGCCACCATACGACTGTGCATGCGCCCGCCTTGCCGTTGTACACCGTTGCTGAAGCAAAGAAAACACTGCGGCTATTCAAGCCACTCGAGTTTGAGCGCGCGCTGGAAGTCGCGCCCGGGGCGATGGTGCGTTTGCGCCCGGCCGGCCATATTCTGGGTGCAAGTTCGGTTGAACTCACCGCAGACGGAAAAACAGTTTTATTTTCCGGGGACTTGGGTCGCTCTAGTGACAAGATTATGCGGGCTCCTGCACCGATTGATCATGCAGACTATGTGGTTGTTGAATCCACCTACGGCGATCGCCTACATGAAACGACCGAACCCGAAGCACAATTGGCCGATGCAGTGAACCGATGCGCCGTACGTGGCGGTATTGTCGTGATTCCTGCGTTTGCCGTTGGGCGCGCACAAGAGCTGCTATTGGCCTTGCACCGGCTCAAGCAACGTGGCGCCATTCCAAACCTACCCGTCTATCTAAATAGCCCGATGGCGATCGATATGACTGAAATCTATCAACGGCACTGCGACGAACATCGGTTAGACGCCAAAGACTGCAAGGCCTTGGGTTCGGTCGCTAAAATGGTCCGCACGCCAGAAGAGTCACGGGCGCTCGATGCGATTCGCTATCCTTCAGTGATTATTTCGGCAAGTGGTATGGCGACTGGCGGACGGGTGTTGCATCACCTGAAAACCTTGGCGCCAGATCACCGCAATATGATTGTGTTTGCTGGCTTTCAGGCTGCAGGCACGCGTGGTGCCAGAATGCTTGCGGGTGAACGTACTGTCAGAATCTATGGTGAAGATGTTCCGATCAACGCCGAAGTGATATCGATTACGGGAATGTCGGCGCATGCCGACGCCAATGAGATCCTGGCCTGGCTACAAACAGCGCCCGTCGCACCAAAAGGTATTTTTCTGAACCACGGTGAGCCGGCGGCAGCAGACAGCCTACGGTGTCGTATCAAGCACGAGCTTAAATGGGCTGCGAGCGTGCCGTTACTGGGACAACAAATTGAGGTTTAATCCAGTAGGAGGACATTTGTTTGTCCATGCGCTTAACCGCATAATGTATATTATGTAAAGTAATGGAAATATGTAAATGAAGGTATGTATCTATGGCGTCGGCGCAGTCGGCGGCCACCTCGCCGCCCGTATCGCAGCGCAGTTTCCACCTGGCGGCCCGCACGAGCTATCCCTGATTTGTCGAGGCCCCCAACTGGACGCGATCCGGCGCAATGGCGTGACCTTGCATCGCGGCGATGAGATTTATACCGGTCGACCCAGTGTTGCGACCGATGATCCGACAAGTCTGCCATTGCAAGACATTGTGATTGTGACGCTTAAGGCGACGGCGTTGCCGGCTGCGGCGGCGTCAATTGAGCGGCTACTGGCTCCTGATGGTGTCGCGGTCTTTGCCACGAACGGCATACCTTGGTGGTGGAATAAAGGCTTAAATGTCCCACAAACCCCTCTACCCTTGCTTGACCCCGATGGCGAGCTTTGGACCCGGTTGGCAGATCGAAGCGTGGGCTGTGTGATTTACTCCCCAAATGAGGTCATCGAGCCTGGCGTGATCCGCAGCAATCTAAAAGACCGCTGGATGATTGGTGAGCCCGACGGCAACGATTCTGAACGTGTGAACCGAGTGGCCGGATTGCTTGAATCTGCCAACATTCGTGGGGTCGCCACGACCGATATACGCTACGAGACTTGGTACAAGCTGTTGATTAACTATGCGCTTAATCCTGTGGCGGCGTTGACGAGATTGCCGACTGCCAACATGAACCAAAACCCTGATGTGGTGGCGTTGCGCAAGCAGATCATGCTTGAGGTCATCGATATCGCACTCGCGTGCGGTACTGATTTGCGCGGCAAGATCGATCTGGACGAAGCCGTGACACCCACCAAGCGCTCTGGCTCAAACCGGGCCTCGATGTTGCAGGATGTTTTGGCAAATCGGCCGTTAGAGGTTGAAGCGATTTTGGGACAGACTGTTGCGCTTGCACGTCAGCACGGCGTGCAAGCGGTTCGTTGTGAGTTGATGCTTGGTTTGATGCGCGGCTTAGCCGAATCGATGACGCTTAGTTCATAAAGGCAGCGCGCAATTCACGCACGCCGATCGCAAGCGTACGTGCATCAACGCCCACGGCAACAAAGGTGCAACCTAACTTCAGATAATGCTGCGCAAGTGTTCGATCAGGGGTCAAGATCCCTGCAGCCTTGCCGTGCTTCAAAATGGTCGCGATTCCTTTTTCGATGGTCGCGACAACTTCTGGGTGTCCTGGGTTACCGAGATGTCCAAGCGCAGCTGAAATATCCGAGGGCCCTAGAAAAACGCCATCGACACCCTCCACTGCGCAAATTTCGTCGAGATTACGCAGCCCTGTAGCCGTCTCCGCTTGAACGAGTAGGCACACATCATCATTCGCAATCTTGACATAGTCTTTACGCGAATCCCAGCGCGACACACGCGCCGAGCCATAGCCCACACCGCGAATGCCGTGCGGTGGATAACGCACCGCCTGAACCAGCTCACGCGCTTGCTCGGCCGTATCAACCATCGGTATCAACAGGTTCTGCACGCCAAGATCGAGTAACTGTTTAATGAGATGCGTCTGCCCAATGGGTGGGCGTGCGACCACTTGGGTGTTGTAGGCGGCGCAGGCTTGTAATTGCGACAAAATAGTAAGTGGATCAGTCGGTGTATGTTCACCGTCGAGCAGCATCCAATCAAATTCTGCGGTGGCACAGATTTCTGTCGTAAAGGGATCGGGAATGGAGATCCACAGACCGATGTTGGCCTCTTTGGCCTGCAATGATTTTTTAAATCGATTTGTGTAATCAGGCATGTGGATCTCCGCTGGTTTACTTCGCGAGCACTTTACTTAAGGCATCACCGATCTGGCTCGTAGATGCTTTGCCGCCAAGGTCTGGCGTCAAGGGGCCTTGCACAAGCACTGCTTCAATCGCTTTGACGATTGCATCATGTGCATCGAGGTAAGGCTTCTGTGCTGCGCCTGTCAATCCGCGTCCGAGGTAGTCCAACATCAACGCACCCGACCAGATCATGGCGATCGGGTTAGCAATGTTCTTACCCGCGATATCTGGTGCTGAACCATGTACCGGTTCAAACAGCGAAGGGAACTTGCGATCTGGGTTGAGGTTGGCAGATGGCGCTAAGCCAATCGTGCCGGTACACGCAGGGCCCAGGTCAGACAAAATATCGCCAAACAAGTTTGATGCAACCACCACATCAAAGCGATCAGGTGTCAAGACAAAGCGTGCGGACAGAATATCGATGTGCTGCTTGTCGGTCGTCACGCCTGGGTATTCTTTACCAATCTCGGCAGCACGCTCATCCCAATAAGGCATGCTGATTGCAATACCATTTGATTTGGTCGCGATGGTCAGGTGTTTACGCGCGCGACGTGACGCCATTTCAAATGCGAAGCGGAGCACCCGATCGCAACCAATGCGTGTGAAGATGGATTCTTGCAGAACGATTTCGCGGTCTGTACCTTCAAACATTTTCCCGCCAACGGCGGAGTACTCGCCTTCGGTGTTTTCGCGCACAACGAAGAAGTCGATATCTCCTGCTTTGCGATTCGCAAGCGGACATGGCACGCCATCGAATAAACGAACAGGACGCAAGTTGATGTACTGATCGAATTCGCGACGGAACTTCAAGAGTGAACCATACAACGATGTGTGATCCGGTACGATCGCAGGCCAACCCACCGCGCCAAAATAGATCGCATCGCAATCTTGCAGGTGCGACTTCCAATCGTCAGGCATCATTTGCCCGGTCTTGGCGTAATAGTCGCAAGAGGCCCATTCAAAGTGACGGTACTCAAGGTTCAAGCCGAACTTGTCAGCGGCTGTCTTTAGGACTTTCAATCCCTCAGGCATTACTTCCTTACCAATACCATCACCGGGCAGTACTGCGATACGAAATGGGCGGCTCATGCGCATATCCTCTTGTTTAAAACGTAGTGAATAAGATAGCGCGATGTTAACCGTTTCCCTAGGTTTTGCTCGGCTTAAACAAAAGGAATTCTTATACTTTTGGACCGCTACACGAGGCAGCTTGCGGGTATGCTTTGGCCATCATCAAACAAGGAAAGCACAAATGAAACTATACGGATTGCCGGGCGCCTGCTCGCTCGTGGACCACATCGCATTGCAATGGATTGGAAAGCCTTTTGAGTATGTCGCCGTGGGCCGCGATGCGCTTAAACAAGCCCCTTTTCTGGCTGTCAGCCCAATGGGCGCAGTTCCTGCACTCGATGATGCTGGCTTCACGCTGACACAGAATTGTGCAATTCTCGAATACCTTGCTGAAAAGAATCCAGAAGCAAAATTGCTCGGCGGAGATTCACTCAAAGCGCGCTCCGAAGCACGACGCTGGCTCGCCTTCTGTAACTCTGATATTCACAAGACCTACAGCATGATTTTTGGTGCTGCTCGGTTGCTCAACGATACGACGGCGCAGACCGAACTGAGCAATAACGCTTCTCAACGCGTTCGCGACATGTACGCCATTATCGATAAGCACCTTGCGGGGCGCGAATGGTTGTCGGATGGGCGCTCTGTTGCGGACGCATATCTGTATGTCACGCTTCGGTGGGCAAGCGCGAAGAAAATTGACATCGCCGACATGCCGAACTTGCAAGCACATTTCAAGCGTATGTCTGCCGACCCAGCTGTAGAAGCGGCGTTGGCTGCTGAGGGAATGAAGTAATAGGATGAAATAAAGGACGCTGGATGCGTCCTTTATTTCTTACAGTTTGATGGGCCCAACGCATCTTGCGCTGCACGATCGAGGCTAATGTTAAGTTCGTTCACCGTTGTCGCGGTATAGACTTTGCCCCCAGTCGCCGCGGCGACGCAGGCTGCCGCGCCGGTGCCACCGATATCCACCACATTTATTTTGAGGTGAGGCTTGGCTTTCTTGAGTTGCTGCGCAACATAACAAGGATCACCGTTACAGGATTCCGCTCCATCCGAAACCAACAATATTGTTGCTTCTCGGGTCACGCCATCCACCAATTGTCCGGCTTCATATAACCCGTCGCCCAGCGGCGTGCCGCCTTTCGGAGTTAGTTGAGATAAGCGATTGATCAACTGCCCACTCTGCCCTGCAGCAAACCGCCCCATGTTTGTCGCGGTCGGACAGTTCTCTGCGACGACAAGTCCGGTACGCACATCACGTGGCAAGCGTCTCACGACATTGATCGTTGCCTGACGCGCGATGGCGATACGGGTCGGCTCCGCAGTGAGTCGCTCATGCCGAGCAATTTCCGAATCTGTTAGACGATAGCCAGGCAGACTAGCGCGTTGCTTCAGCCTTCCGAGCCATTTCTCATCCTCTGGCGTCGCTGCGATGTTCAACGCCATCGAGCCCGACGCATCGAACATGACCACCATCTCTGGCGCGAGCTCAGGGGGACGATCGCTTGGACAAAGATTCTTTGCATTATCGATGGTCGCAGGCACCTTCACCACGGGCTTCGGCGGCGGAGGTGGTGGCGGAGGTGGAGGCGGTGGCGGTGGCGGTGGCGGCGCGGGAGGTTCGGGCTTTATTGGTTCCACAGGAGGATCCTCGACTGGCGGATCGAGCGGCTTTGTTTGCGGCTCGGGCTCGGGCTCGGGCGGTGGGGTCACAGCTGGCGGAGCCACGGGCTCGGGCGCCTTGGGTGTTGCATTCGGACTCTGCGTCGGAACCTCGGGTGACGAAATCGGACTCTGAGGTGGGCTCTGCAGGGGTTGTCTGAACGAAATCGGACAGAACAACCACCACAACAAAAATAAAACGAGTAACAGACCGAGCGCCCCAAGAATCCAAGGCAAGACGCGAAGACTTGGGTTTGATGTTGCTGCGGGTGCTACGGGGCGAATCAGGATCGGACGTTTAGCTTTGGAGGCAATCGCACTATCCCAGAACAACAGGACGGGCTGACCACCGACGTTATAGATCGCTTCAATAGGCGGTAGCTGACTCGCCTCGCGCAGCAGAGCGATCAGCGAAGGATCTGAGTTTGGAGTCGCTGATAGTGATACCGCGTGCGCGCGAATGGCATCAAGCCGTAGAAAAATCAGCGCGTCAAGTTCCTTCTGTTTCGTCGCGCTCAGAGAGGTGTAGGCAACTGGTTGCCCTTCTAGGGTGCTCGACCAAGTGACTTGCCCACTCGGCTCAGTGACAGGCTTGGCATACAGCGCGACAACGCTCGGAGGAACGGAGCGTCCCAG
>CAJBTJ010000174.1 GCA_903958565.1 uncultured beta proteobacterium
ATCTCAACCTAAGTCAAGATCGTTTATCGCAGAAAATCTAGTCATCACAATCCATAAAAATAACGCGGAGCACAATATGAAGCGCAGAGACTTTAACCACTACCTGGCTGCCTTAGGCGGACTCAGCATGACGGGTATCGCGGCAGCTGACAGCGGCTACCCGAGAAAGCCAGTTAACGTCATCGTCCCGTACTCTGCGGGTGGAGGGACAGATATTGTCGCGCGCATCGTCTCGCAGCATCTTACTGAGCGTTTAAAGCAACCTGTGATTGTGGAGAATCGCGTGGGCGGCGGTGGAACGATTGGTTGGAACGCAGTTGCTCGGGCGAATCCTGATGGCTACACCTTGTTGACAGCTGAAACATCTTTTGCGATCGCGGCGGGATTGATAAAGGATCTTCAGTTTGATCCAAAGAAAAGTTTTTCAATGATCACGATTGCGGCCTCTGTACCCCATGTGTTGGTGGTGAATGCAGATCTGCCGGTGAAAACGTTTGAAGAGTTTGTTGCGTTAGTGAAGAAAAATCCAAACAAGATATTTTTTGGATCCGGTGGAGTGGGCACGAATACTCATTTAGGTAGTGAGCTACTGAAAAGCTTGACGGGTATCAACATGACCCACGTACCTTATAAGGGGGCGAGTGCAGTCTTGGCAGATTTGCTTGGCGGACAGGTGCAGGCGCTGGTGTCGTCCATGCCAACAGTGTTGCCCTCCATTAAGTCGGGTCGACTGCGTGCGCTACTCGTAACAGATACGCAGCGCTCGCCGGCACTGCCGGACGTTCCCTCTGCCGTGGATGTGGGCTTGCCTAATATGGCAATGAGATTTTGGATCGGCTTTGCTGCGCCAACTGGCACGCCAAGCGAAATCCTCAATCAACTCAACAAAGAGATTATCGCGGTAGTGAAATCGCCTGCTGCGCAAGAACAGTTGGGTAAGCAGGGGCTGGATGCCGTCGGTAACAGCCGCGAGGATGCCCAGAAGATGGTGCTAGAAGAAATGGCGCGCTGGGAAAAACTGATCAAGGAAGCGGGTATTACGGCGTCGTAAGAGCGTTGATCAGGGCGTTGAATCCACTTGTTCAAAAGAGTGAGCCCATTGCGTTTAACCTAGTTTTGATTTTTTTTTGAGATCGCTGACATGAAGCTGTGTACTTTTGGTGTCTTGACCCCGGTCGGTGTGATCGAGCGGGTGGGCGTTTACACAGAACAGGGCGTGGTCGACGCAACCGCTGCTCGCCAGGCTTTTTTAGAACGAACACTTTCTGCAGTAGCTGCACACAGAGTCGGCGAGGCTCAGGTGCCTACGGAGATGATTGCGTTGATTGGCAGCGGTCAGCAAGCAATGACCTGGGTAGAAGAAGCGGTTGAATTTGTGCTGAAGCATGGCATCAGTGCAGCGTCTGCTGGTGCGCGCACTGTCTACCTTTCTGCTGATATTCAATTGCTGGCGCCAGTTAAAAGGCCGCCTAGCATTGTGAACTTCAGCGTGTGGCCGGCGCATAGCGCGAGCGCGGCATCGTTAGGTATTGAACTTGCGGCGAACACCGCAGAGGCATTGGTCAAGCCTTACTGGAAAGGCAATCCAGACGCGGTTGTCGGCCCGGAGACGACCTTGCATCGTCCTCCTTATGCCGAGGTGCTAGACGTCGAGTGTGAATTAGTGTGCATCGTGGGAACCGGCGGGCGTGACTTGGATCATGCTGCCGCAAAGCGTGCCATAGTTGGCTATTCAATCATGAACGACGTGAGCGCCCGAGAGCGTCAGTCTGCTGAGATGAAGTTTGGTCGCGGCCCTTCAAAGGGTAAAGATTTTGATAATGGCTATCCGCTGGGCCCGTGGATCGTCACTGCGGATGAGCTTGGCGATCCCAAAGCGTTGCGCATGTCGCTACGTGTGAATGGTGTTGAGCGGTCGGCGTGTGATACCTCAGGAATGATCTGGGATTTTCCTGAGATGCTGTCTTACCTTTCATGCGGGCAAACGATCCGACCAGGCTCGGTCATCAGCGGCGGCTGTTATCCGGGGGGTTCTGCGCATGAGGTGGGTATTCACTTGAATCCGGGCGATAAAGTTGAAATGCGTATTTCAAAAATCGGTGGACTGCTTAGTACGATTGGACCCTAGTGACTGCGCCCTAAGAGGTCGGTGACAGTGCGGCTGTGACAAACTCAGGGGTGAAAATTTTGTCAGCCATTATCTGGCAACGCTTGATCAACCGTGGCTCGTCTGGCCCATAGTCCGCAATGGCGTTGTGCCAGGTTGTCAGGTGATCCCAAATCAATAGATCTCCAACAGCCCAGCGATGCGTGTAGCGATACTCTGGTTTGAGGATGTGATCAAACAGTTGCTTTAAGAGTGCATCGCTTTGTTCTTTAGGCATGCCTTCTATGTGCGTTGTAAAACTTGGATTCACATAAATGGATTGTTTGCCAGAGACAGGATGTTTTAAAAAAACAGAATGACGTGAAGGCGGGTGTGCCGCGCGTTCAGCCTCGGAAAGAGGCGCACGTGGACTCGCTTTTTCGCGACGCATAAATTCCCAATAAAAATTGAGATCATGCATCGCCGTAGCCGTTGCGAGTTGCTTTTTAAGTTCATTAGGCAAGTCGTCGTACGCGGCTGACGTATCGCAGAACTCTGTCGCTCCTAGAGGTTGACCGTCACGCATCGGCACTTTGAATGCCAATAATGCGTTGGCATAACCGACTGACCGGTTGTAGGTCATGTCTGTGTGCCAATTCTGACCCGCGTCCGGGATGCCAATAAACTTACCTTCCTGACGTACGTTTGACAGTACCGATACTTCCGGGAAACCACTTTTATCTTGTCCAGACCGCAAGGTTTGGAGACTACCAAAGTGCGCTGAGAAATTTCGCAATTCAGGCGCATCAATGGTCTGTCCTGGAAAACAAAGTACCTTGCGCGTTGCCAGGGCTTGCAGCAGCTCGGCAAAGTCGTTTTTAGATAAGGGTTGGTGCAAATCAATCTGAGTGACTGTTGCGCCAATCGAGGCCGACCGAGGTGTGATTAGCATCGAATTACTCTGTTTTAACGCCAGCTTTGACTACGACTTCTTTCCAGCGAGCGATATCTTGAGCGACAAAGACGGACATATCCTTCGGGGACAGGAATTGAGGTTCAAGCCCAGCATCGATGAGCTTGTTGTGGATGGTTTTGTCGGCAAGCGCTTGGCCCAGTGCTGCACTCACTTTTTGCGTGATGCCTGCAGGAAGTCGTGCCGGTCCAAACATCCCGAACCATGCACTCGCCAACATTCCCGGTACGCCTTGCTCTATGGCGGTCGGCAGATCTGGCGCTTGCGAGAGACGTTTTTCAGAAAGAGTGGCAATCCCTCTTAAGCGACCATCACGTATGTATGGCAACAGAGCGACGGTGTAAATGAGAACAGGAACGTGTCCCGCCAGCACATCGGTCAAGCCCTGGCTGATATTGTTGTAAGGGATGTTGACGAGCTTTGCACCTTTCGTGCGTAGCATGTCTCCGGCGAGGCTGTTCGACGAACCGGCTGGTGATGAGGCATAACTCAAGCCGGCCGGCAGCGTGTTTGAGTAAGCAATCAGCTCTTGTAGGTTCTTAACCGGAACGGATGGATGCACCGCGATAATATTCGCCGACATCGCTGCTAAGCCGATCGGCGTGAAATCTTTCTCGATGTCGTAAGGCATCGTGTTGGGTCGGATGGCTGCCACAATCGAATGTGACGATGTCGAACCCATGCAGAAGGTGTAACCGTCAGGTGCGGCCGACTTGACAGCTTGCGCACCCAAGACACCGTTAGCGCCCGGACGATTTTCGACAACAAGTTTTTGCCCGAGCGCGGCGGACATGGACTGCTCGAGATGGCGCGTCAAAATGTCGGTGGCAGATCCCGGTGCAAAAGGCACAATCATGCGAATTGAACGATTGGGGTAATCGGACTGCGCACGCGCTAGACCAAATGGCAAGCTCGGTAACGCGAGCGCCAGAGCGCCTTGTCCTGCAGTTGTCAACAACACACGTCTTTTTGGATCTAAGCGTTTTGTGACCATATTGCCTCCTGGGGTTGTTGAGGACGCCTCGAACGAGAGCGTGTCGAGGGATACTTCATCCTACTGGTTTTGTTTTTTGTTGTCTATCAATACCTTGGATGACGAATGATGCAATCGTTGCATCATCCTCAGCAGATTATTTTTCTTTCATCCCCGCGATATCTACGACACGTTTCCACTTTTGCGTTTCGTCGGCCATGAACTTTGCAAAATCGCTTGTGCTACTCGTGTCAGCCTCGAGTCCGCTTTGTGCGAGTTGATTTTGAAAGTTTTTATCGGCTAAAAGCTTGCTGATGGCAGCGCTGAGCTTCGACACAATCGGCGATGCAACGCCTGCAGGTGCGAGGACGGCGAACCAGGTGCCTGCGTAGTAAGAGGGCAGACCGGCCTCAGAAAATGTGCGTACTTCAGGCAAGGCTTTCGAACGGTGATCGCCTGCAATGGCCATTGCGTGCAGTTTGCCGCCCTCTACCAGTGGCCTTGAGCCCGGAACGCTATCAAATATCACTTCGATTTGGCCGCCCATCAGATCGTTGAGCGCGTTGGCTCCACCTTTGTAGGGGATATGTTCCAGATTAACGCCCGCGGTGAGCTTGAAGAGCTCACCCGCAAGGTGACCAGACGAACCGGTTCCCGCTGTGCCATAGCGAACGGCACCTGGCTTTGCTTTTGCATAGGCGATCAGCTCGGCCACTGTCTTTGGTTGGAACTTCGGGTTGGATACGAGCAAGACAGGTGCGGTTGCAATCATCCTGATCGGGGTGAGATCCTTAATTGGGTCGTAGGTCATGTTTGAGTAGATGCTGGGGTTGCTCGTGAGCCCAGGAAATCCAGCCAAAAGCGTGTAGCCGTCCGGCTTTGCCTTCGCGACATAATTCGCGCCGATGTTTCCGTTCGCACCGGCTCGATTTTCGACCACCACCGTTACGCCAAGAATTTCACTTAAGCCGGCGCCAAATTTCCTCATCACTACATCCGCGGCACCGCCGGCACTGAAGGCGACGACTAAGTTGATCGGGCGATCTGGGTAGGATGTCTGTGCGCTCGCGTCAGCGGGGCTGCTTGCAACAGCCAGAGGGGCGCTCAATAGGCTCATGCCCAATACAAAGC
>CAJBTJ010000175.1 GCA_903958565.1 uncultured beta proteobacterium
AATGGATTGAGTACTTATGCGCTCGAAGTAAAGGCACCCAATAAGGACATTCCATCTTGGACAAAATAAAGCACGTCGAAATTTCCCTGTGTCGCGTTCCGCTTCGTCAACCTGTAAGCGATGCCAAAGTGCTTACAGGTCGGCAAAAGCCTCTATCGCATGTAGACATACTGACCGCCGAGATCGAGACCACCCATGGCGAAAGAGGCTTTGGTTTTAGTTACTCGTTGCGAGCAGGCGGTTCAGCGTTACTTGCACACGCTCGCGATATTGCTGGGGAACTCATTGGTGAGGACCCAGACGATATCGGACGACTCTGGGAAAAAATGGCTTGGCTAGGCGCGTCAGTTTCACGAACGGGTGTGACTGTGCAGACCATATCCGCCTTTGACGTGGCGCTGTGGGACCTTAAGGCCAAACGAGCAGGAAAATCCATCGGTAAACTTTTAGGAACCTTCCGAGAAGACGTGCCTTGTTACAACACTTCGGGGGGCTATCTCTCGTCATCAATAGACGAAGTGCTGCACAACGTTGACGTTTCCCTAGAGCGGGGACTAGGGGGTATCAAGCTCAAGGTTGGCCAACCCGAATTAAAGAAAGATATCGAGCGGGTGCGCACCGTACGAAATCATGTAGGTGACGCCGTCCCCATTATGGTGGACGCCAACCAGCAATGGGACTACACCACCGCATTGCGAGCTGGACGTCAACTAGACGAATTCAATCTGGTCTGGCTGGAGGAGCCGCTCAACGCCTATGACTACGAGGGACACGCGCGCCTGGCAGAACGACTGGATACGCCGATTGCCACTGGAGAGATGCTAAGTAGCGTTGCCGAATGCAGCGAGTTGGTTAAACATCGATCGGTCACCTTCATGCAGGCCGACGTCCCGCGTGTAGGGGGTATCACACCCTTCTTAAAGATTGCGGCATTGTCAGAACTAGCTCACCTGAAGTTGGCGCCGCACTTCGTGATGGAGATCCATATTCACCTTGGTTGCGCTTACCCGCATGAAGCCTGGGTTGAACACATTGAGTGGCTAGAGTTAGCTTTCAATGAGCGGCTAGAGATCAAGGACGGGCACATGCAATTACCAGACAGACCTGGTCTTGGCTTTAGCCTGTCCCCTCAGGCGCAAGGATGGCGGGAGGGTTTGACGCGAATCTAAGCCGACTCAGAAGGGAGTTGCAAGCCAAGCGTCTAACTTTTGGCCTGACAAATGAAGCGTCAGAGTGCAAAATCAACGAAATTACTGGGAAAACTGTAATTTACAGTTTTCGTTCAATTACACGAAATATTACACGTTTGATATTTTATTTTATAAGTCGTTGATTTATATATTATTTTGACGAGCCTGGATTTCTGCTCCTCCGCGACAAAAGTCACACTTAACCAAAAGCCTATTACGACGCTACAGTTAGGGCCTATCTATAAAATCAACCAAACCTTTACCGCCGGCGCGAGTTATTTTTATGTCCACGGCGGCGGTACAACAACGAACGGCGTCTATCAAAATAATGAAATCAAGACGCAACGATTTCTTCTAAGCCTTCTAGCCTATACCGACGTCGGCAGGTTCTCCGTGCAATATGGCCGAGACATAGAAACCGTCAACGGGTTTACCCAAAGCCGCTTACTTGCGTTGCGCTACATGATCAGTTTTTAAACTAGTCCCACGGCCCACACCATTTTCTGTTGATATTCGCAATCTTGAGAGGGGCAGCAGTTCATCGTATTTAACGATCCCGTTCTGTCGCAAACGTACAAAAAGAGAGCAAGGCGGATTTAGCCTCAGAGTCAGGGAAAGCATCCAAGGCCTGGCGGGCCATGTCAGCCTCAGCGACCGCGCAGCGCTGGGCATGCTCGAGTGCACCGGTATCATGGATCGCTTGTGCAACCGCATCAAAGTCCGCCTCGCCTTTCTCAATAGCCTGTCTAACAAGATCTCTTTGAGAGTGAGTACCAACTTCTAAAACGCGAATCAAAGGCAAAGTGGGCTTGCCTTCTCGTAGGTCATCGCCCACGTTTTTACCTAACACCCCCACGTCACCACTGTAATCAAGCACGTCGTCGACTAGCTGGAAAGCCGTCCCAATATGCCGGCCGTAAGCGGCAGCCGCTTCGCGTTGGGCAGGGGCCGCACCTGCGAGCACCGCCCCCGCTTCGGCAGCAGCCTCAAATAGTTTGGCGGTTTTAAACCGCACGACCTGCAAATAACGTGCTTCAGAGACGTCCGGGTCATGGACATTCATCAGCTGGAGTACCTCGCCTTCGGCGATCACCGTCGTGGCGCCCGACATAATCTGCATAATCCGCATGTCATCGATGTCGACCATCATCTCAAAAGCGCGGGAATACAGATAGTCCCCCACTAAGACACTCGCAGCATTCCCAAACACCGCATTGGCGGTGCTACGACCCCGTCTCAGGGCCGATTCGTCGACGACATCGTCGTGCAACAGAGTCGCCGTGTGGATAAATTCGACCACTGCAGCCATCAAATGCTGGTGGTTTCCCCGGTACCCTAGGGCCTGGGCCACCAGCAAAACCAGGGCCGGGCGCATGCGCTTGCCGCCCGCTCCAATAATGTAGTCACCGATCGTGCGAATCAGCACAACCTCGGAATTGAGGCGAGAACGGATCACAGCATCGACTTCAGCCATGTCTTTAGCCACGAGGGCCAGCAGATTTGAGAGCTTATACACAGAACTTTCTTTTGACTTTCAAGTGGTTAGACGCTATTATGTCTGGCTCGGCGTTTTGCCGGGATTCCATTTGCACTAAAACAAGAGGTTAACCCATGTACGCGGTCGTAAAAACTGGTGGCAAGCAGTATCGCATTGCTACTGGCGAAAAACTTAAAATAGAACAGATACCGGCAGACATTGGGCAAGAGATTACGCTAGACCAGGTGCTATCCGTAGGCGAAGGTGACCAATTAAAGATTGGCACTCCGCTTGTGGCTGGCGCGGTGGTTAAAGCTACAGTTCTTGCACAAGGACGCCATGCCAAGGTCACGATCTTCAAGATGCGTCGTCGCAAGCACTATCAGAAGCATCAGGGCCACCGTCAAAACTACACCGAGATTCTCATTGGTGAAATCAAGGCTTAATTGCCTGTTTCATCGAATCACGGAAAAGCACCAGGAGTAAAAAATGGCACAGAAAAAAGGCGGGGGCTCTACCCGCAACGGTCGCGACTCAGAATCGAAACGTCTAGGCGTTAAAGCCTACGGTGGCGAACTGATCCCGGCCGGTTCAATCATCGTGCGTCAGCGCGGCACGACGTTTCATCCCGGCACCAACGTTGGTATCGGCAAGGATCACACTCTTTTTGCGTTAACCGACGGTCACGTTAAGTTTGCAGTCAAAGGCAAACTCAATAAGTCGACTGTTTCGATTATCGCTGCAGAGTAATCCGCGAGTCAGTCCAAAAAGCCCTGTCGCGAGCGGCAGGGCTTTTTATTTAACGGTAGGAACCTATGAAATTCGTCGACGAAGCCACTATTGAAGTCATTGCTGGGAAAGGCGGCAATGGCTCTCATAGCTTTCGCCGCGAGAAATTCATCCCAAAGGGTGGGCCAGACGGCGGCGATGGGGGCAAAGGGGGTAGCGTCTTTGCAGCGGCCGACCGCAACATCAACACCTTGATTGATTTCCGTTACGCACGCAAACATGTCGGTCGTAACGGCGAGCACGGTCGTGGAGCGGATCAATATGGCGCAGCGGCTGATGACATCACACTGCGCGTACCTGTCGGGACCATCATTTTTGACGCAGAGACGGGTGAAGAGCTCTTCGACATGACGCATCATGGCCAAAAGGTCGTGCTGGCCGCAGGCGGAGACGGCGGGCTCGGCAACGTACACTTCAAGTCCAGCGTGAATCGTGCCCCTAAGCAATGGACGCCAGGCAAAGAAGGCGAACACCGACGCTTACGCATGGAACTAAAAGTTCTTGCGGACGTCGGCTTGCTTGGCATGCCTAACGCAGGCAAATCGACCCTCATCAGCCGCATCTCAAACGCAAAGCCCAAGATCGCTGACTATCCGTTCACCACGCTGCACCCAAACCTCGGCGTCGTCCGAACTTCCGAGTCACGCAGCTTTGTGGTGGCGGATATTCCTGGTTTGATTGAAGGCGCTTCAGAGGGCGCGGGGCTGGGCCATTTGTTTTTGCGGCATTTATCGCGCACTCGCATTTTGTTGCATATTGTCGATGTCTCTTCGCACGATCCCGATGAGGACGCAGTCTCACGTGCGGTGGGCGAAGCCCGCGCCATCGTCGAAGAATTGCGTCTGTATGACGAAACGCTTCACAGCAAACCGCGCTGGCTCGTACTGAACAAGCTAGATATGGTGCCCAACCCAGAAGAAGTGAAAAAGCGCTTCTGCAAAGAATACAAATGGAAGGGGCCCGTGTATGCGATCTCCGCTTTGTCGGGTGATGGCACGCAGCAACTGATCTGGGATTTGCAAGACGCGATCGATGCTTATCGTCAAGAAGACAATATTGCAGAAGATAAAGCAGACGGCACCTATGTTGCCGAAGATCCGCGTTTTGATGAAACCCGCAGCGCCGGGCCAGCACCCAACACTGACTAACCTCTGTCAACCGTCATGACCGCCTCTACCGCTCAAGTCTCTGTCATTGCTTCGGCCTCACGCATCGTGTCCAAGGTAGGCTCTTCCCTTGTCACTAACGATGGCAAAGGCTTGGATCGAGAGGCCGTTGCACAATGGGCTGGGCAAATCGCCGCCTTGCGGCAGCAAGGCAAGCAAGTGGTGTTGGTATCGAGCGGTGCGATTGCCGAGGGGATGGCGCGTCTCGGCTGGGACAAGCGCCCGACCTCGATGCACGAACTTCAAGCCGCGGCAGCCGTTGGCCAAATGGGCTTGGCTCAGGCTTACGAGGTCGCCTTTGCTAAGCACAATCTGCGCACCGCACAAATTCTGCTCACGCACGAAGACCTCGCGGATCGTCAGAGGTATCTGAATGCACGCTCTACGCTCTTCGCGTTATTACGTCTGGGCGTCGTGCCTATCGTCAATGAAAACGATACCGTTGCGACGGACGAAATCGCGGTAGGTGACAACGACACGCTCGGTGCACTGGTCACCAATCTGATTGAAGCGGATGCCCTCATCATCCTGACCGATCAACGCGGGCTGTACGAATCTGACCCCCGTCAAAATCCAAACGCTAAATTTGTAGCCCATGCGCTCGCAGGTGATTTAAATTTAGAAGCCATGGCGGGCGGCACTGGCTCAGGTATCGGCAAGGGTGGCATGCTCACCAAAATTTTGGCGGCAAAGCGCGCTGCGCGCAGCGGTGCGCACACTGTGATCGCTTCAGGCCGTGAACAAGACGTGATGGTTCGCCTGGCGGCTGGCGAATGCATCGGCTCGGAACTGCGGGCTGAGTTACCTGTTCTGTCGGCCCGAAAACAATGGATGGCCGATCACCTCAGGTTACGCGGCAAACTAATTCTTGATGCTGGCGCAACAAAAGCCCTGCTCGAAGAGGGCAAAAGCTTATTGCCGATCGGGGTTAAGGAGGTCCAGGGTGAATTCGAGACGGGTGATGTCGTCGCCTGTATCGACCCGACAGGCAAAGAGTGCGCTCGGGGCTTGGTGAACTATTCAGCCTCGGACACCCGACGTATCATGGGCCAACCATCGTCCAAAATCGCAGACATTCTGGGTAGCGTGGCAGAGACAGAACTGATGCACCGCGACAATCTGATCATTCTTGACTGAGTTCTAAGGAGTTCTCCTCCCAAACGAAGCAAGAAGCCCTATACTTTGCACCATTATGCGGGGGTACTTGGCAAGTCGCCAGGTTGAGAGAGTCCCTTCGTACCAGTACGGATAATGCCGATGCTGGGAGCGCATTCCGGTAAAGCCGGAATAGATCCCGATTCGGCTCCAATCAATTATTTGGAGCGATTCTATGAATGCCATTCCTAAGTTTTTAGCTGCCACCGCTGAAGTCGATGCGGCCGCTGTTGCGCCTCTGCCCAAATCACGCAAGACCTACGAGATAGGATCACGCCCTGATATTCGTGTTCCGTTTCGTGAAATCGAACAAGAAGACACCGCGACCTCGTTCGGCGGTGAGAAGAATCCTCCTCTCACGGTCTATGACACCAGCGGGCCTTACACAGACCCCAGCGTCAAAATCGATATCCGTCGCGGACTCCCCGAACTGCGTCGCGCTTGGATCGATGAGCGCGCCGATACGGAACTGCTGGCAGGCCCGAGCAGTGCCTACGGCCAAGAGCGCTTAACCGATCCAAAACTGACAGCGATGCGCTTTGACTTGCGTCGCCACCCACGCCGTGCCAAGGCGGGTGCCAACGTTTCACAAATGCACTATGCGCGTCGCGGCATCATTACGCCTGAAATGGAATTCGTCGCTATTCGCGAGAACCTGCGCCGAGAGCAATATATTGAGAGTTTGCGCGCCACAGGCCCAGAGGGCGAGAAAATGGCTAAGCGTATGCTGCGTCAGCATCCGGGCGAGTCCTTTGGTGCCTCAATCCCGCATTTGATTACCCCTGAATTCGTACGCGATGAAATCGCACGCGGTCGCGCCATCATTCCAGCCAACATCAATCACCCTGAAGTCGAACCGATGGCGATCGGACGCAACTTCCTGGTCAAGATCAATGCCAACATCGGCAACTCGGCCGTCAGCTCCGGCATTGCTGAGGAAGTTGAAAAAATGACTTGGTCAATCCGCTGGGGTGGTGACACCGTCATGGATCTGTCCACCGGCAAACACATTCACGAAACGCGTGAATGGATTATCCGTAACTCACCCGTGCCAATCGGTACCGTGCCGATTTATCAAGCGCTTGAAAAAGTAGACGGTAAAGCAGAGGACCTGACGTGGGAGATTTTCCGCGACACGCTGATCGAGCAAGCAGAGCAAGGTGTGGATTACTTCACGATCCACGCAGGGGTTCGCCTGCCGTTTATCCCGATGACGGCAGATCGTATGACCGGCATCGTGTCACGTGGCGGCTCAATCATGGCAAAGTGGTGTCTCGCGCATCATAAAGAAAGCTTCTTGTACGAGCGCTTTGAAGAAATCTGCGAAATCATGAAAGCCTATGACGTGAGCTTCTCACTTGGCGATGGCTTGCGCCCTGGCTCGGGCTTTGACGCAAATGACGAAGCACAGTTTGCCGAACTCAAGACCTTGGGTGAACTCACCAAAGTTGCTTGGAAGCATGACGTTCAAGTCATGATCGAAGGCCCAGGCCACGTGCCCATGCAGTTGATCAAAGAAAACATGGAGATGCAGCTCAAGCACTGCGACGAAGCGCCCTTCTATACGCTGGGACCGCTCACGACAGATATCGCACCCGGCTACGACCACATCACTTCGGGTATCGGTGCCGCGCTGATCGGTTGGTACGGTACAGCCATGCTTTGTTATGTCACGCCAAAAGAGCATTTGGGACTGCCGAACAAAAAGGACGTCAAAGACGGGATCATTACCTATAAGATTGCTGCGCATGCGGCGGACTTGGCAAAGGGTCACCCAGGCGCGGCCATTCGTGACAACGCGCTTTCTAAGGCACGTTTTGAATTCCGCTGGGATGATCAGTTCAACTTAGGCCTCGATCCCGATACCGCAAAAGATTTTCATGATGAGACCTTACCCAAGGACTCGATGAAAGTGGCGCACTTCTGTTCGATGTGCGGCCCACATTTCTGCAGCATGAAGATCACGCAAGATGTGCGCGACTATGCGAAGAAACAAGGCTTAGAGAACGACGCGGCACTTAAGGCCGGCATGCAGGAAAAAGCCGTGGAGTTCGTCAAAAAGGGCTCAGAGATTTATCACAAGACGTAACTGAGCAAACTAGACTTAACGATGTCAACGACCAGACTGTCCCTCGTCAACGCCGCAAAAGGCGTTGGCTGTCTGGTCATTGTCATCCACCACTTAGCTGTGTATGGGCCGATGTCTGAAGTGATCGGCGCCCAGTACCCAAAACTGATCGAAGCACTGATTGTCTACGGCAAGCTCGCGGTACAAATGTTTTTTGTCTTCGGCGGATACTTTGTCGCCGCACAAATGGCCCCTCGGGCTGCGCCGATTGCGCTAGAGGTCCCTACCCTGGTCTGGAAACGCTACAAGCGGCTCATTACGCCCTTTCTGTTTGCCGTGACGCTGGCAGCGCTCATTACCGCGCTTGTACGTCCTTGGTTTATTCATGACTCACTGTCGGCAGCTCCAACCTTTGGTCAACTGCTTGCACACGTTTTTTTACTCTATGACTTGATTGGTTTGGAAGCGCTCTCGGCAGGGGTTTGGTATGTCGCGATTGATTTTCAACTGTTTGCTTTGACGGCAATTTTTACCGCCTTATGCTGGCGAATGCCTACGAATCTGCAACGCGTTTACCCACTGATCATTATTGCGCTCACGGCCTTTTCTCTTTGGGTGCTGAACCGCAATGACGCCCTCGAGGCCTATGCACCATTTTTCATTGGTTATTACGGCTTGGGCGTGCTGGCTTATTGGACAGCACACACACGCTTAGGTCGCTTCGGGCTCGTACTAATCGCACTGCTTGGTGTGGTGGCGTTATGGCTGGAGTTTCGCAAGGCGGTCGCAACCGCCACGATCACGGCCTTGCTGCTAGCGCTTGCCGGTCTACGCGGTCGACTGGAACACTGGGGTGATCACCCCGCACTGAACTGGCTAGGCGAGCGCTCTTACTCAATTTTTTTAATTCACTACGGCATCTGCATTGGTATCAATGCGCTGTGGAGTCTCTGGTTCCCTACCGGCCTATGGATCAACGCGGCGGGTATCGTTGTCGCGGTCGGCCTATCCTTAGCGGCGGGCGCCTTACTGTATCGCCTCGTCGAAACACGCAACAATGCGTTGGGCCTTAACGCACGAACTGGATTTCTGGTGGCAGCAGTCGCCCTCACCTTGATGCTTGAGCGGTCTATCTAAGGCCAGTTAGCCTAAGTTAGGCGCCAAGGTGCGCTTGACATCTTTCTCGGTACGCCCAGAACGCTTCACGTAATCCTCGACCTGATCCTCACCAATCGGGCCCACGCTGAAGTACTGCGACTGCGGATGACTGAAATAAAAACCTGACACACTCGCAGCGGGATGCATCGCGTAACTTTCAGTCAGCATCATGCCGATGTCTGCGCCGTCGAGCACCTCAAACATCTCGCGCTTGACCACATGCTCCGGGCACGCGGGATAACCTGGTGCAGGTCGAATGCCCACGTACTGCTCTTTGATCATCTGCTCGTTCGTCAGTGCTTCGTTCGCGGCGTAACCCCACAAATCTTGACGTACGCGCGCATGGAGCGCTTCAGCGAATGCCTCTGCCATGCGGTCGGCTAACGACTTAAACATAATGGAAGAGTAATCGTCGTTCGCACGTTCAAACTCTTGCTCTTTCTTATCAACGCCGATTCCAGCGGTGACAGCAAACAGGCCGATGTAGTCCATCACGCCAGAAGATTTAGGCGCAATAAAGTCGGCCAAGCATTTGTTTTCAACGCCCTCGCGCTTGATGCCTTGTTGGCGCAAGCCGCGCCACGTAAACAAAACCTTCTCGCGCGTTTCGTCTTGATAAATCTCGATATCGTCATCATTAACGGTATTGGCCGGATAGAATGAAACCACACCATTCGCCGTCAGCCACCGTCCGTCAATCATCCGCTTAAGCATCGCCTGGCCATCGAGATGGACTTTACGCGCCTGCTCACCCACGACATGGTCATCGAGGATGGCGGGAAACTGGCCAAACAAACTCCAGGTTTGGAAGAACGGCGTCCAGTCAATAAAACGGGCCAGCTCCGCCAAATCAAAATTCTTAAATGTACGACGCCCAATAAACTTGGGGCGGGGTGGCTGATAGGCAGACCAATCAATCACTGGCTTAGCTGCGCGCGCATCCGTCATGGACATCAAGGGTGCGATCTGACGATTAGCATGGCGGCGGCGCACGTCTTCGTACTCAACAGCCAACTCTTCGAGATAGGTATTCGCCGTTTCAGACACTAGGTTCTGCGCAACGCCAACTGAACGACTCGCGTCCGGAACATAAATAACCGGACCTTCGTAGTGCGGGGCAATCTTCACGGCGGTATGAACACGACTGGTCGTTGCGCCGCCAATCATGAGGGGGATCTTGCGGCTTCGAAAGTATTCGTCCCGCTGCATTTCACTGGCCACGTATGCCATTTCTTCAAGGCTAGGTGTAATGAGCCCAGACAAACCAATCACATCGGCTTTCTCGGCCTTGGCACGTGCCAAAATTTCGGCAGCAGGGACCATGACACCCATGTTGATGACTTCAAAGTTATTGCACTGAAGCACAACCGTGACAATATTCTTACCGATATCGTGCACATCGCCTTTGACGGTCGCGATCACGATCTTGCCTTTAGCGCGGACATCGCCCCCAGCCGCGGCAATTAATTTTTTCTCTTCTTCGATGAAGGGAACAAGATGTCCAACAGCTTGCTTCATCACGCGGGCAGATTTGACGACCTGAGGCAAGAACATTTTGCCTTCGCCGAATAAATCGCCGACGATATTCATGCCATCCATCAGAGGGCCTTCGATGACCTCAATGGGTCGGCCGCCACGGTCAGCGATTTGCTGACGAATCTCTTCGGTGTCCTCAATAATGAATTGCGTATTGCCATGGACCATCGCATGCGCGAGTCGTTTTTCAACGGCCTGCTCTCGCCACGTGAGGTCTTCTTCACGCTTGGTGCCTGAACCCTTAACGGAATCCGCAAAAGCAACCAAACGTTCGGTAGGTGTGCGCGTGTCCGTTGGGTCTGTATGTCCGACCGGCTGAGCGCGATCGAGCACCACGTCTTCCACGAGATCACGTAATGCAGGAGGCAGTTCCGCATACACGCCCAGCTGGCCGGCATTGACGATACCCATCGTCATGCCTTCGCGGATGGCGTAATACAGAAAGACCGTGTGAATCGCTTCTCGCATCGGCTCATTGCCGCGGAACGAAAAGCTTACGTTTGATACGCCACCGGAAATGCGCGCATGGGGCAACGACGCACGAATCCATTTCGTCGATTCGATGAAATCCACAGCGTAGTGGTTATGCTCATCAATGCCGGTTGCGATTGCGAAAACGTTTGGATCAAAAATAATATCTTCTGGGGGAAAGCCCACAACATCGACCAGCAGACGGTACGCGCGCGTACAAATTTCTTTGCGGCGTTCAAGCGTATCGGCCTGGCCTTTTTCGTCAAAAGCCATGACCACCGCTGCCGCGCCGTAGCGACGACATAGCTGCGCTTGTTTAAGGAAGGGCTCTTCGCCTTCCTTGAGCGAAATCGAATTGACAATCGACTTACCCTGCACACACTTGAGGCCTGTTTCGATCACCGACCACTTCGAGCTGTCAATCATGACAGGCACGCGCGCGATATCGGGCTCAGAGGCAATCAGGTTTAAGAACCTGTGCATGCAGGCCAACGAGTCCAACATGGCTTCATCCATGTTGATGTCGATAATCTGTGCACCGCTTTCGACTTGTTGGCGCGCGACAGCAACGGCTTCGTCGTATTTCTCTTCACGAATCAGGCGAGCAAACATTTTGCTGCCGGTCACGTTGGTACGCTCACCCACGTTCACAAACAGCGTAGAGTCATCGATGTTTAAGGCTTCGAGGCCCGACAGTCTTGTTTTGACTGCGATGTCTGGCACGACACGAATCGGGCACACAGACACTTTCGCTGCAATCGCCGCAATGTGCTCAGGCGTCGTTCCACAACAACCGCCCACCATGTTAACGAAACCTGCGCGCGCGAACTCTTCAAGCAAGCTCGAGGTGTCGGCTGGCGTCTCATCAAAACCCGTCTCGCTCATCGGGTTCGGCAGACCTGCGTTGGGGTATACACAAACGTAGGTGTCGCAAATCTTTGAGAGCTCGGCAATATATGGGCGCATCAGGGCCGCACCCAGTGCGCAGTTCAACCCGATCGTAATCGGACGAGCATGGCGCACGGAATTCCAGAACCCCTCGACCGTCTGCCCTGACAAAATGCGACCAGAGGCGTCCGTGACCGTACCGGAGATCATGACAGGCAGACGCTCACCGCGCGCGTCGAACACTTCTTCGACCGCAAAAATTGCGGCCTTCGCATTAAGGGTGTCAAAAACCGTTTCGATCAAGACCAGATCGATTCCGCCATCCAACAGACCATTCAATTGCTCAGCATACGCAATGCGCAATTCATCGAAGGTGACGTTGCGCGCGCCTGGGTCATTGACGTCAGGAGAAATCGAAGCGGTTTTAGGTTGTGGGCCAAGCGCCCCCGCTACAAAACGGGGTTTCTCAGGCGTACTGAATTTATCGCAGGCCTGGCGCGCGATACGTGCGGACTCAAGGTTGAGTTCATACGCGAGTTCGGCCAGGTCGTAATCGCCTTGCGCAATGGTCGTCGCACCAAAGGTATTGGTTTCGATCACATCTGCACCGGCAGCCAAATAGCCCTCATGCACTTCACGGATCACGTCTGGGCGGGTGAGCGTCAAGAGCTCGTTGTTGCCTTTTACGTCTTTGCCATGCTCAGCAAATCGTGGGCCACGAAAATCTGCCTCAGACAATTTGTAGCGCTGAATCATCGTGCCCATCGCGCCGTCCAAAATCATCATGCGCTTGCCCAGGAGCCGAGCAAAGTCGGCACCACGGGTATAGCTTTCAATCGGATAGGGCAGCTTGGGATAGGACATGATTCACTTGCATAAAAGAGCCGAGCTCGCCGCAACAAAATTGTTCGGCGGCATTGGCTAAAAAATCAACTTCAGCCAACCCTACATCGTACCAAAAACAGGGCCATGCTACATTGTGGGCAGAGTTGGTGCTTTCGATGCAAAGACCCTATTGCCACAAGCAAAATGGTCGCATTGGGAAAGTTAAACGGGAAACAGGGAAATACGTCGATTTCGACAGTTGTGCCTGTGCTGCCCCCGCAACGGTCAACCTTGGACTGCATGTTTTTTGGTCCTTGGCCAGCCCGATACCGGCCACCTCAAGCGGAAATTGACGGACTGATCTCCCCGATTTCTTTTACGTCATGGTCGTGCGGGGACGCACGCCTTCAACGAGGTTTGGCATGCAACATCCCCTATCCCGGTTAACAGCCGGTGCTGCCGTCTGGGCAGTCGTCTCGAGCGTTTTCGCTCAAAACTCCTCTTCAAGTACCACCCCTGCTTCACAAATCCCACAACTATCCACGATTGTGGTGACCCCCGCTCGAACGTCCGAACCCCTGGGCAACACACTTGGGGACAATAGCGTCATCAGTCGTGAAAGTCTGGACAGCTTGCCAAACGGCACGCTTGGCGATGCGCTGATTCGCCAGCACAGCATTGAAACGGTTAACTACGGTGGCCCGCAGACCTTAAATACCCTCAATATTCGAGGCACGAATAGCAATCAGTCTTTGGTCTTGATTGATGGCTTAAGGGTCAATAACGCCACAAACGGCCTGCCTTCAATTAACGCAATTCCTCTCAATAGTGTCGAGCGCATTGAAGTCGTGCGAGGCACGAGTAGTAGCCTCTATGGTGCGGATGCGATTGGTGGCGTCATTAACGTCATTACGCGTGGCGAACAAGACAGGCCATTTTCTGCGTACGCGAATGCTGGAGTAGGCAGCTATGCAACTACGCAATTCGATGCTGGATTTTCCGGTGCGGCCGACGGCTGGGTTTACAGCCTGTACGGCGGCTATGGGCAGAGCGGGGGCTTCAACACAAACCGCAGCACGGCCTATTACTACAACCCCGACAAAGACTCGTATTACCGCAGCAACGCGGGTGGCACACTCGGCTACACCTACAAGCCGGGCCAAACCCTAACGCTGCAGACCTTCCAGTCTACCGTCAATGGTGGCTATGACATGGGTATGCCCTATTTTAACGACCGTGGCGTACAGACGTTAAGCAGCAACATGCTGACGAGCCGTAACGTGATCTCTTCGCTCTGGACAAGCACCTTACGTGCAGGGTTCTCAATCGACGACTACAAAACAGTGGGGGCCTCTGCCAGCGGTCTGGACGGTACTCAATATTTCAAAACACGCCAGAATCAATACGTGTGGCAAAACGACCTGAAATTTTCTCCGACACAGGTCGTGAGCCTGGCCTACGAGCGACTTGAGCAAAGCGTGGACGGTACGCTTTCGAATGACGATTACATGGCGCCCGCCTTCGTGAACTACCAACAGACCTCGCGTTATACCAACTCACTGCTTGCCATCTACCGTGGCAACTGGGGACCACAATCCGTGCAGGCCAGTGCGCGCACGGACAATAACTCGCAGTATGGGAACTTCGTCACGGGCAGTCTGACTTACGGCCTTGATTTATCGAAGAATTGGCGCGCAAACGTGGGAGCGAATACCGGCTTTCGCGCACCAAATTTCAATGAGCTCTATTGGCCCGTTACCCCGTTTTTTATGGGTAATCCGTTGCTGCAACCGGAGAAGTCCCGCAACATCGAAGCCGGTTTGCGCTACACCACAGATAAGACTCAGCTCGGGCTCACGGTATACCGCAACGAGATCAGCAATCTGATCCTGAACCAGCCTAGCATCGCGGCAGATCCCTACTCGGCCTACACACCGACGAATATTGGTCGTGCAACCATTCAAGGCGTGACCCTCACAGGTAACCAGCGACTCGGCTCTTCAACGCTGGTGCGTGGCAGCGTTGACTGGCTCGATCCTCGCAACGCAGACACCGGAGAGCTGTTGCCACAACGCGCCCAGCAAGTGCTCAAACTCGCCGTCGATCAATCCATTGGCCGGGCCCGTTTAACGGCTGAGTTGTATGCCACGAGCAGTCGTCGTGACTCGTTTTCCGGCGACACCTTGGCTGGATTCAACCTCGTCAATCTTGCGGCGAGCTACCCCGTGTCAGACCACGCAGAGCTGCAGCTGCGCTGGAACAACGTCTTTGGTCAACAATACACGTTGGTACAGGGCTACAACACGCCCGGCTCAAATGTATTTATGAACCTTGCGTTACGGATGTAACCCCATGCGACGCGTCCTCAGTCTGTGTGTTGTCTGCTGCCTGTTGGTCGGGCCGCAGGCATGGGCACAGATTGTGGTGCGCGACGACAGTGGCCGTGACATCGTCCTTGAGCGGCCCGCTCGTCGCGTCGTGACGCTCAGCCCACACGCGACCGAACTAGTCTTCGCGGCAGGAGGAGGCCAGCAAATTGTCGCGACCGTGACTCCCAGCGACTATCCCTCCGAAGCGCGTGACTTGCCACGCATTGGCGATGGCGTCACCCCAGATCCAGAGCGAGTGGCCGCTTACGCGCCGGACCTGATTGTTGGCTGGCTGCCTTCGCAGTACGAGGCGCTCAAGGTACTGAAGATACCTTTCTTTATCAGCGCACCGACAAACTTGGCGGGTGTGGGCGACAACATCACTCGCTTAGGAGAACTCTTGGGTAGTGCTGACACCGCACGGCTGAAGGCGCGTGCGTTGTCCGACGGTCTCGAGGCGCTCTTGCGCGCGCCGCAGACCCACCCCGTGAGCGTCTTTCTGCAAGTCGGACACCCCGCGCAATACTCATTGAATCGAAATAACCTGTTGTCCGATGTGATCGCTCTATGCGGCGGGCAAAACGTGTTTGCAGCGGCAAGCGCCAATGCGCCGCTAATTAGCCCCGAAAGCGTCCTGGCTCGTATGCCCCAGCTCATCCTGGTTGGCCGCCCTGACGCGGCTGCGCAACCGCAACAAGACCAGCAAGCCGGAGATTACTGGAAAAAAATGGGTGCGCCTGCGGCACAGGCCGGACATGTGTATATGATGAGCGCTGACGTCCTATTTAGACCTGGACCGCGCTTAATCGAAGCAGCGAGCTCGATTTGCGCCCTGCTTCAACAAGTTCGAAAATAGGGCCTGCTTTCAATTTAAAGACCATATTCATGACCGCAATAACAAACGACCCCCTAGTGATTGCAGGAACAGCCTACCAATCACGCCTGCTCGTCGGTACGGGAAAGTACAAAGATTTTGCACAAACCCGTCAGGCGATCGACGCAAGCGGCGCCCAAATTGTGACCGTTGCAATTCGTCGTACGAATATCGGCCAGAATGCGAATGAACCGAGCTTGCTAGAGCACTTGCCAGCAAAGCAGTTCACGCTCTTGCCCAATACGGCCGGTTGCTACACCGCTGAAGATGCCGTGAGAACCTTACGTCTTGCACGCGAACTCCTAGATGGTCACAAACTCGTCAAGCTCGAAGTATTGGGTGATGCGCACACGCTGTTTCCAAACATGCCCGAAACCTTAGCCGCTGCAAAAACTCTGGTGGCGGATGGCTTTCATGTCATGGTGTATTGCACGGACGACCCAGTGCAATGCCGGATGCTGGAAGACATTGGCTGCGTCGCTGTGATGCCCCTCGCCTCGCTGATTGGATCGGGAATGGGGATCCTCAACCCGTGGAATCTGCGCTTAATCATTGATCAGGCGCGTGTGCCAGTCTTGGTCGATGCGGGAGTAGGCACCGCCTCAGACGCAGCGATTGCCATGGAGCTTGGCTGCGACGGTGTCTTGATGAATACGGCGATCGCGGGCGCCACGCATCCCGTGCTCATGGCCAGTGCGATGAATAAAGCGGTGCAAGCAGGGCGAGAAGCCTACCTTGCGGGTCGCGTCCCGCGCAAAACCTACGCAGCAGCCCCGAGCTCGCCCACCTTGGGCTTAATCTCTTCGACAGCAAAAAAATAATGGCGACGGACTCACCGCGCGTGATCCCCAACACGCTCACGATTGCTGGGATGGACCCGTCCGGCGGCGCGGGTATTCTGGCTGACGTGAAGGCGATGAGCGCCCTAGGAGCCTATGCTTGCGCGGTCGTCGCTGCACTCACTGCCCAAAACACCCAAGCAGTGACCGATATTTCTCCGGTCAATCCCCCATTCGTGCGCGCACAAATAGACACCCTCTTTGCCGATATTGAAATCCACGCCGTCAAGATCGGTATGCTCGGGCAGACAGGGATCATTGAGGTTGTTGCAGATCGCCTCGGACACCACAAACCACCTCACCTCGTTTTAGACCCCGTGATGGTCGCAAAGAGCGGAGATTTATTACTAGAACAAAAGGCCGTCGGTGCTCTGCGTGAGCAATTATTGCCCCTGGCCACGATCATTACTCCGAACCTACCCGAGGCCGGCGTTTTGCTCGAAATGCGGTCAGTTGAAACCGTCCGAGAAATGCGGCGTGTCGCCGAACGCTTGCGAAACCTCATGACCCATGGCGGGCACCGCTGGGTTTTACTGAAAGGCGGCCATCTTCCAGGTAACGATACGATCGATATCTTGCACGACGGGGACAAAATGATCGAACTGCCAGGCCATCGCATCCAAACACGAAACACGCACGGCACAGGCTGTACGCTCTCGGCCGCTTTAGCTGCACTGTTGCCGCAAATGGACGACGTGGTTGATGCCACCCGGGCCGCCAAGGAGTATTTGGTCGCTGCGATCGCTAGCGCGGATATGCTCAAGGTCGGCCAGGGTCACGGCCCGGTGCACCACTTCCACAAACTATGGGCAGGAAAACCCTTACAATAAGGGTTTTCCGCAATACGCCCTGAAAGTGTGCACATGAAAGCTTCGTCCTTGCCTGATATTGAACGCGCTCGTTTCAACATGATTGAACAACAGATTCGCCCCTGCGGCGTCTTTGATAACAACGTGCTCGAAGCCTTATTCAGTGTGCGCCGTGAACTCTTTGTTCCGGCGGCCTACCGCAACCTCGCGTTTTCTGATCTGGAAATTCCCCTGACGATCTCCTCGGGTGAAACCCATCAAACGATGCTGTCGCCCAAGCTCGAAGCCACCATGACTCAGCTACTTCAGCTTCAGGCAGACGACTGCGTACTCGAAGTGGGTACGGGCTCTGGCTATCAAGCTGCGCTGCTGGCCAAGCTCTCGCATTGCGTCACCTCGATCGAAATCGATCCGCGCCTCTCCGCGTTTGCACAACAGAATTTGCAGCAAGCCGGTGTCACGAACGTCACCGTTGAAACGGGCGACGCCAGCAATGGTTGGGGCACGACAGAGCACCATGCCATTTTGGTCACCGGTTCGGTACCTACAATCCCTGACGCGCTTAAATATCAACTATGCGTAGGCGGCCGAATGGTCGTTGTCGTGGGTCAGGCGCCCGCCATGACGGTTTATCGGGTCACCCGCAGCACCGCCGCAAGCTTCGAAACCACACCACTATTTGAAACCGTGATCAAGCCGCTGAGCGGCTTTACAACGTCACGCTTTAAGTTTTAACAAGAACCAAGGCCCATCACGCGCTCAGCGCAACGGCCCCGAACCTAGGGTTCGGGCCTCGTCCTTAGGTTTGCCGAATTTTGGTGACAAGCGCCGTCGTTGACCGTGCAAACTCGAACGGAATCGCAACGGCCCGCCCGCCCCAACTTTCTACTAACGCTGTTTCGGGAAGGGTGCGCATATCGTAGTCACCACCCTTGACGATGATGTCCGGCCGCAAGCGTCGGATCAGCTCAACGGGAGTGTCCTCATCAAAAATAACAACAAAATTGACACATCCCATCGCAGCCAATAAAGCGGCGCGGTCGCGTTCGTTATTCAAGGGTCGATCTGGACCTTTACCCAAGCGCCTAGCGGATGCGTCCGCGTTCACGCCCACCACGAGGACACTACCCAACTGAGCGGCCTCATCCAGGTAGGTGGCATGGCCACGATGCAAGATATCGAAAACGCCGTTGGTGAACACCACGGGCTTACTCGACGACGCACGCGACAACCGCTCAAGACATTGCTCAGGCGTCAGTATCTTGTTTTCAAACCGAGCGGTCACAGCGCGGGGGATCCTGGTTTAAGCAACCGAGGGGGTTGCATCCGTCGCACCTGGCACCGCACGCAACAGCTCTTTACGATAACGATTCAGATCCTGAACGGTTTGGAACGAACTGTCCATCAACAAAGACATATTATGCAAAATACGCGTGCTGACTTTACCTTCCCAAACCTTGTCAAACACAATTTGGTTATCCAGCCAGCGCTCGAGCCAACCGGGCTCAGGCATTTTGGACTGCACCGTGTCGTTGGGGAACAGTCCCTTATTGACATGCAAATTGGTCGGGTGCAAGGCCTGCGGGGTACGGTGTGCAGACGCCATCAACACGCCAATCTTTGCAAACGCCATGCGCGCTTGTGTGGCAATGTCTTGTCCGCGCTGAGTCAACGCACGCTTCATATAGCGCAAGTATGCGCCAGCATGACGCGCTTCATCCTGCGCGATCACGTTATAAATCGCTTTGATCACTGGCTCGGTATGCCAGTCGGCCGCGCGACGATACCAGTGGTTTAAGCGCACTTCACCACAGAAGTGCAACATCAGTGTTTCGAGTGGCGGGGCAGGATCAAATTCAAACCGCACGCGATGCAACTCTTCTTCGGTGGGGACGAGATCTGGCGCAAAACGGCGTAGATACTCGATCAAGACGAGTGAATGCTTTTGTTCTTCAAAGAACCACACAGACATAAATGCAGAGAAATCGCTGTCGTCGCGGTTGTCGCGCAAAAACATTTCTGTTGCTGGAAGAGCCGCCCACTCTGTGATGGCGTTCATCTTGATCGTCTGTGCCTGCTCATCTGAGAGCTTGCTACGATCAAAATCCTGCCACGGAATATCCGTCGCCATATTCCAACGCACGGATTCCATCGACTTGAACAATTCGGAGTAGAGCATATTCACAGCCTTCAATATTTGGCTTGCGCCAACGGATTAATAAATAAAATCAACTTTCGCTCAACGGATCAACGCCCAAAGAGCCACACCTAACGACACTGCCGCCACACCAGTTAGCGCCACCAACAAACGATTCCCCTGCTCACGCGCCTGACGCGACCGCTGCAACTCAGCGAGTACTGCGGCAGACAAATCAGGGCGACTGAGCTGCGCATGCATCAACCTAGGAAACTCTGGCAACCACTGCGACCACTGCGTTGCTTCTTGCGTTAATTTTTTTCGTATGCCTTTAATACCCACCCGCTGATGCATCCAGCGCTCAAGGTAGGGTTTCGCCGTTTTCCACAAATCTAGTTGCGGATCAAGTTGACGTCCTAAGCCCTCGACATTAAGTAACGTTTTTTGTAATAAAACCAGCTGAGGTTGTATTTCAACATTAAAGCGCCGAGATGTCTGGAAAAGCCTCAAAAGTACTTGCCCAAGTGAGATTTCTGCCAACGGACGATCAAAATAAGGCTCGCAAACCGCACGCACCGCCCCCTCGAGCTCTTCCTCGCGCGTCGTAGGTGGCACCCAACCCGACTCAATATGCAGGCGCGCGACACGGCGGTAGTCTCTTTGGAAAAAAGCCAGAAAGTTCTGCGCCAAATAGTTCTTATCAAACTCAGACAATGAACCCACAATGCCAAAATCCAACGCAATGTAGCGCCCAATCGTGTTCGGCTGATCCGACACGTAGATATTGCCGGGGTGCATGTCCGCGTGAAAAAAGCCATCGTCAAACACTTGGGTAAAAAAGATCTCAACACCTGTACGCGCGAGCGTCGGGATATCAACGCCCAAGGCGCGTAGCCGGTCGACCTGGCTGACAGGGATTCCGTACATGCGCTCCATGGTAAAGACATTCGATGTGCAGTAATCCCACATCACCTCAGGGACCCACAACAGATTGCGACGATCACCGTCCGCGGCAAAATTTCGTCGCAACTGACTGCAGTTCGCAGCCTCACGAAGCAAGTCCAATTCATCGTGCAAGTGTTTATCAAACTCGCCAACGACTTCTCGCGGCTTAAGCCTGCGACCGTCGGGGGCTAAGCGCTCGATTAAGCCCGCAAGCACGCGCATCAAAGAAAGATCTTTGTCGATGACCTCGAGCATTCCAGGTCGTAGGACTTTCACCGCGACATGTCGGCCATCATGCAGCACCGCGAAGTGCACTTGTGCAATCGATGCCGACGCAACAGGATCTGTTTCAAAATGCCCAAACAGTTGATCTGTCGGTGCGCCCAGAGCGGCCTCCACGAGCGCAGCGGCCTCGTCTGACGGAAACGGTGCGACACGATCCTGCAAGAGCGCAAGCTCATCGGCGATATCGGGGGGAATTAAATCTCGGCGGGTAGACAGCACCTGCCCAAACTTTACAAAGATAGGACCGAGTGATTCGAGCGCCAGTCGCAATCTCACGCCCCGTGCCATCGTCGGACGAGATCCCAACCGCGCGAGCCATAACAAGCGCACCGCCATCGGATGATCAATGCCGGAGAGCACAAGCTCATCGAGCCGGTAACGAAACGCGACCACTACGATGCGCAACAGTCGCGGTAATGACATCATCGCACAGCGCTCCGGCTTGCTTCCAATTTGCGCAGTCGGGCGTTGAACTCAGCGGCTCGTTGCTCAAGAGCGGATAGCTGCGCCTGCGCACGTGAATGCGCTTGAACAAAGCCCTCCATGAGTGGGCGGCCCGCCAAGGCGTCGGTCTCTTCCGACAGGTATTCGACCACATTTAGACCCAGGCCACGCAGCGCAGCGCTCGCGCCAGTCGCCGCAGAGCGTGCGCCCTGCACGAGCCTTCGAGCAGTCACATCCCCCAACCACTGCGCAAGCGCGTCCTCTGGGTCTGGCCGCAAATCACGTGATAGTTCTGACACAACCTGTGCCAACGCCGCTTGCCCTGACACATGCACATACTCTGCCATATCGGGTCGCGCACGCGTTGACAGCCACGCCAAGGGATCCAAGGATTGGGGGTTGATCTCAAGGACTACATCGGGCGTGCCGCTGATCTCGGCGGGCACCAATTGGCCCGCAGCAGAAAGCTGAAAGGTCAGGGAAAAACCGCCCAGCACGATTCGCAATGTTTTATCTGCGTGACGCGCTAAACGTTCCGCTGCCCAAGGCTGCTGCCTCGTCAACAAATTGAAGGCGTGCGCGAGCGCTTGCACCGGTTTAAAAACCTCAAGGCGTGGAAGCGGGGGAAGAGCTCGTCTCAAAATATCGGGCTATAGGAATATTGGCCATATCGGCACCAAACCAACAGTTTAACGGGTGTGGCGGTGTCACTCAGTAAAAACGCCCGCTTTCGCGGGCGTTTAAGGGTTAATTTCTCAGTCAATTGGCAGAGCTTAGCTCGCCTGGGTAACTGGAACTTGCTGAATACCTGCCAGCAACCAACCACCTTGCTCTGGCTTGAACAGGTTCCAAACCTCTTCAAAGCGGAAGGCCTCAGCGCCAACCTGCTCACGCAACATGCCGGAAAAGCGCACGCTTGCCAAATGACCATCGCTAACCTTTTCAATCCCAAGCAGCTCAGCGTTCAGTAACACCACTTCTGTGTGGTTTTGGCCGGTCTGGCCACTGAGTTGCACCTGGAGTTCTTTCAAGAGATCATCGGTCAGGAAGCTGCGTAACTCATTGACATTGCCGCTATCCCAGACCTTTTGAATCGCGACAAACTGCTGTTTAGCCTCGCCCAAAAAGCGCTGTGTGTCGAAGTCGGTAGGAATAAACCAGCTCTGGTCTGGCGCTGGAGCGTCCGAACCAAAACCTGCTGCAGACATCGAACCGGTGGCCGTCGGCGGTAACTGGACAGGTGCAGCAGCCGGCTCAGCCGACTGACGCCACATGTCGTTTGGTGCCGGAGCAGCTCCGCCGGCAGCACCAGCGCCTGCACCCTGCACAGCAGGTTGAGCCGATGCCCCACCACGCATTCTGCGCAAAATGAACATCACCGCAAAAATCACGAGGCCCGCGACTAAGGCCATCACGAGGAAGTCTGCCATCGCGCCGCCCAAACCAAAGTGCGACAAGAGAGCCGCGATGCCCAAGCCCGCAGCAATACCAGCTAACGGACCTAGCCAGCGTGAGGCACCACTAGGCTTAGCGGCTGCGGCAGCGCCAGCGGTGGAGCTCGCAGCAGCAGGTGCTGTTGCACTTTTCTGGGTGGTGGTGGAGGCGGCAGGAGCCTGATTACTGACGTTGCTGGACTGACGCCCAGAGTTACCGCCTTTACCTGCACGGGCGGCATCCGCATCAAACGCCATGCTGGTCAGTGCCAGACCGCTCACTGCTAATACAGCAGCCGCTACAAAACGTGAAAGGGAACGAGACATCGATTGCTCCTAAGCGAAAATCGCCAATAAAAGATAATGATCAACTAACGCGCTACAACAAAGCAATGCTTTGTTTTTTTATTCAAGAAACCTAATCTTACTAAAAGCTGAACAAAATTGTAAGTAGATAGACCCTAAGCCGCCAAATAAGTTCAGTTCTTCACTTACTGGATTTTTATGCCTTCGTGCAGAGCTGTCAGCCCCGCTGACAAATTGAAATACTGAACATGGCTCAATCCCGAATCAGACAACATTTTCTTAAGGGTTTCTTGGTCTGGATGCATGCGTATCGATTCGGCCAGGTAGCGGTAGCTCTCCGCATCCCCCGCAACTTTGCTACCCAACCAGGGCAACACGTTAAAGGAATACCAGTCATATACGGGGGCCAGGGGTTTGGCAATGTGCGAGAACTCCAGCACCAGCAGTTTGCCGCCTGGGCGCAACACCCTTGTCATTTCTGCCAACGCGCGGTCTTTGTGTGTCATGTTGCGCAAACCAAAGGCAACACTCACCCGATCAAAGTAATTATCTGGAAACGGCAAGCGTTCGGCATCACAGACGGCGCATGGCAAGACAATCCCATCATCGATCAACCGATCGCGCCCGACTCTTAACATGGAGTCGTTGATGTCCGTGAGCCATACCTCCCCCTGGGAGCCTGCCTGCTTGGCAAACGCGCGGGCTAAATCACCGGTTCCACCCGCGATGTCGAGCACCTTCATCCCGGGTCTGACAGCTGCCCGACCAATGGTAAAGGCCTTCCAGACGCGATGCAGCCCGGCCGACATGAGATCATTCATCACGTCATAGCGCGCTGCGACCGAATGAAATACCTGCGCGACTTTGCCCGCCTTTTCGGATTCGGCAACGGTCTGGAAACCAAAATGGGTTTTATCGTCGGGCATTGATCTTCGCTTAAAAAATTACAAGTACTATTCTAGTCGCTTCGACTTCATTTCGTCGCCTGATATTCCGTATAAAACCAATCAGCAACCGATATCTTTTGCGCACTCACCACGCCCCAGCATGAACGGACCTGCGTTTACGATACGCCCCCAGGGCGACCGGTGCCTGAGCCTGGATTTTGGCCAAGACATTCGTGCCGAAACAGGCCTCGTGTGCCTCAGTGCAGCCGCCACCTTGCGCGCGGCCAGTCTCGCCGGCGTCTCCGACATCGTGCCTTCATACACCGCTGTTGCGTTGTTTTACTCGCCCGGCACACAAGAACAGCCGGTCACGTTCGCGAGCCTGTCGCGCGAGGTCAAGCGAGTCCTAAGCGGCACGTTATTACCTGCAAACGCTTCCTCGCGCCTGATCAAAATCCCCGTCTGTTACGGCGGCGTGCACGGACCGGACCTCAGTGACGTCGCCAAGCGCACAGGCCTGACCGAAGACGAGGTGGTCGCGAAACACAGTGCCTCAGACACCATGGTCTTTTCACTAGGCTTCTCGCCCGGGCATCCTTACATCGGTATCCACGACGAAATCTTTGCGATTCCCAGACGAGATGTACCACGCACCGTGGTGCCACGCGGCTCGGTCGCCATTGCCAACCGCCAATCCACAATTTATCCAGAGCGACTACCAGGAGGCTGGCATATCTTGGGTGCGACCCCCTTGCGACTCTTTGATCTTGCGCGCGAGCAACCGTCATTGCTGTTGCCAGGTGACAAAATTGAATTCGTCCCGATCGACCAAAACGAGTTCGATCGCCTCGCCGCTAAGATTGACGGGAAACGACCATGAGTATCGTCGTCATCAAGCCAGGCATGCTCTCTAGCTTTCAGGATGCGGGTCGGCACGGACAGCAGCCTCTTGGCATTTCGGTTGTGGGCGCAATGGATCAGCGCGCGCATCATTTAGCGAATATGTTGGTTGGTAATGATGCGCAAACCGCGAGCTTAGAGATCACACTCACCGGCCCAACGCTGCAGTTCCAACAACCCGGCTGCATCGCGCTGAGTGGCGGCGACTTAAGCGCCACGCTGAATGGCCAAGCCGTAGCGTTAAATCGTCCTATCATCGTTCACCCGAACGATACGCTGGCCTTTGGCCCCCGCAAGCATGGCACACGTTGTTATCTCGCGGTACATGGCGGGTTTGCACTCACTCCCGTACTCGGCAGCACCAGCACATATCTTCGTAGCCACTTCGGCGGCTGGCAGGGGCGGGCACTACAAAAGGGTGACGAGATCCCATTTGTACGACCACTCGCCACCAAAGGTTTAGAGACCCTTGCGATGGAACTCTGGTCAATCAAAATTTATTTGTCGTCCGCGATCGCCGACTCCTCTCGCCAGCGCATTCGGTTAATTAAGAGCGCGCTGTGGAATGAGTTCACCCCGGAAAGTTGCGTGGCACTTCTGACAGAACCGTTTCGTGTGAGCCCGGATTCCGAGCGCATGGGATATCGTCTGAGCGGCACGCCCCTCTTGATGACCAAGCCGCGGCAGTTGTTATCCGAAGCAACCACGTTCGGCACCATTCAAGTTCCTGCAGGAGGCCAACCCATCATTTTGATGGCGGACCGACAAACAACAGGCGGCTATCCCAAAATGGCCTACGTCGCCACGGTCGACTTGCCTCTGTTGGCGCAGTGCGCACCCGGCGATGCGTTACAGTTTGAGGCCATCACGCTAGAACGTGCACAAGAGCTCGATGCGGCGCGCGAGCGCGCGTGGCATGCGCTCGCACAAACGTTACAACCGATACGAGATTTACTTCTTCATCATTGAGGGGACACCACATGGCACTGCGAATTGACTTGAATTGCGACATGGGCGAGAGCTTCGGCGCCTGGAAAATGGGCAACGACGACGGCATCATGCCGTTCGTCTCCTCTGCCAACATCGCGTGCGGGTTCCATGGCGGCGATCCAGCCACCATGCGCAAGACGGTCGCCTCAGCGCTCAAGCATGGCGTCTCACTGGGCGCGCACCCTGGCTTGCCAGATCTACAAGGCTTTGGTCGTCGCAATATCGCGATTACCGACCAGGAGGCCTACGACATGATGGTGGTGCAGATCGGCGCACTCGCTGCGGTGGCGGCATCGCAAGGCGCCAAGCTGCGCCACGTCAAAGCACACGGACAACTCTACAACATGGCCGTTAAAGACGAAGGGCTTGCCCGCGCACTTGCGCAAGCCACCTACGACGTCGACAAAAATCTCGTGTTCTTTGTTTTGGCCAGCAGCCCGATGGTCCGTATCGCCGAATCCGTAGGCGTTCAAGTCGCCAGCGAAGTGTTTGGCGACAGGAACTACATGCCTGACGGCACCTTGAGTCCCCGCAATAAGCCAGGCGCAATGATCGAAGATGTGCAGGTGTCAATCAAGCAAGTGTTGCAAATGGTCAAGACCAGCACCTTGACCGCCAACGATGGAAGCATTGTAAAAGTGCGTGCGGATACGCTTTGTATTCACGGCGACCAACCTGGCGCAGTGACCTTTGCCAAAGCCATTCGTGAAGCACTGCAGGCCGAAGGAATTGAAGTCGGCGCTTGATAGCAGCCCTGACAACCATTAAGACGAGCGCTTACACCAGTACGCGCTCGATCCCACCGTTATTGGCTTTTTTGACATAGTCCTCAAGCCAATCGGGGCCCAGTATGTGGCGCGCCATTTCGACCACGATGTAGTCGGCTTTCGCGCCGCTATCGGCCTCAAAGCGTGACAACCCTTGCATGCAAGAGGGGCAAGAGGTCAGCACCTTGATGTCCCCGTCAAAGCCGTCTTTACGCAAGGTTGCGGTGTTTTTCTCAAGCTCTTCCTCTTTGCGAAAACGAACTTGGGTTGAAATGTCGGGACGCGTCACGGCAAGCGTGCCTGACTCACCACAACAGCGCTCGGTCTTAATCGCACTCTCGCCGACCAACGAACGAACAGTCTTCATTGGATCTTGCAATTTCATCGGGGTGTGGCAGGGATCGTGATACATGTATCGCGTACCCTGAACGCCCTCTAACTTGATGCCTTTTTCAAGAAGATATTCATGGATGTCGATCAAGCGACAGCCAGGAAAGATCTTTTCGAACTCATAGCCCGAGAGTTGGTCATAACATGTACCGCAGCTAACAACGACCGTCTTGATATCAAGATAGTTCAACGTGTTGGCCACGCGATGGAACAACACGCGGTTATCCGTGATGATTTGTTCGGCTTTGTCGTTCATGCCATTGCCGCGCTGCGGGTACCCGCAGCAAAGATAGCCTGGGGGCAGCACCGTTTGAACCCCCGCATGCCAAAGCATTGCCTGGGTTGCTAGGCCGACCTGCGAAAACAAACGCTCAGAGCCACACCCTGGAAAATAAAAGACGGCTTCCGTATCGGCGGGTGCGCTCGGCTGCCGAATAATCGGCACGTAATCCGCATCTTCGATATCAAGCAATTTACGCGCAGTTTGTTTGGGCAAGCCGCCCGGCATCTTCTTGTTAATAAAGTGCACAACCTGTTCGCGAAGCGGTGGCTTACCCACCGTTGCCGGGGGTTTAGCCGTCTGCTTACGCGCGAATTTGCTCAACACATCATGCGCGACGCGTTGTAACTTGTACCCCACGCCCACCATCGCCTGACGCGTCGCATTGATCGTGGCAGGATCTTTTGCATTCAAGAAAAACATCGCGGCCGACGTGACGGGATTAAACGACTTACGCCCCATGCGCCGCAACAAGGCGCGCATGTTCATAGAGACGTCGCCGAAGTCGATATCCACTGGGCACGGGTTGTAGCACTTATGACAAATCGTACAGTGATCCGCAACGTCCTCGAACTCTTCCCAATGCTTGAGACTGATGCCCCGTCGGGTTTGCTCTTCGTATAAAAATGCTTCAATCAGCAGCGACGTGGCAAGAATTTTGTCGCGCGGCGAATACAGCAGATTCGCACGCGGGACGTGCGTCGCACAGACCGGCTTGCATTTACCACAACGCAAACAATCTTTGATCGAATTGCTGATTGCACCAATCTCACTTTGCTGCATGATGATCGACTCATGCCCCATCAAACCAAAGCTCGGGGTCCAGGCCTGGCGCAGATCCGCACCAGGCATCAGCTTGCCGGCGTTGAAGTGATTGTGTGGGTCGATCTGGCGTTTGTAGTTCTGAAACGGTGCGAGTTCCGCTTCGGTCAGAAACTCATATTTCGTCAGGCCAATGCCGTGCTCGCCTGAGATAACGCCATCTAGATCACGTGCGATTTGCATGATCCGAGCAACCGCCTCGTTGGCTTCGCGCAGCATCTCATAATCATCAGAATTAACTGGGATGTTGGTATGTACATTGCCATCCCCGGCATGCATATGCAGCGCGACAAACACGCGGCTCTTGAGCACGCGATCATGCACAGCCTGCAGTTGCGTCAATACCGGCGCAAAGTCATTGCCCCCAAACAAGCCCTCGAGTTCCGTCTTAACTTCTTTTTTCCAGGAAATACGCAGCGTGTGATCCTGTACGACATCAAACACCCGTGCTTGCGGCTGTCTTGCCAAACGTTCATCCAGAGCGGGCTTTAGTTCTGAAAGGCCATGCCCAACGATAGACGACAACCCCTCCGAGAGAGGCACGTCAAGGTGCTCAAGCACCCACAACCATCTTGCCCGCACGAGCGCAATCATTTCGGTCGCGCGCCGACGACGCTCGTCCAGCGCTTCTTCGAGCGAGGCACCCTCTTCGCTTGCACGATCAAGTTTGGCAATCGCCAGATCGCCGTCAAGTGCTGACTGCAACGCATCTAACAACTTGAGCTTATTGCGCGTCGAAAGTTCGATGTTGATGCGCTCGATATGATCCGTATACTCGCCCATCCGCTCCAGCGGAATCACGACGTCTTCGTTGATCTTGAACGCGTTCGTATGGCGAGCAATCGCCGCTGTGCGCGCACGGTCAAGCCAAAACTTTTTACGCGCCTCGGCACTGACTGCAATGAAGCCTTCACCATGGCGCGTATTGGCCAGACGCACGACTTCACTGGTTGCGGCAGCAACTGCCGCGTCATCGTCGCCGACAATGTCGCCAATCAGAACCATTTTGGGCAACACACCGCGCTTACTCTTGGTGGAATACCCCACCGCACGCAGATAACGTTCGTCCAGATGCTCTAGGCCGGCCAGCAACGCGCCCTGCGCACGACCTTGTTTATCGAGATAGTCTTTGATTTCAACGATTGAGGGGATCGCATCCCGTGCCTGACCAAAAAACTCGAGGCAAACTGTACGCGTATGGCTGGGCATGCGGTGCAACACCCAACGCGCCGCCGTGATCAAACCATCGCAACCTTCTTTCTGCACGCCAGGCAGGCCCGACAAAAATTTGTCGGTGACATCTTTCCCCAGACCCACTTTGCGAAATCTTGCGCCATCGATTTCAAGGATCTCTGTGCGCAATACCGATGCACCGGCCGCGGCAGCGCCGTCGGACCACTTCAACTCAAACCGCACGAGGCCTGCCTCGTGGATCTTGCCCAAATTATGATCAAGGCGCGTGACATCAAGCCAGTTGCCCTGTGGATCAACCATCCGCCACCAGGCCAGGTTATCCAAGGCCGTCCCCCACAGCACGGCTTTTTTACCGCCTGCGTTCATGGCGACATTACCGCCCACACAAGACGCATCCGCCGAGGTAGGGTCGACGGCAAAGACTAGGCCGTTTTCATCTGCAATATCGGACACGCGGCGCGTGACAACACCCGCACCCGCGCGGACCGTCGCGACAGGTGTCGACACCCCAGGTAAGGGCCCGATTTCGACTGGGCCAAGGGTATCGAGCTTTTCAGTATTGATGACCGCAGAGCGCCAAGTCAGCGGAATCGCGCCACCGGTATACCCCGTGCCACCTCCGCGCGGCACGATCGTGAGACCCAGCTCAATACACGCCCGCACCATCGCAGCAATTTCTTCTTCGGTATCGGGTGCCAGCACGACAAATGGATACTCGACGCGCCAGTCCGTGGCGTCGGTGACATGCGCGACCCGCGACATGCCATCAAATTTAATGTTGTCGCGCGCAGTCCGTTTGCCGAGCACCTTGAGCACTTGTTTACGCAACTGGCCAATGCGCTCAAACTCTGCGGCGAAGTCACGCACAGCGTCGTGCGCACGCGTCAACAAACTGGCAACCTTTTCGTCACGTCCGGCATTATCGTCGGCGCGACGCTGATCGATTTCCTTGAGGCGATGCTCAAGCGCCTCAACGAGTAATTTACGTCGCTTGGGATTGTCGAGCAGGTCATCCTGAAGATACGGATTACGACGTACCACCCAGATGTCGCCCAACACCTCGTAAAGCATGCGCGCCGAGCGGCCCGTGCGGCGTTCGCCGCGCAAATCCGACAAAAGAGCCCAAGCGTCTTCACCGAGCAAGCGGCAGATAACTTCACGGTCTGAAAACGACGTGTAGTTGTAAGGGATTTCGCGCAAGCGGGACTGCGCGTCCGGCGCGGGCATGGCTTTTAGAAGGTGGCTAGCGAGAGGGGCATTCATAGAATGATGGGTTCAAGCCCTTAAAGAATTATTTTAAGGCATCGTGCGGGAGTTGCTCGAATAACCCTTCAGCCCGACTCTGCACCCCAGTGCCGTGACGTCAGGGTCTTTAGTTGACCGCGCTCGCGTTTAGTTTGGCGCTAACGCAAGGGTCAGCGCCCAAGAAATCGCCGCGTATCTTAATAACTTCCCTAGCGCCATCCAGGCCACGCACGGCCAGAAAGACAATCGCAACCACCCTGCAACCAGACACAACGGATCGCCAATCACTGGTAGCCATGCAAAAAATAGTCCTGCTGGGCCGAAGCGGCGAATCCAGCGTTCCGCATGATGCCCAACCCCTTTGGGACCGGATTCAGTATTTTGGTTTGTACGCCAACGACCATACGCGCCATGAGCGCCCGCCCCCATCCAATAGCTCACAACGCCGCCCAAGGTGTTGCCGGCCGACGCGACAAAGATCGCCGGCCAGAAAAAGCTTGGCGCGTTTGCAATATAGGCGAGCAATACGGGCTCGGATCCCACTGGCAGGATCGTGGCTGCCAATAAGCCCACAATGAAAAGAGTGGGTAAGCCGACCTCCGGCAAAGACAACCAACCCAATAACTCACGCAATAGTTCGTTCAGAGCAAACTCCACCGACAAGTAAGAAAATTTTAGCCTGGACATGAGATAATTGCGGCATTGCAGCACGCCCGGCCAGGAAACTATGAACACCGATTATCTTAAGCGCATCCTCACGAGCAAAGTGTATGACGTCGCGGTCGAAACCTCTCTCGACCTTGCCCCCCAACTCTCCGCACGCATCGGCAATACCGTTTTGCTCAAACGGGAAGACACGCAATCCGTTTTTAGTTTCAAACTACGGGGAGCCTACAACAAAATGGCGCATCTTCCGAGGGCGGTGCTGTCTCGCGGCGTGATCGCCGCCTCAGCGGGAAATCATGCGCAGGGCGTTGCACTATCCGCGCGCCGGCTTGGCTGCAAAGCCGTCATCGTGATGCCCACCACGACACCCGAGGTCAAGATTGAGGCAGTTAAAGCACTGGGGGGCGAAGTTGTCCTCAAGGGAGACAGCTTCAGTGATGCCTACGCGCACGCCTTGACCCTAGAAAAAAAACATCATCTGACCTTCGTGCACCCCTTTGACGATCCGGATGTGATTGCAGGCCAAGGGACCGTCGGCATGGAGATCTTGCGCCAACACCCAGGCCCCATTGATGCCATCTTTGTCGCGGTCGGAGGTGGCGGCCTCATCAGCGGGATTGCAGCCTACGCCAAACAACTGCGTCCTGACATCAAAATTATCGGCGTACAAACAGTCGACTCTGATGCGATGCTGCGCAGCGTGCGGGCGGGTCGCCGCGTGATGCTCACTGAAGTCGGGCTGTTCTCGGACGGGACCGCTGTCAAACAAGTCGGAATCGAAACCTTTCGGCTAGCCCGCGAATACGTCGATGACTATGTTGTCGTCGACACCGACGGAATATGCGCGGCCATCAAAGACGTCTTTCAGGACACCCGTAGCGTGCTTGAGCCTGCGGGCGCGCTTGCCATAGCCGGAGCGAAACAATACGCGAGTGAACATAAACTCAAAGGCAAGACAATGGTGGCGATCGCGTGCGGCGCCAACATGAACTTCGACCGCCTGCGGTTTGTCGCCGAACGCGCCGAAGTGGGCGAAGAGCGCGAGGCGATTTTTGCAGTGACGTTGCCCGAACAACGTGGGAGTTTTCGCGCGTTCTGCGAGCTGGTCGGTCACCGCAATGTGACGGAGTTCAACTACCGAATTTCAGACTCAACCTCGGCCTACGTTTTTGTTGGGATTCAAGTATCCAGCTCAACCGAACCGGTGCGCATCGCGAACAGTTTTCGCAAACACGGCTTCAATACGCTTGATCTGACCGATGACGAAATGTCAAAAACGCACTTGCGTCACATGGTGGGTGGTCGGTCGGGCCTGGCGCAGCACGAACTTCTCTACCGCTTTGAGTTTCCAGAAAGGCCAGGGGCGCTGATGCGCTTCCTGCAAGCGATGAAACCAGACTGGAACATCAGCCTTTTCCATTACCGAAACCAAGGCGCAGATTACGGTCAGGTCTTGATTGGGATTCAAGTGCCGGCAGGTAGCAAAAAAGCCTTCAAAGCCTTTCTGGACGAAGTGGGTTACCCACACTGGAATGAGACAGACAATCCTGCCTACAAACTATTTCTGTGAACACCGGGCGGGTGCAGCGCGTGTCAATCAGCCTGCGCGCCTAGAACGTGCATACGCTAAAGAATGGCGTGTCCGTTTTCGCGATCAGGGAGGACCCACCCAAGTCGGGAAGATCCACGATGGCAGCTGCCTCAACCACATTACTGCCCAACTGTTGTAGCAACTTAACGGCAGCGAGCATCGTGCCACCCGTCGCAACCAAGTCATCCACAAGCAACACGCGCTGCCCCGGTTTGACAGCATCTTGATGCACTTCAACGACCGCATCGCCGTACTCAAGCGTGTAAGCCGCTGAGACGGTCTTATAAGGCAGTTTGCCCTGCTTACGGACTGGAACAAAACCGACCCCTAGTGCATAGGCAAGCGCGCTACCAAAAATAAATCCCCGCGCATCGATACCAACCACCACGTCGAGCTTATGGCGCATGTGGCGGTAAACAAAGATATCGATCAACGAACGAAAAGCGCGCGGGTCTTGTAGCAGGGGAGTAATGTCACGAAACATAACGCCGGGCTTCGGCCAGTCAGGTACGTTGCGGATCAGGCTGCGCACAAGCTCTATTGGATCCTGATATGGAATCGGGGTATTCATCGAACGATTCTCCGCAAACATTTAAACAAAACAAAGAATACGCTAAGCCTGCACCGACACAGGCCTAGCTCAGGAATATATTTCAGGCGGGTCGTATCTTGACCGCGCGCGACACACGCAACGCTTTGGCACGCGCCTCGTCGATCGTACGGTCTTGCGCCAGCGCAACACCCATCCGTCGCTTCACAAAGGACTCAGGCTTACCGAAGAGCCGCACATCGGTACCCGGCTCGGCCAGCGCGGCCGCTACGCCGTCATAGCCAATCCCGTGCGCCTCGACCCCTCCATAAATGACGCTGCTTGCTCCAGGCGCACTTAAGACTGTATCGACAGGCAACCCGAGGAGCGCCCGTGCATGCAGTTCAAACTCGCTTTGGCGTTGCGTCATAAGCGTTACCAAGCCTGTGTCGTGTGGGCGAGGGCTCACCTCAGAGAACCAAACTTGATCCCCCGACACAAAGAGCTCCACCCCAAAAATACCCTGCCCCCCCAAACTATCCGTGACCTGCAATGCGATGTGCTTGGCGCGTTCCAAGGCCCGCTCAGGCATGGGCTGCGGCTGCCAACTCTCGACATAATCGCCGTCCACCTGGCGATGGCCGATCGGTTCACAAAAATGAGTCGAAATCTTGCCGTCTGCACCACGCGCACGTACCGTCAGGAGCGTGATCTCATATTCAAAATCGATAAACCCCTCAACAATAATGCGCGTACCGTCGACTCGCCCCCCTTGCCGAGCAATATTCCAGGCAATCGCGATATCTTGCGGCCCGCGCAACACCGACTGCCCCTTACCAGAGGAAGACATCACGGGCTTGACCAAACAAGGGAAACCCACTTTTTGGGTCGCGAGTTCAAGCTCTTGGATGGAATCCGCGAACTGATACGTCGAGGTAGGCAATCCCAGTTGCTCAGCCGCCAGGCGGCGTATTCCCTCGCGATTCATCGTCAGTTGCGCGGCCCGCGCAGTCGGGGTCACGCGCACTTGACCTGCAGCCTCAAGCTCAACCAACAGCTCGGTCGCGATCGCTTCAATTTCCGGAACAATAATGTGAGGGCGCTCTTGAGCGATTATTTTCCTAAGCGCTTCTTTGTCTGTCATGGTGACAACATGCGCGCGATGCGCGACCTGCTGCCCGGGCGCCTGGGCATAACGATCCACCGCAATGACTTCAACCCCAAAGCGTTGTAATGCCATGATGACTTCCTTGCCGAGCTCACCCGAACCCAACAACATCACCCGCAGCGCGGTGGGTGATCCTGGCGTGCCCAAACGGGCCTCAAAGGGCGCCAACGCGGAAGAAGGAGATGGGTTCGATAGAAAAGGGGGCGTGGCCATAGGGAACCTAAAAACGTCAAAAAATAACGATGGTTGATGCCCGGACAGTAGCAGATAGAAACGCAGCCCGCCTGCGGGCTGAAACGATTAAAATCGGGCAATGTCTTCACCTAAACTGTCCGCAGCCTCTGTGCTTGCCTCCGCTCGTCGCACCCTGGATATCGAAGCCCGAGCGCTGACCGAACTGAACCAACGCCTAGACGCAAGCGTTGAACAAGCGGTCGCGCTTATGCTCGCCTGCCCGGGTCGGGTGGTGGTCTGCGGCCTAGGTAAAACAGGCCATATTGCTCGGAAAATCGCAGCGACGCTGGCCTCGACAGGCACGCCTTCGTTTTTCTTACATGCGGCCGAAGCCATTCATGGCGACATCGGGATGATCGGTGGGCAAGACCTTCTGATTGCCGTCTCGTATTCCGGCTCGGGTCCAGAGCTGCTCGCCATTCTGCCGGCCGCACATCGGCTTGGGGTCAAAGTGATCGCCATGACGGGTCACAACGATTCGGAGCTCGCTCGCTTGGCCGACGTACACCTAGACGTGAGTGTCTCTCAAGAAGCCTGCCCACTCAATCTTGCACCCACCGCAAGCACCACGGTTGCGCTGGCCATGGGCGACGCCTTAGCCGTTGCCTGCCTAGAGGCGCGTGGCTTCGGCGCTGACGACTTTGCCCGCTCGCACCCCGGCGGCGCACTGGGTCGTCGGCTATTGACCCGCGTGGCTGACATTATGCGCAGTGCGAGTGCAGTGCCCTGCGTCACGCAATCGGCTTCGGTTTTTGAAGCCTTAGAAGAAATCTCACGCAAAGGCATGGGCATGACGGCCGTCATCGACTCCGATGGCCGCGCGATCGGGATTTTTACTGATGGCGATCTGCGGCGCCTCATCGAACGTAAAGGAGATGTCCGCAAGCTGACTGTGGCGGACGGCATGTCCCACAACCCTCGACACATTCAATCCGAAGCGCTCGCTGTCGATGCAGCAGTGATTATGGACAGTCACAAACTCAACCAAATGCTGGTGTCCGACGACCAGGGCAAACTGATCGGCGCCGTGCATATGCACGACTTAATGGCGGCTAAGGTCGTCTAAACCGTCATGAACAGACCTCCTCTCATCCCCCATCCTGCTGAAGCACTGGTGCTGGCAAAAATTTCTGCTTCGGTTCGCGAGCGTCTGGCGCGCATCAAGCTCATGGTGTTCGATGTTGACGGCATACTGACCGACGGCAGCCTTTGGTATGGCGAGCACGGAGAGGTGTTCAAGCGGTTTAATGCATTAGACGGCCATGGGCTGAAAATGCTGGCGGCCAGCGGCGTCACCGTCGTGCTGATGACAGGCCGCTCCGGCCCAATCGTCGATCGTCGTGCCGCCGAACTTGGGCTCGGTGACGTCCTGCAAAACGTCCGAGACAAAGGCCTAGCCATCACTGAGCTCGCCTTAAAACATCATGTCGCACTGGAACAAACAGGGTTCATGGGAGACGACCTAATCGACTTGCCCGCCATGCAGCGCACGGGCTTTGCAGCCTCCGTGCCAGATGCGCCTGCTTATGTGCAACAAGCTGCGCACTGGGTGGCCATTAAGGAGGGTGGCCATGGTGCAGCACGCGAATGCTGCGACATCATTTTGGCCGCGCAGCATCGCCTTGGAACGTTTTTTCAGCCGGGGCGTCTAGGCCCTGGCACGCTTCAGTAAGCCGTCATGAAAGAACGCGCCTCGATTGTCGTTTCACTCGTTATCCTGCTCTCGCTTGTCATGGGCACGTGGTGGGCGGCCGATTACTCGTTACGCGCCGTCGAAATTGATCCCCCTAGCCGTATCACACACGAGCCAGACAGTTGGGCAAAAAAAATTGTGCTCTTGCGAACGGACGAAAAAGGGATTGTGATCCATCGCCTTGAAAGCGATCTGATGGAACACTTCCCTGACGACAAATCCTACGAGTTAATCGCGCCCCGCGCCTTTGGGCTCAAGCCTGAAAACCCCCTCACTGTTGCCACCTCTCGCATCGCCGTGATTTACGACGAGGGCAATCGCATCATCATGCGTGGTGACGCCGTCATCTTGCGCCTCGGGGATGCCGAGCGTCAGCCACTGAATTTTCGTAGCGAAGAACTCACCTTGCTCGTCAAGGAAGATATAAGCTACACGGACCTTGCGGCCGTCGCAACCAGCGGTCGCTCTCGCATGAGCGGCACAGGCATGCGCTTTAACAACGCCACGCAGCAGCTAGACGTGTTTAAATCGACCGATGTCGACATTGCGCCGAAAGATCAGGCAGCAGAATCGAACCCCAAAGCGTTAATGTCCAAGCCATGATTATATTTTGCTCTCCGCGCGCCGCTCTGCAATCGTTCATCGCCGCACTGTGCCTGTCGCTTTTTACAATGGCGTATGCGCAACAGGCGCCTGCCACCGTCCCAACACCTGAAGAACCAAGCACGACGATTTTGTCAGATACGCTTCATTACGACGACACAAAGCGCGAAAGCACCTTCACCGGCAAAGTCGTCATGACGCGCGGCTTACTCACGATGAACGCTGATGTACTACAAATGCGTGAAGATAAGGACGGCAACCAGTTCGGCGAAGCCACCATGAAGAGCGACAAGCTGGTTTTGATCCGTCAGTTACGCCCAGAGAACTTTGAAGTGCTCGAAGGCGTGGGTCAGCGCGCTGAGTACGACGGCAAAAACGAAACGTTTGATTTAATCGGCAAGGCAGTGGTCTCGCGCTACATTTGTGGCAAGCACTTTGATACGGTCAGCGGCCAGCAGGTCCGTTATAGCCAGAAGACCGACGTCTACCAAGCGTTTTCAGGACCAAATTCCGCCAATAGCGATGGGCGTGTACGCTCTGTTGCACAACCGAAAGCGCGTGCGGAGGCCGCTGTCGCTGAATGCAAAGCTAAGCAGGGCAATCTGCCGCCACCGCCCGTCACTAAGCCAGCCGGCGCCGCGCGGCCTTAACACACGACTCATGCAGACATCGCACGCCTCAACCCTATCAAATCCAGCCTCTGAGCATCCGTCAGGAAGGCTCAGTGCGACAGGGCTGCGCAAGTCATATGGCGGGCGCATGGTGGTCCAGGACGTCTCTATTTCAGTGAATAGTGGAGAGGTAGTCGGCCTACTGGGCCCAAACGGTGCAGGAAAAACCACAAGCTTTTATATGATCGTCGGCCTCGTCGCGGCCGATGCGGGTCGTATCGAAATTGACGATACGATCATCAGCAGCATGCCCATCCATCGACGTGCGCGCATGGGCTTGTCCTACTTGCCACAGGATGCCTCCGTTTTTCGCCGACTAACGGTCGAGCAAAATATCCGCGCTGTACTTGAATTACAGATCGACAACGAAGGCAAGCGATTCTCAACGAGCACGATCGAGCGTCAACTTGACTCCTTGCTCGAAGAGCTACAAATCACGCACATCCGGAAAAACAGCGCGCTGTCACTTTCCGGCGGAGAACGCCGGCGCGTAGAAATTTCTCGTGCGCTCGCGACGCGCCCTCGATTTATTCTGCTGGACGAACCCTTCGCTGGTGTAGACCCTATTGCCGTCATTGAAATCCAGCGCATCGTGCGCTTTCTGAAAAGCCGCGGCATCGGCGTGCTCATTACAGATCACAACGTACGCGAAACCCTCGGTATCTGCGACCGCGCCTATATCATTAGCGAAGGTAAAGTGCTCACAAGCGGCTTACCCGACGAGATCATTAATGACGCATCCGTACGCCGTGTGTACCTGGGCGAACACTTCAAGATGTAACGCCTGCGAGGGCGGCACCCCCCCTGATGCTGCACCGCACACCAAATAATCCCTGACGCAGATCAATCTATGGGTATTTTTACCCTTGATTTCCGCATACAAGTCACTACACTTTAAACATCAGCCATCAACATAGGAGTCCCCCGCCGCCCACACCCCGTGCATCCGCACAACCGTCGTTCCTTTTTGGAGAGTACGCAATGAACCTGAACATTACCGGTCACCATCTTGACGTCACCCCAGCCATCCGGGAATACATCCAAACCAAAATGACCCGCGTTTTACGGCATTTTGACCACGTTATCGGCTCGCAGGTCATCCTGTCGCTCGAGCCACTCAAGCATCGCGCAGAAATTACCTTGCATGTCCGCGGCAAGGATATTCACTGCGAGGCCTCAGAACAAAATCTTTACGCCTCGATTGACTTGCTCATCGACAAAGTCGACCGTAAAGTACTCCAATACAAAGCACGCACGCAGGACCATCAGCACCTGGCCCCCAAAAGACAGGTCTTCGAAACCGCGTAATCGCTTTTCGACCCGCTGTTCCGAACTCACGCCCGCAGGCATTTGGCGGGCGTTGTTTTTTGTACGACACCTCAATCGAGCAGGTTGGAGAGTCAAGCCGACATGCCTGCGGCCAACCTATAATTCATCGCATGAAACACTTGTCTCGCCTTTTGCCACTCAACAACGTTGTGCTAGACATGCCCGCGACCAGTAAAAAACGGGTGTTCGAACAAGCTGGGCTGCTGCTTGAAAATAATCAAGGGGTAGAACGTGCCGCTGTCTACGCAAGCCTATTCGCCCGTGAACGTCTGGGATCAACCGGTTTAGGCGCAGGGATCGCGATGCCACACGGCCGGATTAAGGGGCTTCGGGCAGGAATCGCCGCTTTCATTAGGCTCGCGAAACCCATCGCCTTTGATGCGCCTGACCGACAACCCGTTGATCAGCTGTTAATTCTGCTCACGCCAGAGGCCTCAACGCAACAACATCTCGATATACTTGCCGAAGTGGCTCGCCTGTTTTCCGACAAAACGCTCAGGTCACGGTTAGCGATGGAAACCGACCCGAAAATCGTCCATGCGTTGTTGACCGAAGACCTCCGCTAATTTTTTCGCCGGCGGACCCACCCTTTCCACAACGGAGTCGCCATGCTGACGGTGCAGGATCTGGTTCTCGACACGACCGAAGACATTCCATTCACCTGGGTTGCTGGTCAAACGGCGGCAGATCGTCTTATCCCAGACAACGGCGCGGCCGCTGCCGATTTGATCGGGCACTTGAATCTTATTCATCCTTCACGGATTCAAGTGTTCGGCACACAGGAAATGGACTACTACACACGCTTTGACTCCAAGCGGCGCGTCCATCATCTCGACGAGCTCCTGGCGGGTGGCGTACCAGCAATTCTCATTGCCGACGGCTTGCCGCCAACCGGTGATTTGATCGAGGGCTGCGAGCGCAATCACATTCCTCTTCTGACGACCCCCGTTCCAGCAGCAGAGCTCATCGACCTGCTGCGCATTTATTTGAGTCGACGCCTTGCTCCCACGACAACAGTGCATGGCGTCTTCATGGATGTGCTTGGGGTGGGAGTGCTGATTACGGGGGAGTCCGGGCTGGGAAAAAGTGAACTTGCGCTCGAGTTGATTTCACGTGGTCACGGCCTAGTGGCCGACGATGCGGTGGATCTTTCACGCACAGCCCCGCACGTGGTCGAGGGGCACTGTCCGGAGCTCTTGCGCAACATGCTTGAAGTCCGCGGCTTGGGATTGTTAAATATCCGTACGATTTTTGGTGAAACATCTGTACGCCGCAAAATGAAACTCAAATTGATCGTGCATCTTGTGCGCGCGACGGCACAGGACAAGTTTGAACGTCTCCCTTTGCAAGACATGACGCAAGATATGCTCGGCTGCCCGATACGCAAAGTCATGTTGCAAGTGGCGGCAGGACGCAACTTAGCGGTTTTGGTAGAAGCCGCGGTACGCAATACGATTCTTAAGCTGCGCGGCATCGACACCCTCGCTGAGTTCATGCAAAGACAAGCTGAAGCCATCGCACGGGGACAGCCTTAATATGCCGCAATTAAGAGTTGTCTTGCTCACAGGAATCTCCGGTTCAGGCAAATCGGTTGCATTGCGTTTGCTTGAAGATGCAGGTTACACCTGCGTCGACAACCTGCCCGTACGTTTTTTACACGAGTTTATTGGATCCATGCGAGACGATCCAACACGACGAGTCGCCATTTCAATTGATGTACGCTCGCCTGGGGATCTTACCGAGCTGCCCGACATCATCACCGCACTATCTTCGATGGGGACGCAACTGCGTGTTGTATTTCTAGACGCGGACGATCAGACCCTCATTCAGCGCTATTCTGAATCGCGTAGACGCCATCCCCTCTCAGATCGATTAGCGCGCAGTGGAGTGGCTGCTTCTCTCGAACAGTGCATCGCGCAAGAGCGCGATCAACTCGCACCGCTGCGCAATCTTGGCCATGTGATCGACACCTCAGGCCTGACTCCCGGACAACTGCGCACGTGGATACGAGATCTCGTCCAAGCCGATCGTAAACCTTTGTTGTTGACCTTTGAATCCTTCGCCTTCAAAAAAGGGGTTCCTAACGATGCCGACATGGTGTTCGATGTGCGGTGCCTGCCCAACCCACACTACGATCCGGTGTTGCGGCCCCTCACCGGCAAAGATCAGGCGGTCGCCGACTGGCTCGCTGGGTTTGATGATGTAAGTCAAATGGCCAATGACATTGAGGCATTCATTCGCAAATGGCTGCCGCGCTATACCGAGGACACGCGCAGCTACCTCACGGTTGCGATCGGTTGCACGGGTGGCAAACATCGCTCAGTCTATTTGGTTGAGACGCTAAACAAGCGCTTTAGCGACCACGGTCCCGTTCTCGTGCGTCATCGCGATCAACCCACGCTTTCCTGATGAGCTCGACTAGCGCATCCCTTGGCCGCTTCTTGATTGTTGCGCTCGTATGCGCGCTGCTCGCAGCCTGTTCCGGGTCGGGGCGCAGAGGCGGTGCGTACTACATGGACGACGGCCCTGAAGCAAATCCCCCCGCAAACCTCGATGCCGTACCCGATGCCGTGCCACGCATTGAACCCTTGGCACGCGGCCCAAATAATCCCTACAGTATCTTCGGTCAGCGCTATGTGCCAGATACGTCAGGACAGCCCTACCGCGCACAGGGTCCTGCCTCCTGGTACGGAAAAAAATATCACGGTAAGCCGACCTCCAATGGTGAGCGCTATGACATGTATGGCATGACAGCCGCTCACCCTACTTTGCCTATCCCGAGCTACGTCAGAGTCACCCGCGTGGCCACTGGCAAAACCGTCGTGCTGCGCATTAATGACCGCGGTCCGTTCTTAGGCGGACGGGTTATTGACTTGTCTTATGTCGCAGCCCACAAACTGGGCGTTCTCTCGCCCGGAAGCGCCGAGGTGATCGTAGAGCGCATCATGCCGCAGCAAATCGCTAACGGGACCGCACTCACGGCTAGCGCACCGGCTGCTGCACCCAGCCCACCGGTTGCAGCAACGCTGGCCGCGCCAAGTCTTGCCGTCGCTGGCCCCTCCGTGGCGACACTCCCTCTCGCCGCAGCGCCAGCCAGCAGTGCAACGCCTGCTGCGGCAGGGTCCGTTTACTTACAGCTTGGTGCCTTTAGTGATCCCGCGCGAGCGCAGGCAATTGCCGCACGTGCTGCGGCCCAAATGCCGACTCAGTCGGGTGTTTCGGTGAACGTTGAGCTCGGCGCAGGCAACTTACACCGTGTGCGCGTGGGGCCTTTTGCGAACGCAGAGGCCGCGACACAAGCTGCAGGGCCGCTCGAAACCGCGCTCGGCGTCGCGCCGCGGGTCACCGGCCCCTAAAGGATCTTGGCGGTTTAGCTGCCCTTGCGCGCCAACGCTCGGGCGTAAAGCGTGTCACGCGACTGGCCTGTTGCCTTGGCCGCCACACGGGCGGCATCCCGCACCGATAAGACCTCGAGCAAAGCGTCCAGCCACGCATCGATCCCCGCATCAACCTGCTCGGCTGCTTCAAGATCCAGCTCACTTTGGGCCGGGTGAACAATGACAACGTATTCACCTTGCTCGCGATGGGGATCCGCCTGCAACCATTGTTGCGCCTCGGCCAAGGTGACGCATGCAATCTCTTCAAACCGCTTGGTCATTTCTCGAGCCAAGCTCACTTGACGCGCGGGCCCCAACACTAACAACAAGTCTTTCAAGCTAGCTGCGATCCGATGGGGGGCCTCATAAAACACCACGGCCGTGACGAGTTGCGTCCAATAGCGAAACCAGCGCTGCCGCGCCATGGATTTGGTTGGGGCAAAGCCGGCAAATACAAACCCGGGCGACGCGTCTGTTGTCACACCGGTCGCCATCAGTGCCGTGATCACAGCACTGGCGCCGGGCAAGGGGATCACGCGCAAACCCGCCTCACGTACAGCCCGCACCACCAGTCCACCGGGGTCACTGACGGCAGGTGACCCCGCATCGGACACCAAGGCGACGCGTTGACCTGACTGCAGTCGTCGAACAATGTCCGTTGCGGCGCCCGCCTCGTTATGACGGTGCGCTGCCATCGTAGGGGTGTCCAAGCCCCATGCATCAAGCAGCGTGCGTGTGGCGCGCGTATCCTCAGCGGCGATCACATCGGCTAATTGCAAGGCGTGCCAACCCCGCAAGGACAGATCACCCAAATTACCGATCGGTGTTGCCACGACATACAAGCAATGCGTCGGCCACTGCTGCGCGTCGACCTTCTGACCAAGTCGGTGCCAGGCATCAGGGCGCTCTTGCGGTGGGACATTTTCTGTCATGGCGAAAGTCAACAAAGCCGAATTGTGGCAGTGTAGTCGGCTTAACCCACCTCGTCACGACGCCTCAACCAAAATGACTACCTCCAACAACTCTACTCAAGAGTATGCAGCCCTTTTTTGTCAAGCGGCCCTCGCACAGAAAAAAGCGGTCTCCAAGCGAAGAAGGTCGCAGAGCGCCAACATCCTGCAGTGCCGCCACGAGCCCAGGGCCATCGATCTATCGCCCCCCGCCGCCCGCTCAGCGCAACAGCAGCGCGGAGACCTTTACGAAGCGCTTGCGCAAGCACACCTCGAGCGCGCAGGGTGCGTGGTGCTGGCTCGTCAACTGCGTTGTGCCGCCGGCGAGCTGGACTTGGTCGTGCGCGAGGGGTCACTCCTGGTATTCGTAGAAGTGCGGCAACGGACTTCGAGCCTCTATGGCGGCGCCTCGGCAAGCGTTACACCTGCCAAGCAACGTCGTATCCTGCGCGCGGCGCACTGGTTTCTCGCGAGGCTTGTGGAGCAACATTTTGGCGGCACAACGCCTTATTGCCGGATAGATGTGCTGGCCTTTGAGCCGGCAGGCCTCACCTGGCATCGCGACGCCTTTCGCCTGACATAAGATAAATGAGATAATTCGAACTCAGGAGCCGAACAATCGCCATGAACCTTGCCTCGACACTCGCCGCGCACTTCAATGACCATGTCGTTGCCACGCAAGACAGCGCCAAAATGCTTTCTTCGCCACTTCTGCGCGCCATCGATATGTGTTTTGGCTGTGTCACGAATAACGGCAAAATTCTGGCTTGTGGCAACGGCGGCTCAGCCGCCGACGCTCAACACTTTATCGCCGAACTTGTTGGCCGCTTTGAACGCGAACGCCTGCCGCTAGCCGGCATCGCACTGAACACGGACACATCCATCTTGACGGCTGTCGGCAACGACTACGGGTACGCCCAAATTTTTTCACGGCAAATTAGCGCTCTAGGGCACCCCGGTGATGTGCTTGTCGCGATCTCCACCAGCGGTAACTCAGAAAACGTCCAGCAGGCCATTCAGGCCGCGCACGAGCGCGAGATGCGCGTCATTGCGCTCTCCGGAAAAGGGGGTGGCACGATGAACGATTTACTCAGCACCGATGACATTCACCTTTGCGTGCCGCACGATCGCACGATGCGCGTTCAAGAAGTCCATATTTTGCTGCTGCACATGCTGTGCGATGGCATTGATACCCTCTTACTCGGAGATTCCGCATGACACTCGCAGCCCGTCTTGTTCGCCCCATTTTGCTCTGCGTTGCGCTTGGATCCTCAGCAGGTATGCTGCAAGGCTGTATCCCACTACTCATAGGCGGTGCGGCAGCGACCACCGGGCTGGTAGCGGTCGACCGTCGATCCGTCGGGCAACAGGCCGACGACAAGACGATCGAACTGAAAATCGGCGGAGAGCTGCGTAACGCTTTTGGCGATAGCATTCGTACATCCATCACCGTTTATGATGGGGTCGTACTGCTCACTGGCGACACGATCGGTAACGACGTCAAAGCCAAAGCAGGCGAGATTGCACGCAAGACAAATGGCGTGAAATCCGTGTCGGATCAAATTACCGTTACCAAGGAAACCGCTTCAGCTGGGGTGGTTGGGAATGACATCTGGATCACCTCTAAGGTCATGGCAACGTTAGCCACAACAAAGGATATCCCTTCGCGCACGATCACCGTCACCACAGATCGTGGCATCGTCTATTTGATGGGTCTGGTCACACAGCGAGAAGGCGATTTGGCAGCGTCCACCACGGCGCAAATTGGCGGAGTCAAGCGCGTAGACAAGCTATTCCAGATCATCACTCCCGCCGAAGCAAACCGCCTAGATACTGCGAACCGTCTGATGGGGGGTGGTTTGGGTGACCCAGCTCAGCCTGCCGCGCCGGTCACCAGCTCTGGAGCTGGCGCCGCACCCGCGCAGGGCGGCGTACAGGTCATGCCCATTCAATGAAAAAACTCGTAGCGCTTGCGCTGCTGGCTGCGCTTGGCGGGATCGGTGCGTGGTTCTTCACGGCGCCTGGTCCCCAAGCGCCTGAGGTAACGTTCTCAACGCTCTCTGGCAAACAACTGCCGCTTTCGGAACTGCGCGGCAAAGTCGTACTAGTCAAATTCTGGGCAACGAATTGTGTAAGCTGCGTGGCCCAAATGCCTGACAATATTGAGAACTACGAAAAATACCGGAGCCAAGGTTTCGAGCTCGTGGCTGTTGCGATGCAATACGACCCCGCCAACTATGTCATTAACTTTGCGGAAACGCGCAAGCTGCCCTTTCCGGTTGCGCTGGATACCGTCGGTGCGGCAGCCAAAGCCTTCGGGGACGTCAAGCTAACGCCAACCGCGTTCCTCATCGATAAAAACGGTCAAATCTTAAAGCGCTATCTCGGACAATACGACAAGCAAGAGTTCAGGCGCACCCTAGAAAAAGCTTTAGCGGGCTAGCCCCCGTCGGGTCGTTCTTGGATCTACAATCCGTTTCCAATAATCTGTTCCGATCCACCTTCCTTTGCCTGCCGAACGCTCATGACCAGTCAGACACCCATCACGTCCATGGCCCCCGAAGTTTTTGCAGAAGTATTGTCCGAAAGCCTGCCCTACATTAAGCGCTTTCATGGCAAAACGATCGTCATCAAATATGGTGGCAACGCAATGACCGAAGAAGTCCTGCAGCGCAGCTTTGCCCATGATGTCGTATTGCTCAAACTCATTGGTCTGAATCCTATTGTCGTACACGGCGGGGGCCCACAAATTGATGAGGCGCTGCGCCGCATCGGCAAGCAGGGTACGTTTGTGCAGGGTATGCGCGTCACGGATTCCGACACGATGGAAGTGGTCGAGTGGGTCCTCGGCGGTCAAGTGCAGCAAGACATTGTTTTAATGATTAACGAAGCGGGTGGCAAAGCGGTCGGCTTGACCGGCAAAGATGGTTGCCTGATCCAAGCCAGTAAAAAGCTAATGCCCAATAAGGACGATCCCTCCAAACCACTAGACATTGGTTTTGTAGGTGATATTGACCGCATCGAACCGGCCGTCGTCAAAGCCCTTCAGGATGATCAGTTTATTCCTGTGATTTCACCCATCGGCTATGGCGTAGATGGGTTAGCCTACAACATCAACGCGGACGTCGTAGCGGGCAAAATGGCCGAAGTGCTCGGTGCTGAAAAATTGCTCATGATGACCAACACACCAGGCGTGCTCGATAAAAATGGCAAGCTGCTGCGCCAACTATCGGCACAAACGATCGATGCCTTATTTGCTGACGGGACCATCTCGGGCGGAATGCTTCCAAAGATTTCCTCTGCGCTTGATGCAGCTCGCAACGGCGTGAAGTCTGTGCATATCGTGGATGGTCGTGTTCCGCACTGTCTGTTACTAGAGGTATTGACAGACCGCGGCGTCGGCACGATGATCTCTTCCCAATAATGCGCACGTGACACCAAAACGACTGCCGCAGCATCCACGGGTGCGCGTGCGTCGTGCACGCGTTCATCTCACTGAGGGCGCGCTCAACGCACGCAGCAAAGAATTTGTCTGGTTTTTTGATCTAGACAATACCTTGCACGACACGTCATACAAAATTTTTCGCGAGATCAACTTGGGTATGACTGCTGCTGTCATGGAAGCACTTTCCATTGACGAGGCGGCAGCCAGCATTTTGCGCACGCAGTACTGGCGCAAATACGGCGCGACCCTCATCGGTCTCGTGCGCCACCACGCGATCGATGCCCATGCTTTTTTACATCGCAGCCACGACTTCGATGTCGCACCGCTCATTCGTGCCGAAACAGGTCTCGCAAACAAGTTGCGTCGCCTACCTGGGCGAAAGGTGCTGGTGACCAATGCGCCCCTGCACTACGCGCGTGCGGTACTGAAACACCTCAAAATTCTGCACTGTTTCGAGGGGTTATGGGGCGTCGAGCAGATGCGCTTACATGGCCATTTCAGGCCAAAGCCGTCGAGCACCATGATGCGCCACATCTTGGCGCATGAGGGGGTGTCTCCACGCCGGGCCGTTCTTGTTGAGGACACCATGGAGAACTTACGGGGCGCGCGGCGCGCTGGCCTGCGCACCGTACATGTCTACCACCCCGGTACGCCCTTTGGCCGAGGCAAAAGCGGACGCCCCAATTTTGTCGACTTGCGGGTAAACTGTGTTTCAGACTTGCTGCTTCAAAAGCGTCCGTTGCGGGCTTAGCACACACCGTTTCGCAGCCCACGCCTTGCTTTTTAACCTTCTTTGATGGGCCGACCGCGATGTCAGTCAAAACCGGCGAACGTAAACATCAAATTCTGCAAATGCTTGCAGAAATGCTTGAGCAACCACGGGCGGCGCGCATCACCACTGCAGCACTGGCTGCGCGCATGCAGTTATCCGAAGCCGCGTTGTACCGTCACTTCGCAAGTAAAGCCCAAATGTTCGAGGGTTTGTTCGAATTCATCGAGTCGACCATCTTCACGCTGGTCAATCAAATTGTTGAGTCCGAACCCAACGGGGTCGAGCAAGCTCGCAAGATCGCGGTAATGTTGCTAACGTTTGCCCAACGCAACCGTGGCATGACACGCGTTCTAACCGGAGACGCCTTGGTCACCGAGGACGAACGCCTGCAAGCGCGCGCCAACCAAATCACCGACCGCATCGACGCCTCCTTTAAGCAATCACTGCGACATGCGATCACCAGCGGCACCCTCAACCCCTCGATCGAAGCAACCGCCTTGGCGGCCGCGTTGACACAATTTGTCATCGGTAGCTGGCTGCGCTTCGCCCAAAGCGCTTGGCAAACAACGCCGACGCTTCACATGGATACACAGCTCAAATTAATTCTAGGTGTGGCCGCGCGCCCCGTATAAAGCAAACGCGCTCAGGTCTGCTTCCTCGTGGCGCAAACAATACAGGCGGGATCGCGTTTAACCTTCACGCTGTGCCACTGCATATCCAGGGCGTCAAGGATCAAGAGGCGGCCTTTTAAGCTTGTTCCGATCTGCGCAATAACCTTCAATGCCTCCGCGGCCTGCATACTTCCGATGATTCCAACAAGCGGCGCAAACACACCGGTTGTTGCGCAATTAAGCGCTTCGACATCTTCGGCCTCTGGAAACAAGCAGTGATAACAGGGTGCGTTGGCGTCGCGAGGATCAAACACACTGACCTGCCCTTCAAAACGGATTCCTGCGCCTGAAACGAGCGGCTTAGCGTGCTTGACGCACGCACGGTTGACTGCGTGGCGCGTGGCAAAGTTATCCGTACAGTCCAACACGACATCGACTTGTGAAATTTCCTGGTCGAGCGAACTTTCATCCATTCGCACGGTTCGAATCTCAATTTTCAACTCAGGATTCAAGGCAAGCATCGTCTGACGTCCAGACTCTGCCTTAAGCTGACCGAGGCGATTCGTGTTGTGCATAATCTGCCTCTGCAGATTACTGATCTCCACCACATCGTGATCGGCCAGAACAATCGTCCCGACACCCGCAGAGGCAAGATACATCGCGGCGGGGGATCCCAGTCCTCCGGCGCCTACGATCAACACCCGTGCCGCAAGAAGCTTCTCCTGGCCTTCTATGCCCAACTCATCCAACAAGATGTGCCGGGCATATCTCAGCAGCTGAGCGTCGTTCATTTCTTGCCCGAGGAGCCCTCAGCCGCAGCACCTGTCTTCGCACTCTTTGGTGCAGGCACCGCTTTCTGAATCGGCTTGCCATCAAGGAAATTCACAGCCTGCTGCAACTGGAAGTCTTCTGGCGTACCAAACTGAAACACCTTATTCGTATCAGCGAGGGGCGTTTCGTCTTCCTTGGCTTTCGCCAGCTCTTCCGGCGTCTGGCGGTTGCTCAAGTGCCGCTGTAAATCTGCTTCGCGCGGCAGCTTGAATAGGTCGCCCTCAGCAGTATCAGCCACCACGATGTCTGGACTAATACCCGTGGCCTGAATCGAGCGACCATTCGGTGTGAAGTAACGCGAGGTCGTGAGCTTGATCGCCGTACTATCGGAAATGGGCAGAATCACCTGCACAGAGCCCTTCCCAAACGTACGATTACCCATAATGGTGGCGCGCTTATGATCTTGCAACGCGCCCGCTACGATTTCAGAAGCCGAGGCCGAGCCGACGTTTACCAACACCACCATCGGCACTGTCTTGGCCCATGCAGGCAAACCACGCAAGTAATCGGATTCACCACGTGCGTAATCAGACGGGTTGGACAAATACTTCTGCTTGGCATCTGGCGCACGTCCGTCGGTCGACACGACAAGCGTATCTGGCTTGAGGAAGGCGGCAGACACGCCAATGGCGCCGCTCAACAATCCGCCCGGATCGTTACGCAGATCAAGAATCAAGGCGCGCGGGGCACCTTTTGCACCGAGCTCTGTTAAATGCCGCGTAAGATCAGCACCCGTTTTTTCCTGAAACTGTGCGATTCGTACATACCCAATATTGCCATCCAGCATTTTGCTACGTACGCTGCGCACGCGAATCGTGTCGCGCACAATCTTGATGACAAGTGGCTGCGCCTGACCTTGACGAATGATCGTCAAGGTAATCGGCGTTTTAACGGGGCCGCGCATCATCTTGACCGCATCGGTTAAGGACAAGCCCTTCGTGGAAGTGTCATTGATTTTTGAAATCAAATCTCCAGCACGAATACCCGCGCGTGCCGCAGGCGTGTCTTCAATCGGCGAGATCACCTTGACCATACCGTCTTCCGTACCCACCTCAATTCCCAAACCACCAAACTCGCCTTGCGTCGAGCTTTGCATTTCTTTAAACGCATCGGCATCCAAGTAGGCAGAGTGCGGGTCGAGATCAGACAACATCCCTGCGATCGCGCCGCTGATTAATTTTTTATCGTCGACGGCCTCGACATAATTATTTTTGATGGCCGAGAACACACTCGAAAATTGGCGCAACTCGTCCAGCGGCAAAGGCGAACCGCGCTGTGCGACAGCACTGATGCCCAGGCTCAACAGCACCCCGGCCACAATACCGGCAGAAACCAAGCCAAAACTACGTAATTTGCGAGTGCCCATGCACATTCCTGAATTCAAGGTCGTTAACGCAGAAACCTAGGCAACAGTAAAAATCATCGCGCCAGATAGGCTATCGGATCGACGGCGGCGCCACGGTGTCTGATCTCGAAGTATAGGGCCGAATCCACTTGCCCACCCGTACTTCCCGCCAAAGCAACCGTCTCTCCGGCGCGAACCGTATCGCCCACCTGCTTAAGCAAGCTTTGGTTATAGGCATAGACGCTGAGATACTCTTGCCCATGATCCACGATCAAAAGATTGCCAAAGCCTCTGAGCCAGTTTGAATACACCACGGTGCCGGCCCCGACGACCTGTACCGCCGCCCCAGCATCGGCACGCACCAAAATGCCACGCCAGACGCCACCTTCAGGACGATCTGTCCCAAACCGAGCCATCACGGTTCCACGGATTGGCCAGCGCACGCTCTTTGACAATCCCTTACCCGCAGCAAGGGATGCCGTCTCTGGATCGCCTTGGGTCGTGCGTCCGGGTTGAGCCGCTTGCTCAGCGGCCTGTTCGGCAGCCTGGCGGCGCTTATCTGCCTCCGCTGCGCGCTGCGCCTGCTCCTTGCGGGCCAACTCAAGTTTGCGCGCCTCTTGTGCACGACGCTCAGCCTCAGCCACCGCCTGTTGGGCAGCCTTAAGCTGTCCGTCCAAATCTGAAATTAAGCCGGCAAGGCGCTTTTCGTCCTCCCCCAGCCGCGTCGCTTCGGCGCGCTGGGCTTGCATTTGCCCTTCGATACGGGCAAGAACAGTCGCGCGCTCCTTTTGTTGCGCCTCAAGCGTCCCCTTTTGTTGTGTGGTTTCGTTCACGAGCCGGGCAACATCTTTTTGACGGGCGTCTGCTTGCGCTTCGAGTTGAGCCAGACGATCGATGTCCTTCTTGAGCGCCGTCACCGTGTCAGCACGCGCCTTAGAGACGTAGTCCAGGTAGGCTAAATTACGCCCGAGTTCCTGAGGATCGTCACCCGATAGCAGCGCAGACCAAGGTGACAAGCCACTTGAATACTGCTTACGTAACTGATCGGACAGCTCGTCGCGTCGCACAGTTAGGGTGTGCTGCTGACGAGTAATTTGACGTTGCAGACTGTCTAGCTCGGTTTGGGCTTTTTTAAGATCGGCCGCAAGCTCAACGATCCGGCGTGAGGTCTGGGAGATCGCCGTCTCTGAGGCCTTCAGCGCATCCGCAGCCTCCTTGCGATCCGCCTCGCGGGCATCCAGCTCTTTTTGCACAGCCTGAATACGCCCGCGCAAATCTTCCCTCTGGCGCTGCGCTTGCGTCTGCCGGGCAGCAATATCCTCAGGATCAGCAAACGCCGCACCCGCGCCCCCAAAAAGGCTAATGGCACCCCACAGCCAGATGGCAATACGCCGCTTGATCACGCTTTCTTGGCTTTCCCTTGTGCCGCTACCGCCGCCATCGCCGCTTCAATTTCCGCGGGATCGCCCAGGTAGTAATGTCGGATTGGACGCAAATCTTTGTCTAACTCGTACACCAAGGGCTGGCCTGTCGGGATATTCAGGTGAACAATATCGTCGTCAGAAACGTTATCTAGGTGCTTGATCAGCGCACGCAGGCTATTGCCATGCGCGGCGACCAGCACCCGACGGCCCGCTCGTATTGAGGGCGCAATCGTCTCATCCCAGAAGGGCAACACTCGCGCCACGGTGTCTTGGAGACATTCCGTGGCAGGCAGTTGCTGGGGGGTCAACTTGGCATAACGTGGATCAAAACGAGGGTGGCGCGGATCATCGAGCGCAATAGGATTAGGCGCTATTGCGTAAGCGCGGCGCCAAATCAGCACCTGCTCATCGCCGTACTGGGCGGCCATCTCAGCTTTGTTAAGCCCCTGCAAGTCTCCGTAGTGGCGCTCATTTAAGCGCCAGTTGTTATGAATCGGCAAATACATCGTATCCATGGCATCGAGTGCAATCCACAGAGTACGGATCGCGCGCTTGAGAACCGACGTAAAGGCCACGTCAAAAACATAGCCTTTTTCCTTAAGCAGCTCCCCAGCGCGACGCGCTTGGTCGCGGCCCGCCTCGGTCAAATCGATGTCCGTCCAACCGGTGAATCGGTTTTCGAGGTTCCATTGGCTTTCGCCGTGACGCATCAAGACTAATTTATACATGGCAGACACAGGTTAAAGTGTAGTTAAAGCACCATTTTATAATTGTCTTTGTCTTTACAACCAGTCGACCCTTTTTTTGGGGCTAAACCGCCTCTTTTGGACACACCGTGGATTTCTTTTCAGATCAAAACAATCTTCTTTTAATCGGCATTGCGCTTGGCTCGGGGCTCGCTTTGGCGTGGCCCATGATTCAACGCAGCCGCGGCGGCGCTACCGTGAGCAGCACCCAAGCCGTACAAATGATTAACCACCAAGGCGCGGTTTTACTTGATACGCGCTCAATCGAGGCGTTCCAGGGTGGGCATATTCCCCAGGCGCGCCATGCCCCATTAGCCGACATTGAAAAGAAGGCGGCGAGTCTTGCCAAAGACAAACCACTGATCCTCGTCTGCGAAATGGGTCGCAGCGCCATAGGCGCGGCCTCTCGCTTGCGCGCACAAGGCTTCACGGCTGTCAGCGTGCTGGACGGTGGCATCAAAGCTTGGTCTACCGCTGGCCTCCCTCTTACGACTAAATAACGGAGTCACAACATGAACAAAGTTGTCATGTACACCACGGGCTACTGCCCCTACTGTTCACGTGCGGAGATGCTGCTCACGCAGCGCGGTGTCGCCGAAATTGAAAAAATACGCATCGATGAGGATACCGAGCAGCGTTCCATCATGATGGAACGTACGGGGCGCCGCACGGTCCCTCAAATTTATATCGGCGACACCCATGTTGGTGGGTTCGATGACCTGTCCGCACTCGATCGCGACGGGAAGTTATTGCCTCTGCTTAACGGGTAAGCTGCTGCGCTTTACCCATTCTTTCTTTCTCACTTTTGTCTCTGGATCCTTTATGTCTGACCAAACCGCCCAAGCCGAAAACGCGCCCTCCTTCAATATGCAGCGCGTCTATCTCAAGGATCTATCCCTAGAGATGCCCAACGCTCCAAATATATTTCTCGAACAAGACGCGCCAGAAGTTGAAGTAGCGATCAACGTGGGCGGTCAAGCGCTTGCCGAGACCGTTTACGAATCAACCGTGACGGTCACCGTCACAACGCGCATTAAAGACAAGGTGCTGTATCTGGTCGAAGCCACACAGGCCGCAATTTTTGAAATCGCCAATATCCCTGCTGAACAGCTTGATCCAATCATGGGCATTGTGTGTCCAACGATGCTGTATCCCTATTTACGAGCAAACGTGGCCGACGCCATCACGCGCACCTCTTTGCCGCCCCTGCATCTGGCCGAAGTGAATTTCCAAGCCCTGTTCGAGCAGCGCCTTGCGCAAGCTGCGCAAGAAGCGGGTGCGGCCGGTGCTGGCAAGGAGTCGGGCTTAATCCTGCCTCCAGGCATGACGCGCCAGTAACGCGCCGAACGCATCTTGCCCATGCTCGCAGCTGACGCCCACACAGGACCCGTTGCAGTGCTAGGCGCGGGCGCCTGGGGAACAGCACTTGCAAATATCGCTGCGTCCCATCGCAGCACAGCGCTTTGGGCACGTGATAATGGGGTTGCCCATGAGGTTCGTATCAAACATACGAACCAGCGATACCTGCCCGACATAGCGCTGCACGCTTCATTACGAGGGACCGACGACTTACGGAGCGCGCTCGACCACGCCTGCGGCGACACAGCCCCTGGCTTGTTGATTCTCGCCGTTCCACTTGCAGGGTTGCGGGCTCTATGTGAGCAACTCACAGGGGCCCTTGTGCATCGAACCGATCGGCTCGCCGGGGTCGTTTGGACGTGTAAAGGGTTAGAAGCCAACAGCGGCCAACTGCCGTCCGAGGTTGCACAAGAAACATTACTCTCAGCACTAACGATCGCAACCGGCGTTCTCTCTGGCCCCTCCTTTGCGCGCGAAGTCGCGCAGGGCTTGCCCGTCGCACTTACGGTCGCGAGCGCGAGCACCGAGCTGCGTTCGAACTGTATCGCTGCGCTGCACGGCGGTCCTGTGCGCGTCTACGCGAGCGATGACGTCGTCGGTGTTGAAGTGGGCGGGGCATTAAAGAACGTGATGGCAATCGCCTGTGGAATCGGCGACGGACTCGGGCTTGGCACCAATGCGCGTGCGGCCCTCATTACGCGGGGCCTCGCAGAAATGACGCGCTTTGGTGAAGCGCTTGGCGCACGGCAAGCGACGTTCTATGGTCTAACGGGTCTCGGAGATCTCGTGCTCACTGCAACGGGTGAGCTGTCACGCAATCGACAAGTCGGTCTCGAGATCGGTCATGGGCGCTCCTTGTCCGAGATTCTTGCTAGTGGCTTGACTGCCGAAGGTGCGCGCTGCGCGCAGGCTGTGTTGCTACGCGCGCGAACGCTCAAGGTCGACATGCCCATTACCCGAGCAGTGTGTGAAGTTTTATTTCAAGGTGTTTCCCCAATCGACGCCGTCACGCGCTTACTCGCGCGCGAAGCGACCATCGAGTAAGGCCATGCGATCTCTCTTCGCACTGCGCATGACGCAAACCCTGAACAACATGGCGCGCTTGTTTGCGCTCAGCTGCGCGCTTGTGTTTGGCAGTCTGCCGGCTCTCGTGAACGCCCAGCAGGCTTGGCCACTTGAGCGCGCGATCCATCTCATCGTTCCCTTTCCCGCTGGCAGCTCGCCAGACCTGCTCGCACGCCTGCTGGCCACACCTTTGTCAAAGGCGCTCAACCAAACCATCGTCGTCGAAAACAAACCCGGGGCAGGTGGCAATATTGGTACTCGCTTGGCAGCGCGCGCGGCACCGGATGGCTACACACTGCTCTACACCATCAACGGTCCACTCGTTACGGCCGCAACGCTTTATAAAAAAACACTCGGCTACGACCCCTTTAAGGATCTCGCACCCATCACACTTGTTGCGACTAGCCCTAACGTGCTCGTTGTCAATGCAGCCTTTCCGGCCACCACGATCGCTGAGTTTGTAGCGAACGTGAAATCCAAGCCCGGCGCTGCAAATTATGGCTCTGTCGGACCCGGTAGCGCATCACACCTCGCCATGGAGCTCTTTAAACACCAGGCGGGTGTAGACCTGGCCCACATTCCATACCCTGGCTTTCCTCAAGTAATGACCGCGATGTTGGGTCAAGACATTCAGGCTGCGTTCATGGTTCCAGCCATCGCCATGACACAAGTCAAAAGCGGAAAGGTCAAAGCGCTTGGGGTGACAGGCCTCACTGAAGTGCCCGCGTTACCTGGGCTGACACCCGTCGCCAGCCAAGGCTTTCCAGGCTTTGAGGCGATTTCCTGGAATGCGATGCTCGCCCCCGGCGGCACACCCACCGACATCATTCATCGTCTGCAAAAAGAATTGTCTTTGATTCTCCAAAGCGATGACATCAAGGCAAAGTTCGCCGCGCAATACTTCACGGCCGCCGGCTCTACCCCTCAGGCGCTCACGCGTTTGATGCAGGAAGAAACTGCGCGCTGGGACGAAGTCATCGCTCGACTAAAGCTATCGCTGGATTGATGCAATCTCGCGCCGACTTAGCTGGCGCCCGCATATCCTTGCTGTCGCCACGCTTCAAACACCAGCACCGCCACAGCATTCGATAAGTTCAAACTACGTTGCGTCGGCAACATCGGCAAGCGCAAGCGCTGCTCCGGCGCAAACAATTCCATCTGTTGCGTCGACAAACCTGCGGTTTCACGACCAAACACAAACACATCACCTGGTTGATAGGCGACTTCACCGGCGTGACGTGTCCCCTTTGTGGTGATCGCAAACACACGCTCTGTAGGAGTGCCGATGGCCGCAACGGCCTGCTCCAGACTGTCATGCTGGTCGATCGGTTGCCAGTCATGGTAATCCAGGCCGGCGCGTCTGAGTTTGGCGTCATCGACCGTAAAGCCCAGCGGCTTAACCAAATGCAGACGCGCGCCCGTGTTCGCACACAGCCGAATGACATTACCCGTATTGGGCGGAATTTCAGGTTGGACGAGAATCACATGAAACATGGCGGCATTGTGCCAGAGC
>CAJBTJ010000176.1 GCA_903958565.1 uncultured beta proteobacterium
CGATCTCGATCCATATCGTTGTTCCGTTTCCCCCTGGTGGTAGTAATGATGTCATCGCCAGACGCTTGGCAGATCGTCTGAGCAAAGCGTTTGGTCAAACGGTTGTGATTGAAAACAAAGGTGGCGGAGCAGGAACAATCGGCTCGCAAGCGGTAGCGATCTCAAAGCCCGATGGTTATACCTTCTTGTTCATTTCAAGCTCGATCTCTACTTCGGCTGCGGTACAAAAAACGCCCTATGATCCGCCCAAAGCGTTTATGGGTGTCGCGCAAGTGGCGCGTTCACCCTTTGTCGTGCTGACCAGTAAAGATTTTCCTGCCAAAGACATCAAAGGGTTGATCGCTTATGCGAAGGCCAATCCCAGCAAAATCAACTTTGGCAGTGCTGGCTTAGGTGACAGCACGCAAATGGCGACTGAGCTCTTTAACGAAACCTTTGATATCAAAATGACTGCCGTGCCGTACAAAGGAATCTCACCGGCTCAGCTCGATTTGGTGGCGGGACGTCTTGACATGATTATCACCACGATTGCATCGATCAAGGGTAATGCTGCAGATAGTCTGCCCAAGCTTGCGTTTACCGGAGCGACCCGTGAGCCTGACTATCCGAACATTCCAACGGTGATCGAGGCGACCGGTACCCAGTTTGACGTAGACGTGTGGTGGGGACTGTTTGCGCCCGCTGGTATTCCACCTGCGATCTTACAAAAGATGAATGCAGAGGTGAACAAGATCGTCAAGGCGCCTGACTTTGCAGAATTTCTAAAGACGGTTGGCGCCTCTCCAGCCACCGGTACGCCAGAGTCTTTTCAGCAACTCATGGTGAAAGATTTAGAGCGTTGGCGTGCGATCGCCAAGCGTGCGGGTGTGCAGTAGAAGGGCTTCGCTGCCTAACGGATCTAGCTCGAACAAGGATAGGAGACAATAAATGAATGATCGTGCGCGTCAAGCCGACATCGATGCAATACAAGCAGCGTTGCAGCAAACCAGTGAGCTCTTGCACGGGATTGTTTCTCGCTCTGATATTAAGCAGATTTCTGCGGAAGTCTTACGGCTGAATGAGGCAGTGCGGCGCGGTGCTGCAGGCCGCATTCACAGCGGGGATCATCCGCAAGACTTTGCCATGATGCTGTTGGCTGAGGCAGATGCTACGAATCGGATGACTTGAAGATGACGCAACTAACGTTAAATCAGTCGTCGGACATTCTGGAAGCTTCAATCACTGATGTTGGAGCGCGCTTAAGACGCAAAGAGTTCACTTCCGAAGAGCTCACCCGACGCGCACTGGATCGCGCTATGCAGACGCAGCCGACGCTCAATGCGTTCATCGATATCTGGGCAGACAGTGCGATTGCGCAGGCAAAGCAGCTCGACCTTGAGGCGGCTTCGGGAAAATGGCGCGGGCCGCTACATGGCATTCCTCTCGCACATAAAGACTGCTTTGAGCGCCAGGGTCTGCCGATGACGGTCGGCTCAAAGGTCACGGGTACGGATCTTGGTCGAACGACTGCCTCTGCCTTGCAAAGGCTCAACCAAGCCGGGGCAGTGGATTTAGGTCCGCTGAATATGAATGAAATGGTTGCGGGACCGACTGGGCAGAATCCTCATTTTGGCAATTGTTGTAACAGTTGGGATCCCGCACGTATTTCTGGCGGATCGTCGAGTGGTTCAGGGGCGGCAGTGGGCGCTGGCATTGTTTTTGGCGCACTGGCCTCTGATACGGGTGGCTCCACACGCTTGCCTGCGTCAATGAATGGTTTGTTTGGAATGAAGGGAACGTACGGGCGTGTATCTCGCGCCGGCTGTTTCCCCAGAGCGTTCTCGCTGGACTGTGTCGGGCCCATCGCGCGCTCTGCCCAGGACTGTGCGATCTTGCTGCAGGTTTTAGCAGGTTGGGACGCGCGAGATGCCTCTAGCATTGATGCGCCCGTGCCTAACTATATGTCTCTCATCGAAAGCGCAGGGCAGGCAAGCCGTTGGGGCGTGTTGGAGGGTATTGCTCCCTACCATCCAGACATTGCGCGGGTGTTTGAATCCTTCGTTGAGGTGGCTCAACAAAGATTTGGACACGTCGCGCGTGTTCAGTCTAATGAGATTGCGACGTGTTATGCGATGGCAGATATCTTCTCTAAGGTGGAGGCCGCGACGTTGCACGGACAATGGATGAGAGAGCGACGCGATCTCTACTCGCAAGCGGTGTTTTCTAGAACGGAGCCAGGTCTGCACGTACCCGCTGTACGTTATCTAGAAGCGCTTCAGATGCGTGCAAAAATACTTCATGAATTTCTGCATGGCACGATGCGCGACTTAGATATCCTGGTGTGCCCAACGATGCCTATCCCTGTTCCCACGCACGAGGAAGCTGACGTTGAGACGCCTGGCCGCGTATTCGGTGTGGTGACTGCGCTGACGCCACTGGTTCGACCATTTAATTACCTGGGGTTGCCGTCGCTCACCATGCCCATTGGCGTTGATAGTGCTGGCATGCCCATTGGTGCTCAGTTGGTCGGTCGACCTTTTGCAGAGGCGCGATTACTGTCGGTTGCCCATCAGTTAACTGCAGATATTGGGTGGGATCGTTTGGCAAATATGCAAAAAGCGCAGGCATTAAAGGTAAAAAAATAATGAGTATGCTTTGGGAAAAGTTTTTAACGGAAGAAGACAGAGCGGTCCTGGCTCGCGGTAAATTTGGCCGCCGAATGGGGTTCGGACAACAACCCGCTGTCTTGGTGATCGATGCGCAGCGCTATATGGTGGGCGCCGTCGATGATGAGAAAAGCTGGCCCTCAAGCTGTGGTGAGGTGGGGCGCGAATCGATGCGTCATATCGCGCAGATTGTTCAGACTGCCCAGCAAGTAGAAGTGCCGTGTATCTTTACGCGCTTTGAAATCGAGCCCTCGGGTATTGATATGGGAGTCTACCGCCGCAAGAGAGACTTATTGCAATCAGACAAATGGTGTTTGGCAGGCACGTTGGGCGCAGAACTTTCACCAATGCTCGCTCCCGCTGAGCGAGACCTTGTCTTTGTAAAAAAGAAGCCGAGTGGTTTTCATGGGACACCACTTTTAGGTTATCTCATTGATCGTGGCATTGATACGGTCATCGTCGTGGGTGGCGCAACCAGTAATTGTGTCCGAGCAACTGTGTTTGATTGCGCGTCCTTTAACTATCGCGCCATCGTGCCGCAAGAGGCTGTGTTTGACCGCATTCCAATTTCTCATGCGATTTCCCTCTTTGATATGGATCGTCAGTTTGCTGATGTGTTGCCGACGACAGAGGTCATTGACTATTTATCAGCGTGCCGTGGCGGGCGATTCGACGCAAGTGTTGCGCTGAAATGATTCGAAGTAAGCTGTTTGTACCCGCGTCCCGGACAGAACTTTTCACGAAAGCGCTGTCCTCGGCGGCGGACGCGATCTCCTTTGATTTAGAAGATGCGGTCGAGGAAGGGCAAAAAGGTTTTGCGCGACAGGCGCTACTTGATTTCTTTGAAACGAATCAGACGCAACACACGAAAGCCATTGTCGTTAGAATCAATGCGATTGATACAGCGCATTACGCAGCCGATCTTGAAGTGGTGGTTTCGTCAGCGGTTGATATCATTAACTTACCAATGGTTGAGTCGGTGGCCGCTGTACGCGATTTAAGCGCCCGCATTAGCAAGCTTGAAGCGGATCGAAAGATTACGCGTCCCATTGGAATACTGGTCAATATCGAGTCACCCAAGGGGCTGCGTCAAGCGGCAGACTTAGCCTCGGCGGATCCGCGTGTGGTGGGCTTGCAAATCGGCTTTGGAGATTTGTTTGGACCCTATGGGATTGAGTCAGGCGAGCCTTCTGCAACGCAAGTTGTGAGAGTCTTAGTCAAAATGGCTGCCGCTGAAGCGGGCATCGATGCCTATGACGGCGCTTACGTGGATATTGCAAACCCCGATGGGTTCACGCTTGATGCTCAGGCGGCCTATCGTTTAGGATTCGCAGGCAAGAGTTGCATTCATCCATCTCAAGTAGGATTAGCGAATGCGGTGTTTCGACCTTCGGAGCATCAAATTCAGCAGGCGCTGAGAGTGGTTCAGGCGGCTAAAGAAAATCTTGCGAAGGGCGTTGGTGCTTTCGTCGTGGACGGACAGCTCGTTGACGGCCCGCTGATTACACGGGCCGAACGAACAGTTGCTTTAGCGCGCCTTGCCGGTTTGATTTGACGGTCGCGAACGGTGTCTATCCTGCGGTCGCACCCGTCGAACGCACGACATCACCCCACATCTTGATCTCGGCGGCAACAAAAGCTCTGAATTGTTCAGGAGTGCTGGATTGAACAATCGCTGCCTGTGCTGCAAAAGTCTCCTGCACGTCTTTCATGGCGGCAATCTTCGCGCAGGCAGCTGAAAGTTTGTCTACGATTTCTCGTGGCGTCTTTGCTGGAGCAAACAAGCCATTCCAAGAGGTAATGTCAAAATTTGGAACGCCTGCTTCGGCCATGGTTGGAACATCGGGCATCAATGCTAAGCGCTTAGGCGCAGCGACTGCCAAGGCTCTGAGCTGTCCTGACTGAACACTTGGAATAGCGGATAGTGCCGTTTTAAAACCAAAGTCTGTCACCCCGCCTATCGTGTCCGTCAGCGCAGGCGCTGCTCCCTTGTACGCGATGTGAGCGATGTCAAGCCCGAACCGCTGCTTGAACATTTCACCTGCGAGATGGGGTGTCGTGCCGACGCCCGATGAGGCGTAGTTCATTTTTCCCGGGCGCTGTTTTGCGTATTGGATAAGTTCCTGCACAGTTTTGACGGGTAGCTTCGAAGACGAGACGAGAAGAGCTGGTGCACTCGAAATATTGGAGATGGCTTCGAAGTCTTTGAGCAGATCGTAGCCAGGATTCTTAAAGAGCGACATGTTGATGGCGTTCGCGACTGTGCCTAAAAAAAGCGTGTAGCCGTCTGCGGGAGACTTGGCCGCAAGTTCTGACCCAATGTTTGAGCCGCCACCTGGTTTGTTTTCAATCACGATCCGTTGGCCGATAATTTCCATCAGCTTGGCTGATACGATTCGTGCCGTGACATCGGTCGATCCGCCTGGACCAAAAGCGACGATCAATTTAATTGTTTGTGATGGCCATTTAGAGGCGGAGCTCTGCGCCAGAGCCGGTACGCTAACAACTGCACCTAGCGCTAATCCACCTTCGATAAATTTTCTGCGATCCATAATATCTCCTGAGGTAGTTGGACTTAGATCAGTACTGATCGAACATACGTTGTATTTCTGTCGAGTCTGTTGTTTTAGTTAACGCTAACGCTAACAGAATTCTGGCCTTTTGAGGATTTAAATTATCGGCTCTTAGGAATCCAGCTTGGACTATTTTGCTCGGGCCGAACGTTCGACCAGAACCGGCGCGTGAAGACATGACAACCTTGACGCCTGCTGCGACTGCCTCTTTCATTGCAATATTTTCTTCCGGGGACATCAGGCCGGGAGCAAAGGCCGCGCCAATAATGCCCTTGGCGCCGCCTTGAATAAAGGCGCGCGTCGCCATGCCGTCGCTACCCGCATAGTGGTAAGCGATCTCTACGCGCGGAAGTGCATCGAGCGTTCTGATGTCAAATTCCGTATCGGGGTTATGGCGCCTAAGGGACTTTCGGTAGAACACAACACGATCCCCATCGGCATGGCCCAAGACGCCAAAGTCTGGGGATCTAAATGTTTGCAGGCGCGCTGTCGACGTTTTACTCACTTCCCGCGCTGCATGGATTTCATCGTTCAAGCAGACCA
>CAJBTJ010000177.1 GCA_903958565.1 uncultured beta proteobacterium
ACCATCCCGGACATCCGGGAGGGCGCGCCCAACGATTACGCTCATTGCGTAGTCGAGATAACTCCGGCGCATTTCTTCTTCGAGGGATATCGGAAGAGTTTCCTTGGCAAAGGAATCCATAAATTTCGCAACAAAAGACAGCGGTTGAGAACCCCAAAATCGGGTCTAAAGGTAAACCTTGGATTCTACACCGCCGCCACCTCTTATTAGTTAGAGGCAAGCTTCTTTTGAGCTATGCTTGGACCACGCTTCAATGCAGCGATCAGGGATGAAAAGCCTAAGTCCACCCCTTTACCGCTACAAAACTACAAAAACCAGTCTTTGCTGTTGCCAAAAACCAACAACAAAGGGGGCTGAAGGTAGAAATACGCACTTCATGGGTTCAAGTGATGCATTAACTTCGCCAAAGTTCCTTAAATGTCGTAAGATTCGAATCAGCACGCAGGAAACCTAGTGAGTAAGCTCTTTTGAACGTGCTCGCTGTTTTGTTATACTGGTTTCCTGATGTATTTTTTTTACATTTGCGGCGGGAGTTCGCTGCGAGTCACTTATCCAGCTTCAAGCTCAATCGAGGAGAAACATGAACAAGCCCTCCAAATTCGCTCTGGCACTCGCCTTTGCTGCTATTTCGGCAACCGGCGTCGCTTCCGCACAAACAGTAGACAATTGGAAGAACGGCTCTAACGAGCTCATCTGGAAGAACGGTTCCAATGAACTCTGCTGGCAGAACAACTTCTGGACTCCAGCAACTGCGGCTGCTGAGTGCGTCAAGAAGTCCGGTCAGCCAATGGCAGACAAAGTTTCGATTAAAGCCGAAGCTCTGTTTGACTTTGACAAAGCCATCGTCAAACCAGAAGGCCGTAAGCTTCTCGACCAGGTCGTTGGTCGCGCTCAAGCTGTCAACCTCGAAACCATCATCGCCATCGGTCACACTGACTCGATCGGTTCTGATGCCTACAACCAAGCCCTGTCGGTTCGCCGTGCAGAAGCTGTCAAAGCTTACTTGGTTACCAAAGGCGTTGCTGCTAACCGCATCACCGCTTCAGGTAAAGGCAAGTCACAACCAGTTGCTGACAACCGCACAGCAGCCGGCCGTGAGAAGAACCGCCGCGTAGACGTCGAAATCATCGGCAGCAAGAAGTAATTCTTGAAGCTGATCGGGTAAAGCTGGCACTGCCAGCGTTTACTCCGACTCAAAAAGGCCTCGCTTGCGGGGCCTTTTTTTATTTTGCTGTTTTCTTTGCTGTTTTATAAGCGATTAGATCTATGTCATCCGACGCCCCGCGCCCCTCCTCGAATGTCGATCAGGCTGAATTAGATAAATTCAGCGCACTCGCCTCTCGCTGGTGGGATCCAAATAGCGAATTCAAGCCTTTGCATGCCATCAATCCATTGCGACTTGAATGGATCAAGCGGCTAATCGGCGGCCTGCACGACAAAACCGTACTTGATGTCGGTTGCGGCGGCGGAATCCTAGCTGAAAGCATGGCGCTCGCTGGCGGCAAGGTCACGGGAATTGATTTGGCTGATAAATCGCTGAAGGTTGCAAGGCTACACGGATTGGAGTCAGGAGTGCCTGTCACCTATCGCAGCATCAGTGCCGAAGATTTGGCATTAGAGCAACCGCAGACGTTTGATGTCGTGACCTGTATGGAAATGCTTGAACACGTGCCCGATCCAGGCTCAATCGTGCGTGCGTGTGCCGCACTCGTCAAACCGGGTGGTTGGGTGTTCTTTTCGACACTGAACCGCAACCCAAAGTCCTTTCTGTTCGCGATTGTTGGTGCAGAATATGTTTTGCGGCTCTTGCCGCGCGGCACACATAGCTGGCGCAGTTTTGTACGCCCGAGCGAACTCGCAGCGTCCGCACGTGCGCATGGCCTCACCACGCAAGAATTAATAGGCATGGGCTACAACCCTTTCACACAAACGTATTCGCTCAATCAAGATACGAGCGTGAACTATTTAATGGCCACCCGCAAATGAGCGCTCTCATTCTGTTTGATTTTGACGGCACGATTGCCGATACAGCACCTGATCTAGGCGCTGCAGCTAATAAGCAGCGCGAGCGCGCGGGCTTGCCGCCCTTACCTCTTGAGGTGCTGCGGCCCTATGCCTCGGCCGGTGCACGTGGCCTCTTGCGCTGTGCGCTGAACTTAGCCCCTGGCGACGCCACGTATGAGCAACATCGTCTGCAATTTCTAGCAGACTACCAAGCCGCGATGACGGTGGATACCTGTCTATTCGATGGCGTGCCCGAGCTATTGGCGCAAATATCAGAGCACGGCTTGTCTTGGGGAATTGTCACAAATAAAGTGACACACCTGGCCCAACCCATCGTCACGGCCTTAGGACTGGATAAAGACTGCGCTACGCTAGTTTGTGGCGATACGACCGCTCACGCAAAGCCACACCCTCTTCCGCTACTGCATGCGGCGCAACAGGCTGGCTACGCCACGGATCGTTGCCTATATGTGGGTGACGACATTCGAGACATCCAGGCAGCGCGCGCAGCAGGCATGCTCTCCATTGCAGCAGCGTATGGCTACTGTGGGCCAGATCATCCCGTCGAGACCTGGCAAGCGAATCACACGGCGCACTCTGCACGCGAGATGTGGCCAATGATCAAGCACCTGATGAATGTGTAAGAGATCACCTTCGATTTAGTTACAAAGACTGAACTCTTTTACATCTCATCTGTCTGAATCAATAGATTGTTCGTCTACAATCGCACTACTGGGGCCGATCCGGATTCGACGTGGGTCGCGAAACAGTGCAGGGCATGCCGAGCACCAGTTCGCTCGTAAATCCACTGGAAACACTATAAACGCCAACGACGAGCGTTTCGCTCTGGCCGCTTAAGCGGTGAGCCGCTGCACTGATTTGTCTTTGGGTCAGGTGGGTAAAACCACAGCAGCGTCATTTACAAAGAATCGGGGTTTGCCGGGTCACTCGTCAAATTCTTAAAACCAAGTGAATCGCCAAGGTCCGGCCTGTCGTTTGGCAAAGTCCGAGGTTAAATTAAAAATTAAACGACTACGCATGTAGAACTGCCTGCAGAGGGCTCGCGGACGGGGGTTCAATTCCCCCCGGCTCCACCAAACCGCACAAGACCATCCTTTCGAGGGTGGTCTTTTTTTGCTTGAAGACGCAGTGACACATGGCACTTTCTGCTACCGTGAGCACAGAACTAAAACATAGGAGTCAGGCTTGAAGCGTTCTACCAGTGGATGGATATACGGTTTTATTGGAATCGTCATTTTTGCTGGCTCTTTACCTGCGACACGGGTTGCCGTCCTTGACTTCAATCCAATGTTTTTAACCACAGCT
>CAJBTJ010000178.1 GCA_903958565.1 uncultured beta proteobacterium
AAGCCCGTTGCGCCTCGCTCTTCGGCCAGCGCAAACAATGGTGCGACGAGCGGTGCTGATTGATGCCCGCCCATCGGCTGGCTAAAGTCGTCGTAATCGTGCGCATGCGAGCCCACGCCATTAATAAAGCTAGCGTCAAGCGCCGAGGTCTTGATCGCAGTACCGAACACCGTGGACGCGCCAGGCGAAGTTCCTACTCCCAGCACTTTAAACAAATTGGTCACGCAAGGTTCGGTGACTCCCGCAAGCGTGACACCAATCGTATCAATAATCGCTGTGCGGGATAGGGAGATCGCCTGATCATTAATCAGTGACGTATCAAACTCACAAATCAACTCTGCAAGTCGAGTAAGCAAAGTTTGCGGCGCTTTTGCCTGATCGGACATGATATGTCTCCCCCTTTCGGATTAAGCGGCTTTCGCTAAGGCTTTGCCAGTGCTTAAGGCAGCGGCCTGACGACCAGCAATACGGCCGAACGTTGCGCCTGACACCAACCCTGTTCCCGCCGGGTAGTTGTCGTAGAACAAGCCACCGATCATTTCGCCACAAGCGAACAAGCCTTTGATAGGACGCCAGTCGGTACCGACGACTTGCGTATTTTCATCGACACGTAGGCCGCCGAAGGTGAAGGTAATACCGCCTGTTGCGCTATAGGCGTAATACGGTGCCTTTTCAAGCTTCGTTGCCCAGTTGGTTTTTTCTAATGCCAAGCCTTGAGTCGACAAGCCATCTTTTTGTGAAGGATCAAAACCATCCTCAGCATGTTTTGCCGCAGCGTTATATTCCAAGACTGTTTTAAGCGCTTGTTTTTTGTCATCAATATCCAACTGCTCAATCAAACCCTCGATGGTGTCAGACATGATCGGCTCGCTTGTCGAATAGCGTGGCTCGAGTAAATGCACAACCTGGGAATCAAACAGTTGATATGCCTTCGCACCAGGTTCAGCCAAAATCGCACGTCCATATTTTGCATAGGTGAACATGGCTCCGTCTGCGCCTTCGTCGACAAAGCGCTTACCCACGCGATTGATCATGACGCCATACAAATAGCTCAATCGATTACTACGGTCTGTCATTTCGCGCGGAGCAAAATTTCCCCAGTCAGCAGAAATCGGGGTCGCATGGCAACCGCTCCACTGCCCCCAAGGCATCGCGCCTAGGTTCATGGCCATACGCAACCCATCACCCTGATTGTGTGGTGTACCGCGCACTTTCGCTGCACCCACGAGTGGACCGATATGCTGGGTGCGCATTTGTACGTTTGCTTCAAACCCGCCACATCCAAGCACCACAGCTTTGGCGTGCAACTCTCGTACGCCATTGTCATCACGCACCGTCACGCCGCATACGGCTCCGGTTTCGTCCTGTAGCAGCCCGACCACTGCGGCGCCATAGCGCACTTCAATGCCCATGCGTTCACAGGTCGCAAACCAACTACGCGAGAGCCCTACCCCTTCGTGCTCAGCGCGCACCACAAGGCCGCGCGCCCAAACGATTCGATTGCCCTTTCTGACACCCGTGAGCGTAATCGCTGGCTCCATCGGCACCTTACCGACCTCACTCATCCAAAAGACCGTATCCTTTGAATTATTGACAAGCACATGAGAAAGAACAGGGTCTGTCTGCCCAGAGGTCACGCGCATTAAATCGCCGTGAAAGTCCTCTTTTGTATACGGCGCAATGCCAGAATAAAAGTCTTCGTATTCTTGCTCAACACCCGGCAACAAGGGGCCAATTTCTTTAGGGTCGTCAAAGGCGAAACGCAACACACCACCGCTCCAGTGTGTATTACCGCCGCGCATCTCGCGGGGGGCTTTTTCAAGCACCACCACGCGCTGAGCGCCATTTTCTTTGGCCGATACGGCCGACGCCAACGCAGCATTCCCTGCACCCACAACGATCACGTCAAACTCATTCATTTTTTGTCTCCACTACCCATTGGTCAGATCAGCCGCATGACGCGCAAAATGCTTGCAAATCATGTTTTGCATACAGTTGTATTTTATTGTATTACGCCCAAGAGGTAAAGCGTGAGGGGCTCTGCCAACATGCACCTTCGCACCTCAAGGCGCAACAATCACTTGGCGATACAAACTTTCGTACATTTGCACCATCGTGTCAACACCATAGCGTGTCCGCACCTCATGAAGCGCTCGAGCAGCCAGGGCTGAGCCGTGTGCAGGATCGTCAAGTAGCTGTCCAATCTGATCGGCCAAACCACGGGCATCGCCTGGTGTACATAAAAGGCCTCGCTCGTCCGCGAGCAACTCCTTTAAACCACCCGCTTGGGTCGCGACCACCGGCACCTCTTGCGCCATGGCATCGAGCACGCTGCTGCCAAGCGCCTCCTGTCGCGAGGCCATCACAAAGACGTTCAGTGCCGCAAACAACTGTTCGACATCAGACTCAAATCCCAGTAGCCGGTAGCGCGCACCCAAACCAAGCTCACGTATTGCTTGCCGCGCGGCGTTGGCTGCCGCGCCGTCTGCGCCCCAGTGCACAAACGTAACATCTGAATATTTTGCACACACTTGCGCTGCGGCCTGGATCAAGGTGACAGGATCTTTTTCTGGCGATAGGGCGGCCGCTGTGCCGATCAAACGCTGCCCAACCAAGTTTTCACGCTCGAGAAACTCCCGCACACGCGAGGGATTCGATGTAACGACGGGGACGGCGCTCGGGATGACTTGGACCGACAACCCCATCGCTCGCATTGCTGCGGCAGCCGCCTCACTGATGGCAACACGCGCATCGGTATAAGCCCACTTCAAACGAGAAAATCCACTAAACCCAACAATCGGAAAGCTTGTCCGTCTTGAAAAAACCACCGGCTGCCGGTGCAGAGGCTTGGCCAACAACGCCCAAGCCAACACATTGGCGGTCTGTACATGCAGCACATCATACGTCGCGCCATGACGCGCCAGCCAAAGGCCAAACCCAGCAGCGCTCTTGGCTGTATGAGTCCTCAGGCCTTCCGACCGTGCGCGGGCCTCTAAGGCACCACCGCGCCTGACTAGCAATTCAACCTCTTGTCCCCGCTCACGCAATCCCAGGGCCGTGAGTAGGGTTTGCCGTTCACCCCCTCGCCAACCCCGCTCCGAATTGATCTGCAGGATACGCATCTTCACTAGCCGTCCGCACGCGAGCGTGGCGCCTGAAAATAGCGGAGCGTGTTCACGCCGACTGCTATCAAGGCAAATCCTATCGCGACGCAAAGTCCAAGCATTGGCCCACTGCTAAAACCTAAACTAAACACGACGGCAACGATGGCCGCACCAAACGTTTGACTAAACACCCGTGTCGTCGCCTGCAGGCCGCCCACAGCACCCGCGCGGTTGCGTGGTGCCGAACCTAACATGACACGATTATTTGGCGTTTGAAAAAATCCAAACCCAATTCCTGCCAGAACCATCGCAGTGAACAGCCACGCGTCTGACGCACTGGTGGGCATCACCACCACTAAGCCCAAACCAATCGCCATCGCCGCCGCACCCAGCCCACTCAATATGGCCACAGGAAATCGATCCGACAGCGGTCCCGCGATCGCAGCGATTAGTGCTGCCCCCACGGGCCACCCTGCCATCAACACACCTACGGCCATTTGAGGGCGATTAAGTGTCACTTGCAAATAAAACGGCAGCGAAACCATCGTGGCCATCTGCGCACAAAACGTACTGGCCGATGCGGCTAACGCAAACCGCATCGCGGGAATTCTAAAGAGATCAACCGGCACAAGCGGGGCAGTCTGCTGCGCAGAGCGTCGCACCAGCGCCCAGCCAATCACAAACGAGGCGCTCAGTAGCACCACTGCAAGCAAAAAGTTTGTCGATAACGCGTCGATTCCTAGGATTAATAACGCAATCGTTGTCATGCTCAGCGCCGCTGCAAACCAATCGTAAGGCGCCGAAATGCGTGGTACATCGGGTAGGTAACGCACCCCAAGCATCGTGAGGAAGCCCACGGGCAAATTAAATAGAAAGATCCACTCCCAGGTCGTGAACGACAGAATGAATGCGCCGATTGAAGGTCCGATCACTGAGGACACCGCAACCGTCATCGCGTTTAGACCAATGCCGCGCCCAATTAAATGCGGCGGATAAATGTTTCGGACCAGCGCACCGAACAGACACATGATGGCTGAGCCGCCAAGCCCTTGAAAAATACGCGCGCCCAACAACACGGGCATCGATGGTGCCAACGCACTGCACAATGACGCAAGAATAAAGGTCCACAGGCCGTAATAAAACAATCGCTTAAACCCGATCCGCTCCCCAATCGCCGACATCGGAAGCAAGGTCATCGCTACGGTCAGG
>CAJBTJ010000179.1 GCA_903958565.1 uncultured beta proteobacterium
GCCCAACACTGAGTCGTTATCTTCGTAACCGATCAGATAGTCATTTCCTTCACCGCCATCAAGCGTATCGTTGCCATCGCGGCCATAAATGGTGTCGTTGCCAGCATCACCTACTAAGCTGTCGTCGCCTCCCAACCCTTCTATAAAGTCCGCGCCATCAGCGCCCCTTAGGGTATCTGAGCTCCCATCATAGGTACCTACAATCTGGTCATCCTCAGGCGTGCCCGCATATGAATTTACGTTTACGACGATAGCCATTTAAGCTCCTAAATTATGTTGGGTATGGGTGTGGACGACTTTGATCAAAGAATAATTGATGGTGTACAACAAAAGTTAGTCATTTTTAACCACAGAAACCCTAACAATACTCAGCATCGGCGATAATTCGAGGTTATGGCTCGATTTATCTATCAAATCTGGTATGCACTTTTGCATCCCATCCAAGACCGCAAGCTGTTGCGTATGTTCATCACACGCGACTTGCAGGCCCGCTACAAAAACTCCTGGGCGGGATTGCTTTGGCTAGTGATCAATCCGATCATCATGCTCAGCATCTACACCTTAGTGTTTCAACACATCTTAGGTGTCAAATGGGGTGGGCAGACATCAAGCGGCGTCAGTTTTGCGCTCAATCTGTACTTGGGACTGGTGGTCTTCAATATATTCTCTGAGTCGCTTCAGGCAGCGCCCGCCGTCTTGCGTGCGCACAGCAATCTGATCAAAAAAGTCCGCTTCCCGATTCGCATTCTGCCCAGCATACCGGTGGGATTAGCGCTTTGCGATGCAGCACTCGGGCTGGTCATCTGGCTCGTGATCTATGTGTTTGCTCTGGGGCTCCCCCCTCTGACGGCACTTTATTTACCCTTGGTTCTGTTGCCTCTGGTTTTGTTTGTGCTGGGCTTGTGTTGGATCATCGCGTCGCTGAGCGCCTATATGCGTGACATCACCCAAGTCGTACGTTTTGTGGTGACTGGTCTACTGTTTTTATCACCGATTTTCTTTCCACTCGATTCGATGCCGATGGATCTGCAGGCCATCCTGTCCTTCAACCCGCTGGCGATCGAAATCGAAATGCTCCGCGGCATCATGATCGGCGGCACGGCACCGGCCTGGGGATCTTATCTCGGGTTTCTGGGTTGGAGCTTGCTGGTGTACTGCGCAGGCTTCTTCTGGTTTGACCTGACGAGCGATGGGTTTGTCGATGTCCTCTAAGAGCCCAAGCCAAGCGCGGTCAACCCAAGCGATGTCGACCCAAACGCCTAATCTATTATCTACCCTCGCGATTACAGTCTCAGGGCTAAGCAAAAGCTATCGCAACTTTCATCAGCCGATCAATCGCCTGATCCAGATCCTACGCCCCAAAAAAACTGGGCTCTACACGGACTTTTTCGCGCTCCGAGATATCAGCTTTAGCGTTGTGCGCGGAGAGTCCGTCGCCATCGTCGGTCGCAACGGCAGTGGCAAGTCCACGCTCCTGCAGCTGATCTACGGCACCATTAAACCCTCGAGCGGACAGGTCGACACCCAGGGCAAAGTCGCCGCACTACTCGAACTTGGCGCAGGCTTTGACCCAGAATTTACGGGGCTGGAAAACCTGCGCATGACCGCAGCGCTCTATGGCATCACCGATGCACAGCTCGCAGAAAAAACCGAACAGATGCTGGCGTTTGCTGATATTGGTGCATTTATCCACCAGCCGGTCAAAACCTATTCGACCGGCATGGTCGTGAGGCTGGCCTTTGCCGTCATCGCACATGTGGACGCCGATATTTTGATCATCGATGAAGCGCTCGCAGTGGGCGACGCGGTGTTTGTCCAGAAATGCATGCGCTTTATCCGGGACTTTAAACAGCACGGCACCCTACTCTTTGTCAGCCACGACATGGCTGCCGTGCAAAACCTGTGTGACCGCGCTATTTGGCTAGACACCGGTCGTATCCAGCAAATTGGCCCCGCCAAAGAAGTCGCCGAGTCCTATCTGCAATATGCACTCCAGCAGGTTGCGGGTGATGAGGTGGTCTTGCAAAGCCTGCCCCCAGAGACCAACACCAAAGGCTGGGAAACAGGATTTGCGAGGATTACCGACGTACAGTTTGTTAATCTAAACCATCCAGAGAGAGAATGTTTCGAGGGTGGCGAGAAGGTCAGCATGCGCATCACGATCCAGGCCAGCCAGCAGCTCGTACGCCCCATCATCGGCTTTCTCTTGCGCGACCGACTTGGCCAAGATTTATTTGGTGAAAACACCCTGCGTATCACGACCGAGGGTCAGGAAACCCCGGTCCTAGCTGGAGAACGTGTCACCGCAGTCTTTGATTTCACGCTGCCGCTGCTGCCTAACGGACAATATGCCGTTGCCTGCTCGATCGCAGACGGTAATCTGCACGATAATACACAGCATCACTTTATTCATGACGCCTTAATCGTGACCGTCTCTTCCGCTCAAGCACGCTGGGGCCTTGTTGGTATCGCCTGCGACCAGATCCGTCTGGAGCCTGCGTATGACTAAACCTACGCTCGCCAAACGCAGCCTCCTCCAGCGCTTGGTCGAGCACCTGCCCTTTGTCCAACCCAAGCCGCCTGCCACACTGCGCACACTGTTTCATCGTGACACAGGCAAGCCCGCCGCCAAATGGCAAGGCTATCTGCAACACTACGATCGACACCTTGCCGGGCGCAAAGAGCAACCACTGCGTCTGCTGGAAATCGGTGTCCAGGCCGGTGGCTCGCTTGAAGTCTGGGCTCAGTACTTCAACAACGCACGTCTCATCATTGGCTGCGATATTGATCCTGCTTGCGGCGCCCTGCGCTACGACGATCCACGCATCAAGATTCTGATCGGCGATATCAACACCCCCGCCACGCTGCAGTCTCTTAGCGTACTGACCGAAACACTCGATGTTGTGATTGACGATGGCTCGCATCACTCTCGCGATATCATCCGCAGCTTTGTCCAGCTTTTTCCGCGCCTCTCTGAAGGCGGCACTTATCTGATCGAAGATCTGCACTGCAGTTATTGGGAAAGCTATGGTGGTGGTTTGTACGATCCGTTTTCAGCGATTGCTTTCTTTAAAAAAATTGTCGATCTCGTGAATCGTCCCGTCTGGGGCGTCCAGGTTGCTGCGAAAGATTTTTTGGCGGAGTTTCGTGCTCTCGTTGACGATGCCGCTACGGAAATCGCTCCAAACGAAACAGATTGGAGCTTTCTAGATCAAATTCATTCAATCGAGTTTGTGAACTCTATCTGTGTCATTCATAAACGCGCAGCGCGCCACAACGAGCTAGGGCCCTTGGTTCTATCTGGCGTGCAGCGCAACGATGGCGCTGAGGGCAAAGCTAACGCCTCGTCGCACCAGTATGTCGCAGCCGAGATGTCGGTACCGGATCAACACACCAATGTATTTTCTAATCCCGCCGCGCAACAAGCACAAACCCAACTAAGCCTCGCTCGCGAAGAAATCGCTCGACTAAAAGAACAGAATGTCACGCTGACCACACAGCTTTACGAAGCCACCAAGAATTTTTACGACGCCTCTGTCACCATCCAGCAACTTGAGTATCAACTCAAAGAACTGGAACAAACCAAGCCAGACACAGACTCGAGCACAGCCTCCTGATTCCTATGCGCTACCAAGCCGTTATTGATCCAAGCAACAAAAACAACTCGCACTCCCTCACGATTGACTTCATCGCCGAAGCCACCGGCGGCGAGTCGCTCGACATACTGGATGTGGGCTGCTCTGCCGGGTATCTCGGTGAGTACTTGCGGGCCCAAGGTCATCACGTCACCGGCATCGACATCACGCCCGAAGCCATCGCAAAAGCCGCAGAGTTTCTAAACGAAGCGCACTGCATGAAGGTTGAGGACTTTTTTTCTGCCTACCCAACGCGCAAATTCGATGTCGTAATCTTTGGTGATGTGCTAGAGCATGTGACCAATGCCGAGGAGGTTCTTAGACTCACCGCCCAAGCGCTCAAGCCTCGCGGCCGCGTGATCGCCTCGATCCCAAACGTCAGCCATCTGGCCGTGCGCGCCATGCTGCTCGAGGGGCGTTGGGATTACGCCAACCTCGGCTTGCTCGATCGGGACCATGTCAGATTTTTTACCCGCAAGACGATTGAGCAACTGTTTCACGACTCTGGTTTTGATGCCGTCGACATGCGCACCACCAACCTGCCTGTCGAAACCGTCGACGAGATGTGCGGCATGCAACTCAATCCCACC
>CAJBTJ010000180.1 GCA_903958565.1 uncultured beta proteobacterium
GCAACCTTAATCAATACAGACTGACCATCGTTGGATAGACCAATCGCGTCAATAGAGGAAGCGGGTGTCGTGTAGGTCGCAGCCAAAATCGTTGCATCCATCGGGCGTATGTAGATCTGACCCTGATGAGTAAAGGAACTCAACCATGAGATCCCATCTTCTGTCTGATACGGGACGATACCGTGCATAAAATATGGATCGATCGCACTCGTATCTATCGCCTCGGATAAGTTGAGTGTCTGGAATTGCCCAAAACCATCATTTACAAAAGCAAGCGGAAAATCATCCAAATTGGGAGTGCCCGTAATACCCCACTGAGCCGGAAGAATATCTAACAATCCATCGCCATTTAAATCCAGCAGTTTGATAAAGGCCAGCCACGGTGCGCCGGCCTGCGCCATACGAGGTGCAAAGTCAAAGCTGGTACTTGTGATATCTGTAAAGGATTCATTCTTATTATTATGTAAGACTTGGATAGCCCAACCACTGTAGGATGGATTATTTTGGGTACTGAGAACAATCAAATCATTAAACCCATCCTGATCTAAATCAGCCTCTTGAATATCAAGGATTTGTTCATTTCTATTCCCAAAAAATCCATGCGGTAATCGGGAAACATGTGTCGCAGAAAAACTACCGCGTTGATTCCACAGCACGAGGGAGTCGGACTCTGGCGTATCGAGTGACCCACTGTTTCCAATGATGAGGTCATCCCACCCATCTGCATTCAAGTCAGCAAGCTGCGTGGCATAAAACACAAGATCTTGTGTAACGAGCGAAGGGATGATTTGCGTATTTTCTAAAAATCTTCCTTGACCTTGGTTGATGAGAAAAGAAGCCTCGATCGGTGCGCCAGAGGTATCTACATTACCTAAAAAAATATCAATCAAACCATCTTTATTGATATCGCCCACTGCAGCGCAATGCGTAAAGTCGAGTCGTTGCGGCAAATAATTCGTCGCCAGATCCCATGCCCCAGTCAGCGCATTGGATAACATCAGCTGGTTTTGACCTCCCGGGAAAGGTATTTCATCCCAGCCATGATCCGCTAAAAAAACATCTAACCGTCCATCTTGGTTAAAGTCAGCGTACAGCAACTCTCTTGGATGAACTGTTGCCGGCATGGCGAAGCTAAATTGATCAGAGGTTGCCGAGAAAAGACCCGCCCCCCTTCCGAGATACGCGCTTCCTTGTTGAGGAAGATAAAACGCACTGCCTAACGAGGGATACGTAAAACCAAAAAATAACAACTCCGCATTCGCGTCGTCCGTCAAATCGACCGCATCGATAAAATATGAGCCCGTTAAACTGACGTTGGGTCCGATAGAAATGGCGGACTTGTATGCGAAATGATTCCCATAAATAGCCATAAGATACCTTTATTCTCAGTAAAAAAAATCAAACCAAGTGCTCGAAGCACTGGTCTGATTAAGATTGCAGCATTGAAAATGCTTACTGCGTAAGCTCATGCATCAATAGCTTAACTAATATACAAATACCCATGCTCGCCATACACATCTGACACCGAGCTAACCAGGAAGTGGGGATTGCTTTGATTGGCCAACTGGGTATTGAGCTCCGCTACAGACGACACACCAAAATCTTGAAGCGTCATGTCCGTGAAGGTAATCGAGTTCAGATTTGGATTGGTATCTGTCTGAGCCGCACCATCTGGCAAGAGATTTTTAAAGTGCAAGGTCAAGCCCGTATAGCCCGCTGCGCCGCCCGCTGCATCCAAAGCAAGTACGCTGCTGACGCCTGCTTTCCAGCCCCAGACCGTCGCCTTGTCCAAGCCTAACTCAAAGTCAACAATCGTCGACCATGACGTACCGGCAGCACGGCCATCCAAAAAGAATGTATCCGAGTAGTTAATGCCACCCGCCGTGATGAAGGTCGAACCGGTTCCCCCATCAATCACGTTCATGCCACCACCGCCATTGACTGCCTTGTTGCCCGTGCCCTGCAGCACGATAAAGTCGTTGGTCGTTCCGGCGGTAATGACCGCATCAGGCGAGGCGTCGATTAGTTGGTAAGCGATTCCAGCCACAGGTCCTGTATAGGCGTCGGGCATTAATAACGAAGTGTCCGTATTGACGGCTTGTGCAACAGCGACTTCACCGTCCACCGAGCTATCCTCACTCGTTTCTATGCCGTCGCTCTTGGCCGCATTCGTATCCACACGGAATGAGGAAAACAAGGGCGCCACCGTGAAGCTCGCCAACGCGTCCGCGACAGAAATGGCAGGATCAGCGCCAAACTGAAAAAACTCGATATTTGTCAGCTTATCGGTCCCTTCGTTCGCGGTTTTAACGATCAAGCTCAACCCATCAGCCGAACGTACGATGTTCGTGATTGAACTGCGACCGCCGGCATAAACGGCCGTATCCTGGCCGTCACCACCGTTGATCTTGTCATTACCCGTGCCACCCATCAGCGAATCGTCACCCGCCATGCCCTCAAGCACATCAGCACCTGTCGAGCCAATGATCTCGTCAGCAAACAGACTGCCGCGCACAGCGTTGACACCAGAAATCGTGTCAATGCCAACAAAGGCTGCATCTGCCGAAAACATACTAGCGGATGTTCCATTTTCTAGATCAACCAACACCCCTGCAAAGGCATCGATATAGCTGACGCGCGTATTGCCGTTACCAATCACGGTATCGTCGCCGCCCTTGCCCTGGAACTCATTGAACGTTCCATAAGAACCATCGTTAAAGCCCGTTGCATCATAGGTATCGGCAAGGACTGTGCCGTAGACAGACTCGATATCCAACAACGTATCGTTGCCGGTCCAGTTCCGATCACCGGTTACCGTACCTGCCGCCAAATCAACCGTGATCCCTTGGGTGAATTTAAAGGCAGAGTTCGAAACACCATCATCGAGCATGGTCAAGGTCGTGCCGTTGTACAACCAGGCGTTGACCGATCCATCGTTGTCATAGCGTGCACGGTCAAAGCCGGACCCACCACTCAAGACATCATCGCCAGTGCGGCCGTCAAACACTTCGAGCAGGTCGTTAGCAGCCACTCCGCCAATCAAGACGTCGTTAAACGCAGAACCTCGCAAGGAATTGATGCCACCCTGTAAGTCATCCACACCAACCTTGGCCAAGTCGAGCGAGGTGTCATTGTCGAAGTCCGCCTTGTCCATTGCTACGCCGTCTTCTAGGTTGACGTAGACCGCAGCAAAGGTGCCCATGTAACTTAGGCGCGTAGAACCATTTCCAATAATCGTGTCGTTGCCGGTAAAGCCTTCGAAATCATTGAAAAAGCCGCGTGACCCTGCGTTCAGGCTGGTGTCACTAAAACCGCGCGCATCGTAGAGGTCGTCAAGCCATGTGCCACGTATGCCCTCAATCTCTCTGAGTTCGTCTGCACCAGTGACGCTCAAATCACCCGTGACGATGCCGTCCCGCATATTAATGACCAAACCGGTTGTGTAGATCTGCTCACCGTTCTCATCGAGTGCGAACTGCACGACGCCATTGTCAACAATAAATGTCGTACCCATCCCGTCAATGTGATAATTCACACGGTCGTAGCCGGTGCCACCCCAAATGGTGTCGTTGCCGCCACGGCCTTCGTATTGCTCAAGCTGATCGGTCTCTCGGCGACCGCCGATCAGGAAGTCACCGTACGAGCTGCCGCGTATGCTGTTGACACCAGAAAATTCGTCTACGCCAACACCCGCTGCATCAAGAAAAGTGCTGCGGTCTGCGCCATTTAGCAAGGCTTCAGCGTCGATCAAATCAAGCGCCAAACCTTCGATCAAACTTACGCCGACACCTGCCGCAGCACTGTTGTAGGCGATGCGTGTGGCGCCGTTACCAACAATGGTGTCATCCCCTGCGCGACCTTCGAAAGAATTGAACAAGCCGCCATCATCGATTTTATTTGGGCTAGACGCATCCAAACCAAATTGTGAAGCATCGTAGAAGTCTCCAGCCGTGCTTCCTTGGATTGCTTCAATCCCAATCAAGGTGTCCGTTCCTACGTCGGCGCCACCAATCACAGTGCCGGCCGCTAAGTCAATCCTCAATGCATTTTGGCTTCCACCGTAAAAAATGCTGTCATAACCCCCACCACCCTCGTAGGTGTCATCGCCGCCAAGACCCGTAAACCACTCGCCGCTGCGGTTGGTGTTCGCGCCCTTAATTCTGTCAGCGAACGACGTGCCCGTGACGGCGATGATGCCGCCCTCAATACTGTCTGCGCCTGAGTAGTCACTCGTGGCTGTACGGGCTTGGAGATCCACGACGACACCACTTGTTGCACCGCTATCGCTATAAGTAAGTTCTGTATCGCCATTGCCAACGATGGTGTCATTGCCACGTCCACCCCAAAGCATGTTGGAGGTGTTGCGCGTGGTACTCACGTTTCCAGCACCCACCGTCACGCCAAAACCAACGGCAGTCAAATAATCATCGTTGATTGAACCATTGAGACGTTCGATATTCGTAAAGGAGTCCACACCAACGCCCGCCGCATCCGCGCTCGTGCCAACCCGATGATCCGCCAAATCTTTCGATACACCTGTGGTTAAGTTGGCATACACACCCGCAACCCCCGCAACGCTATAGAACTGGACGCGGTCGTTACCACCCCGCCCATCAATCATATCGTTACCACCACTACCGTCATATCCCTCAAGGCTTATGTTGTCACTGCCGACGATGATGTCCGCATAAGCGGTTCCTTTAATCTGCTCGATGTTGAGCAGGATGTCGGTCACTCCCGTGTCGATCTCCACGGCATTACCTTCTGTGTCGGCCCGAAGCGTGACCGATACGCCATTACCCGTTACGCCACTACCCAATCCGTAGAAGTCTGCGCGATCTGATCCACCCCCACCATCAATCGTGTCCACTCCGCTACCACCCGAAATGGAGTCATCACCGCTGTCACCAAAAAGCAGGTCACCGTCATTATCCCCTCTAATGCTGTCATTGCCAGCCAAGCCACGAATTGTGTCGATACCACCTGCGCCATAAAGCGTGTCTGCTCCTGTACTGCCATCCATCCAGTCTGCGTGGCCTGTGCCACTTGCCTGTTCAATGCTAATCAGAACGTCAGTCACCCCAGCAACGGCATCGACTGCACTACCGTTCGAAGAACCACCGAGCGTAATCGTGATGCCGTTGGTTAATCCGTAAAAGTCTGCGCGATCTGACCCCAAACCACCGTCAATCGTGTCCGCTCCGGTACCACCATAAATCGTGTCCGCTCCGATACCACCGTCAATCGTGTCCGCTCCGATACCACCGTCAATCGTGTCCGCTCCGCTACCACCAGAAAGCAGGTCAGCACCATCTTCCCCTCTAATGCTGTCATTGCCATCCAAACCATTAATCGTGTCGTTACCGGCCGCACCGTATAGGGTGTCATTTCCTGAGGTGCCAGTAATCGAGTCGTCAGCGGGTGTACCAAAATTTGAGATTGCCATTCAAACGCTCCAGAGGGTTTTCTTGTAAGAGCGTCCAGGCGGGATGGCGCCAGAAACAATTACAGCAAGCGCCTATCATAGTGCAGATAGTTTAAGAATAGACAATTATTTGGGCTTGTTTGAATAACCCTACAGTCACACCAACAAATTTTTATTTAGTCCTTATTTCGAACCAATCTAACGGACTGAATAATCGGGCGCAGCCGCTCCTGACGACCCGCCCAGGGCCTGTGGCGCAGCGCCCGGTTCTGTTTTTTTCAATACACCCTGCTCGATCAGCTTATTGACCAGATCGTGCAGCTGTCCATGCGTGCGCAACAGACCCTGCACCGACATCCCAACAGAGCCAACCACTTTGATGGCTTTGGGTTCCGCACTCGTCGGTGCAAAATTGATTAAATCAAAGCGGGCAACGCCCTCAATGATGGTGATATTGGCAATACCGTCTGCATAAATTGTGGTGTTAGACATTTAAAACTCTCGTTGAAAGATTTGAAAAAAAACTAAGAAATATATAAGTAACCATGCTCGCCATACGCGTCACTCACCGTCCCTACCGCAAAATGAGGATTGCTCCCCGCTGCGATTTGCGCATTCAATTGCGCAATGGAAGATGCCCCAAAATCGGCGAGCTCAAGACCCGATAACGTGATGGAATTTAAATCAGCGTTACGCGACAGCGACGACGCACCGTCAGGGAGTAAGTGCTCAAAATGCAGCGTCAGGCCCTGATAGCCGCTCGCGCCGCCATTGTTCAAGTCCGCAAAGGCGCTGCTCACACGGCTAACGCCTGCCTTCCATCCCCAAATCGTCGCACGATCCAAGCCCTGCTCAAAGTCTGTAATGGTCGACCA
>CAJBTJ010000181.1 GCA_903958565.1 uncultured beta proteobacterium
AGACTGGACGATCGGGCATGTTCATTCCGGTGCGCTGGGTTGGGTGGCCATGATCACGTTTGGCATGCTGTACTACCTGATCCCCCGCCTTTGGGGTCGCGAAAAGATGTACAGCACAAAACTGATCGAGGTTCATTTCTGGATCGCGACGATTGGTGTCGTGCTCTATATCGCTTCCATGTGGATCGCCGGCGTCATGCAAGGCTTAATGTGGCGTGCCACAGAGCCTGATGGCTCTTTGACTTACAGCTTCGTTGAGTCCGTTAAGTCAACCTTTCCGTTCTACGCAATTCGTTTAGCGGGGGGCTTGTTGTATCTGTCTGGCATGTGCGTGATGGCCTACAACGTCTTTAAAACAGTGGTCGGCGAAAAAGCAGTGAATCCAGAAATCCCGTCTGATATCACCGTTGTGCCCCCGACGCTGGCAACCACGGCCGCTGGCGCCTAAGGAGAATCACATGGCTCAAGAAAATCATGGCTTTTTTTCACACCAGACACTGGAAAAAAACATTGGCTGGATGATTGTGTGCAGTATTTTGGTCGTGCTGTTCGCTGGTTTGGTGCAAATTGTTCCTCTGTTCTTTCAGCACTCAACGACCAAACCCGCTGCGGGAGATGAACCCTACGATGCCTTGCGTTTGATGGGACGAGATCTCTATATCCGCGAGGGATGCGTAGGTTGTCATTCACAGCAGATCCGTATGCTGCGTGCCGAGGTACAGCGCTACGGTCCGTACTCGTTGGCGAGTGAGTCGGTCTACGAGCGTCCCTTTCTTTGGGGCTCAAAGCGCACCGGACCTGACTTAACACGCGTGGGGGAGCGCTACTCTGATGAATGGCATCGTATTCATTTGCGCAATCCTCGCGTGGTTGTGCCTGAATCAAACATGCCTGGTTATCCCTGGCTAGCACAACAGCCTGTCAAGAGCGACGACATTGGCGATCGCATGCGTGCGTTGCGCACGCTCGGTGTGCCCTATACCGACGCGCAAATCGCAGCGGCGACTCAAGTCTTGCAGGGTAAGACCGAAGAGGATGCTGTCGTGGCGTATTTACAAGGCTTGGGAACCGGAGCGCGTAAGGCGTCTCAGGCTGCACAGGCTGGAACCAAACCAGTCCAAGGAGCGAAATGATGGTTGCCGTGCTTAACGCAATTTCAACAGTGCTTGCCATGGCGACATTCTTCGGAATCATTATTTGGGCATTTTCCAAAGGGCGTCGGCAAGCGAACCATGAGGCGGCCATGTTGCCTTTCGCCTTGCCCGATGAAGGGCGCAAGGCAGCTACTGAGGACGTACGGTCATGAGCGATTTTGTGAGTGGTTTTTGGGGATACTACATTGCCGGCATTGTGTTGCTCGGAATTATTTGGTGTTTGTGGTTGATATTTTCACAACGCAAATGGTTGGGTGCTCGTACAGTGACGGTGCAAGACACCGGACATGTGTGGGATGGCGATTTACGGGAATTAAACAATCCAGTGCCGCGCTGGTGGACGGTGATGTACGTTGTGATGTGCCTATTCGGATTGGGGTATTTAGTTTTATATCCTGGACTCGGGACGTTTACCGGAAGCTTGGGCTACACCTCTGCACAAGAGGTGCGCCAGGATCAAACGCAACAGGATGCTCTGGTCAAGCCTCTCTACGATAAGTTCGCTAAGTTAGATATCCCAGCGATTGCTGTGGAGTTGGAAGCGCGCGTGGTTGGGCAACGTTTATTTTTAAACAATTGTGCGCAGTGTCACGGTTCGGATGCCAAGGGCAGCACCAGTTTTCCAAATTTAGTCGAAGGCGACTCCCTATACGGCCGAACGCCAGAAGCTTTGCAGGCGTCAATTACCAACGGTCGTAATGGTGTGATGCCTGCGCTTCAAGCGGTCGTGGATGCGCGTACCGCTGGCGATATTGCCCATTATGTGCGCTCGTTGTCAGGCCTTGCGTATGATCAGATTCGAGTCATCCGCGGTAAACGCGAATACCTGAATAATTGCGTGGCGTGTCACGGCGTGGAGGGCAAAGGTAATAAAACCTTAGGGGCGCCTAACCTCACCGACGACGTCTGGCTTTATGGCAGTTCAGAAGCAACGATTGTGCAAAGCATTCTGAACGGCCGCAACAATCGTATGCCTGCGCAAGAGCATGTGCTGACTGGCGATCAAATTCGCTTACTGACTGCTTGGGTATG
>CAJBTJ010000182.1 GCA_903958565.1 uncultured beta proteobacterium
GACATTGTGGGTCAGCCCATGTTGGCGCACAAAGCGGTGCACGAAGCTCATGTTGCTGCTGAAGTGATTGCAGGCCAAAAGAGCTTCTTTGATGCGCGTGTCATCCCCTCTGTTGCGTATACGGATCCTGAAGTGGCGTGGGTCGGTTTGACCGAAGAACAGGCCGCGCAACAAGGTGTAGCGATCACGAAAGGTTTGTTCCCTTGGGCGGCTTCGGGTCGCGCGATTGCGAATGGTCGCGATGAGGGATTCACCAAACTATTGTTTGATGCGACATCACACAAGATTTTGGGTGGCGGCATTGTGGGCACGCATGCGGGCGATCTCATTAGTGAAGTGGCACTCGCCATTGAGATGGGTGCGGACTCTGTGGACATCGGCAAGACGATCCATCCTCACCCAACCCTTGGTGAGTCGGTCGGACTTGCTGCAGAGGCCGCGCACGGGCATTGCACTGATTTACCCCCTGTACGCAAGCGTTAGCCTGATTGCGCACAGGATCGTGGCGTCTGTGGATCGACTGATCTAGAGCGCCACGGTTGAGAACCAAGGTACTGCAGCAATGGCAATCAGACCGACAATGAGCGCGGCGATGTAAGGCCATATCGCACCCATCACCTCATCGGGTGAGGTGTTTCCAATGCGACAAGCCACATAAAAGCCTACACCAATGGGTGGCATCATCAGCCCAATATTCATCGCTGTGACCACCACCATCGAGTAGTGGATGTCATGGATACCAAGTTTCTTCGCAATGGGGAACATGATAGGTGCCAGAATCAAGATTGCTGGCAGACCTTCTAGCAAACAGCCCAGAATAAGGAAGACAAGAATCGTGATGACCATGAAGCCGAAAATCCCTCCCGGTAAGGTCGTCAGGAAGGTGGATAGACTTTGCACTACGCCACTCTGTGTGATGGCCCAAGCCATCGCGGAAGCGGTACCAAGGATTAAGAGAATGGCACCGCTTAATGCTGCGGTTTCAACCAGCATGGCGTAGACCTTACGCCAACCGATACCGCCATAGAGGACTTGGCCGATGATCATGGCGTATAGCACTGCAATAGTTGACACTTCCGTCGCTGTCGCGACACCTCCGCCGACCGCGCTCCGAATCAGAAACGGAAGTACCAGTGCGGGTCCGGCGATCAGCAGCGCCCGACCGATCACAGACCAGCTCGCACGACGTACGTTATCCATCATCTCATGGCGGGCTTTCCAGCGTGCCAATAAGGCTAATGCCACCAGCAATACCGCGGCGATAACAACGCCGCTTTGGAATAAGCCCGCAATGGATACGCCCGCCACAGATCCCAGCACAATCAAGACGATGCTCGGGGGTACGGTGTCCGCCATGGCGGCACCTGTCGCAAGTAGCGCAATCATCTCCTTCGGCTTGTGACCGCGACGTTTCATTTCAGGAAACAATGCAGGCGCAATCGTCGCCATATCAGACACTTTAGAGCCTGAAATGCCAGAAACAATAAAAAGCGATCCCAGAAGCACGTAGGACATGCCTGCCTTGATATGGCCTAGCAACGAGGCGAGAAAATCAACAATAGCCTTCCCCATCCCTGTGGCATCCAGCACACAACCGAGCAAGACAAAGATTGGTACCGACACGAGTATTAGGCTCGACATCCCTTCATCCATTCGTCCGATGATCACCATCAGAGGCACGGTCGTTGTGAAGCCAAGATAGCTTAGGGCACCCAGCCCAAAGCAGAACGCGATCGGCACACCCGCAACGAGGAATAGTGCGACCAGCACAACTAAAAAAATCATAATGTTGTAGAGACCAAGACTCGTCAAAAAGTCTGATCCAAACCAGCAAGCGGCGGCCAAAGCGGCCACGACCACGCTCGCGCCTAAAAGGTTTGCCTTGCTCACCGTGTGGCTCGCGTACACAGCGAGCACCCCCAACATCGCCAAAATGCCAAAGGCAAGCGCAGAGACTCGGTAAGTGTTGGGAAGATTAAGGGCAGGGGTTTTTACAAACCATTCGTCTTCTGCGTAGATGATCGCTGGGTGGATCAGGGAGATGAGAAAAGCCGCAATTGCAACCAGAGCGAGTGCGTGAACAAACCCCCGAATACGCTCGGGCATCATTTCTAAAAACAAGGTGAGCCGTAAGTGCTCGTTGCGGTGCATCGCAATCGCGGTCCCCAGCATGGCGAGCCACAAGAAAGAAAGCGAAACGACTTCATCTATCCAAACGATCGGTATAGAAAACACATAACGCGCAACGACTCCGACCAGCAACATCACCACAATAACAACCAAGAGCAACGCGCTGGCGAACTCTATCGGCTTGAGCAGGCGAGAGACAATAGGCAGAGGCGGTGTGGTGATCTCGGTCGACATGGCGATTCCCGTTCAGGTCATATAAAAAACCGGGCGCTGTGCAAGGACAGTCGCCCGGAGTCGTGACAAACGGACTAGCAGAGCTCGTTCGTTTAACGCCTTTGTTTTAAGACAGTTTGCCGCTCGATTTTTCGAGCAACTCCCATGCCTCATTTCCAAGTTTGCCTTTCCATTCTGAGTAGAAACCACCTGCACGCAGACGATCGCGGAAGGAGTCGGCCTTTGTCTGATTAAAGATCATGCCTTTTTCGGTCAGACCTTTCTGTAGACCTGCATTCATTGCGGCAACGTCAGCACGCTCTTTCATGCCGGCTGCGTTGATATGACCGGCAACGACGTCACGCAGTTTCTCTGGCAGACGCTCCCAAGCACGACGGTTCGCTAGGAACCAGAACCCATCCCACA
>CAJBTJ010000183.1 GCA_903958565.1 uncultured beta proteobacterium
ACGCATCGAGATGGCAATGGGTGTCAAGCAGCATCAACCAGTCGCCCAGCATCCATCAGCAAGCGCCTGTCAGCCAGCGCTGCGAGCTCCGGATCGTGCGTCACAATCAAAAATGCTGTTTTAGCGTCTGCGTTCACCTGTTTGAGCAGATCAAACATGCGGTGTGCGGTGTGGCGATCTAGATTGCCGGTGGGTTCGTCGGCTAGGACACAAGCTGGGCGGTTCACCAACGCGCGGGCGAGCGCAACGCGCTGACGCTCACCACCCGAGAGTTGACCGGGATAATGCAAGACCCGCTCGCTTAGCCCGACCATCTCAAGAAAAATATGCGCCTCAGCACGCGCGGCCTCGCGATCTTGTCGACCTACGATACGGGGCATCGCGACGTTATCTAGCGCAGTGAATTCCGACAGCAAATGGTGGAACTGATAAACAAACCCTAGGCCACGATTACGCAAACGACTGCGCTGTGATTCAGACAAGCCGTGACTCGACTGCCCGGCGACCTCGATCGTGCCAGCACTCGGTGTATCTAAGAGGCCCAAGATGTGCAGCAACGTGCTCTTGCCAGAACCGGAAGCACCGACCACCGCAACCATTTCCCCGGGTGCGATCGAAAGGTTGACGTGATTCAGTACGTCAATCCGCGCACCGCCTTCGTCGTAGTGCTTACAAACATTCTCAGCGCGCAACGCAACATCAGTCATGGAGTAACACCTGAGCGGGTTGCAGGCGCGAGGCACGCCAACTGGGATATAACGTCGCGACCAGCGACATCACCAAAGATGTCAGGCCGATTGTCATCACGTCGTTCAAACGCACATCAGACGGCAGTGCGCTGATGAAATAAATTTCGCGCGGCAAGAATTGAACACCTAGGAACCGCTCGATTGCTGGTACGAGCACGTCTACATTCAGGGCGATCAGCGTACCGCCCACGACCCCGGTCAGTGTTCCCAGCACGCCAATCATGGCGCCTTGCACCAGAAAAATACGCGCGATCTCTGCCGGTGTTGCACCAAAACTTCTGAGAATCGCAATATCAGACTGTTTGTCTTTGACTGCCATCACCAAAGAAGACAATAAATTAAAGGCCGCCACGGCAACAATCAACGTCAAGATCAAAAACATCATGCGTTTTTCAGTTTGCACTGCTGCGAACCACGTGCGATTGTTGCGCGACCAATCTGCCACCATCACGGTGTTCGGTAAAAGCGGCACAAGCGATTGGGCGATTTCCGGGGCGCGGTGCATGTCGTCGACGCGTAAACGCACCCCTGCCAAGGCCCCATCACGAAACACTTTTGCAGCGTCGGTCGCATCGATAAAAGCAAGTGAAGAGTCGTATTCAAAGTGCCCCGAGCGAAAGGTACCCACGACCGTGAACTGACGCATACGCGGCGAAAACCCAGCAGGGCTGACATTCGCCGCTGGAGCAAGCATCATCACGGTTTGGCCAACCCGCACTTGGAGCATATCTGCCAAGTCTTGGCCCAGCACGATGCCAAAGGTTCCAGGCTTGAGGTCGGTCAGGCGACCGTCCACCATCTGCCTACCCGCATCGGATACGTCTTTTTCGGCAACGGGGTCGATGCCCCGGACCTGCACACCACGCAAACTTTGCCCACGCATCAGCATGCCCTGCGCGGCGACAAACGGCGCGCCAGCTAATACCGCGGGCGAGCGCTTGGCGCTCGCGACGAGCGTCTGCCAGCCTTCCAGTGCTGTGAGAGGATCTGGCCCGGGTACAAAAATTTCAACGTGGGGCAGGACCGACAACATACGGTCCCTGACCTCTTTCTGAAATCCGTTCATGACCGACAGCACCACGATCAAGGCGGCAACCCCCAGACCGATTCCGGCCATCGAACTCGCCGCGACAAACGAGACGAAGCGATCACGTCGACCGCCTCGGCCGCGCAAGCTACTCAAGCCCGCATAACGGGCGCCAATCCAGATTTCGTAAGGTAGTTTCAGCACACCGGCATTATTGCATCAAACCCCCGCAAGGCCAGCCATCCCACTACAATGAAACTATGGAAATCATCATCCCCGGCTGTCTGGTACCGACCTCTGTCGCACCAGACCTGGCTGTAGAGCTAAAAAAACATTGTCCGCGCTTAATTGACGTGCTGACACAGCGCCCTGCCGACGTGCTCCCCCTGCCCCCTGAGCAAACGGGCTGCACCCCACAAGAGGCCCTGCACCTGCGCAGGCTTGGGTATGTAGAGGCTACGCTCAACCTCGGGGCTGGGCTGGCGCCACTCGCAGCAGGCATCCACACCGGTCGCGAGCCCGTTTGGGTCGCGCAGTTATGTTCAGTTGTCGTAGGACGCGAGGGTGCGCGCATGCTCGCACCCCACTCACTGCACATTGCGCAGCACGAAGCGGACGCCCTCTTTGAATCTGCCAGTATGTTGTGGTCCGGCTCAGAGATTTCAGCCTTGGCGCTGCAGACCAATCTTTGGCGGATTTGGCCAGGCGACGGCGCGCACACGCCATCGATGAGCCCAGACGCGATATCCCAAATGTCGCTCGCAGACTGGTGGCCCCAGGAGGCAAGTTTTAAAGCCTGGCGTCGTCTGCTCAACGAGATCCAAATGCTTTGGCATACGCACCCGGTTAACGAACAGCGCGCACAGCGCGGTCTACCCCCTGTTAACTCACTCTGGCTCTACGGCGGCGCGGCGGGCTGGCGCCCCACGGTCGCCACAGACCCGTTGGAAACAATCGACTTGCTGTCTGACGCATGCCTAGAAGGTGATTGGGCAGGATGGATTGCACAGCTCCCGGCTGTCGACGCTGCACTTGAAGTCACCCTGAAACGCGCAGAGGCAAAGGGCGCGCAACCCCTCATTACCCTGACAGGCCAACGCACCGCCGTGCGTTTGGCGCACCACACATCAAGCTGGTGGCAACACCTTGTACCTCGACGCAAGCACAACTGGACCGACTGGTGGAATCTCCAAAACTGACGATTCGTCGCAGCAACGATGCTGCGGCACAACGACTGGCAGGCTCGGGCCTGCACCCACTGCTTGCACGTCTGTGGGCCGCGCGCGGCATCACGCAAGCCGATGATGTACGTCTTGAATGGCCCGCCATGCTGCCACCCAAGACGCTGACGCAAAACGACTACGCAGCAGTCCTGCTCGCCGATGCCATCCAGGCCGGCAAACGTATGCTCATCGTCGCCGATTACGATTGTGATGGGGCAACCGCGTGTGCAGTGGGCATACGCGCGCTGCGCGCTATGGGCGCCATCGTTGACTTCTTAGTGCCGAACCGTTTTGAGACTGGCTACGGTCTGTCAGAAGCCGTCGTCGACTTAGCACTCGTCCACAAAGCGGGTCGCCCTGATTTACTCATTACCGTGGATAACGGCATCGCAAGTGTGGAGGGCGTCGCCGCCGCGAACCGTCATGGACTGGGTGTGATCGTCACCGATCACCACCTGCCCGGGCAGACACTCCCCGAGGCGCTTGCGATCGTGAACCCCAATCAACCGGGCTGCGACTTTCCCTCCAAGAATCTTGCGGGGGTCGGCGTCATTTTTTATTTAATGATCGCTCTGCGTGCTGAGCTCAGAAAGCGCGACGTCTTTACCCAAGCCGATGCACCGAAGCTTGAGGGACTCGCAGATCTCGTCGCGCTTGGCACAGTCGCCGATGTCGTCAAGCTCGACTCCAACAACCGCTTGCTAGTCACGCGTGGCCTGGACCGCATGCGACGCGGGCTGATGCAACCCGGGATCCGTGCCCTCTTTGCCGTCAGCGCAAGAGATCCACAAGCTGCGAGCGGTTTTGATCTTGGCTTTGCTCTCGGCCCCCGCATCAACGCAGCGGGACGCTTAGCCGACATGGGCTTGGGCATACGCTGCCTCACCACCGACGACGACATGGAGGCGC
>CAJBTJ010000184.1 GCA_903958565.1 uncultured beta proteobacterium
CGCGACCAAAAAGGTTTCAGAAGAGCGATCACGCGACGCCTTAGGCTTGCGCTCGACTACCCTCTTAAAGTGGCGTTTGAAACTTTCCACGATTTGGGAAAACCCACTGCCGTGAAAGGCTTTGACAATCAATGTTCCCTCAGGTTTGAGGTGCATCAGCGAAAATTCAAGGGCTAAATCGCAAACTTGTTGAATTCTGGCCGAATCAGCGCTCCCGACCCCCGAAAGGTTGGGTGACATGTCCGACATGACTAAATCCACAGGCTGGCCTTGTAGAAGCTCATTGAGCTGCGCGAGCACGCCATCTTCACTAAAGTCGCCAAGAATGAACTCAACGCCTTCAATGGGCTCCATCGGCAGCAGATCCAGCGCCACAATCCGGCCATCGATCACGCCCCCCTTACCGACGAGGCGTTCACGCGCCACCTGGGACCAACTACCCGGGGTAGAGCCCAAATCGACCACCACATCGCCTCGGCGCATGAGTTTTTCGGCATCCAGGATCTCCGTTAGCTTAAAAGCAGCGCGAGCCCGATAACCTTTTTGTTGCGCCAATTTAACGAATGGGTCGTTGATATGCTGCATCACCCACTCTTTTGAAAATTTGTTCTTGGCCATTCCCGTACAATTCACCTTATGACTATGGAACTCACCCCTCGCGAACGCAGTGCGCTGCGCGCCGCCGCCCACCCTCTCAAACCCGTTGTCCTAATTGGTGACAACGGTTTAACTGAGGCCGTTTTAAAAGAAATCGATCGCGCCCTCTCTGTGCACGAATTGATCAAAGTACGTGCCGGAACGGCCGAACGCGAAGATCGCGACACAATGCTCTCTGCGATCTGCGAAGCGCTATCGTGCGCACCGGTGCATCACTTAGGCAAGATGTTGATCCTGTTCAGATCTGGCGAACAGAGCACTTACCTCAAGCCACCGGCCGAGCCTCGCAGTCCGGCAATACGCAAACCGACTGAGCCACACACACCCAAAAAGCTGGCTGCGCATGGCAAAAAACTTGAAAAACCAAAACGCCGTAGCCGCGCGGAACGGGATCAAGAGCTCGACACTGAACGCCCAAAAGTGTTTGCCGGCGATCGACTCACCCGACCCAGTACACGCGCCAACACTAGCAAGGATACAGCACACGGGATCCCTCGTCGCAGCGCCCTGTCCTTGCGAGCCGGTGCCCGGCGTGGCACCTTAGCGGCGACAGCAAGCGCGCGCAAGCGAGCACCCGTCAAGCGCTAATCTGACGAGCTAGCCTAACAAGCTAGCGTCAAATCCGGCACTTAGGCGTACTTGATACTCACAATCTCGTACTCGCGCTCACCAGAAGGTGCCCTTACAGTCACCACATCGCCTTCATACTTGCCGATCAAGGCGCGTGCAACGGGGCTGGAGACTGATATTAAGTTCGCTCGAATGTCGGCTTCGATATCCCCAACGATCTGATAAGTGACTTTGTCGCCAGACGCGAGGTCTTCGATTTCGACTGTCGCCCCAAACACGACACGGCCATCGGCATCAATCGACGCCGGGTCAATTAGTTGTGCGTTCGATAACGTGCCATCGAGTTCACCGATACGGAACTCAATAAAGCCTTGACGCTCGCGCGCGGCATCGTATTCGGCGTTTTCGGACAAATCGCCCTGCGCGCGTGCTTCAGCGATCGCGTTGATCACGGCGGGTCGTTCAACGTGCTTGAGACGGTGCAGTTCGGCTTGCAAGCGCTCGGCCCCGCGCACAGTGAGAGGAATAGTGGCCATGGTGTTTTCCCAAAAAGCAAAACCCCGGATCGAGTCGAAACCGGGGCAATCAACAAGACCCTATTGTGAGGAAAATTTAGTGCAAAAGCAAGTGCTCCCCTCACTTTGGTGTCAATACTGCAGCTAAAAATATCCAAGTATCGATCGCTACAAACGACTTTGTTTCGCACTCTGTGGCTCAAATCAAACGTTTTTTCTGTAAAAATGTAGTGAATACTAAATTTTAATGTTGCGAATGCTACATTATGAACATCCATACAGCGGGTCCGCCCAAAGCCGTCATGCGCGGTATCAGCGACAAGCTTTTCTTTTTTACCCTAACGACGAGTCTGCCATGAGTGCCTTTAACGAAGAGCATGTTTTAACCGTCCATCACTGGACTGACCGGCTGTTTAGCTTCACGACAACGCGCGATCCGTCCTTGCGCTTTAGTAATGGCCATTTCACGATGATCGGCTTACGCGTCAACGACAAGCCCCTTCTACGCGCCTACAGCATCGTCAGCCCTAACTACGAAGAGCACCTTGAATTTTTAAGCATCAAAGTCGAAGATGGCCCACTGACCTCACGCCTCCAACACATCAAGGTTGGGGACTCGATCGTCGTCGGACGCAAGCCTACCGGCACGCTGCTCATCGACTATTTACTGCCGGGTAAACGCCTGTATATGTTTTCCTCGGGCACCGGGCTTGCCCCCTTTCTAAGCGTGATCCGAGATCCCGATACCTACGAGAAATTTGAAGAAGTGATCTTGGTGCATGGTGTGCGAGAGGTGGCCGAGCTCGCCTACCACGACTACCTCACACAAACACTGCCTGAGCATGAGTTGCTAGGTGAAATGGTGTCCAAGCAATTGAAGTACTACCCAACCGTCACGCGTGAGGCGTACAAAAATACGGGCCGGATCACCACGTTGATTGAAAACGGAAAACTTTTCTCGGATTTGGGCGTCCCAACGCTAGATCGCGAACAAGACCGCATCATGATTTGCGGCAGCCCCGGCATGTTGCGTGATCTTAAAACGATGCTTGAAGCGCGCGGATTTAACGAAGGCAATACCTCCAAACCTGGGGACTTCGTCATTGAGCGTGCGTTTGCCGAACAATAATTAATACACCGATGACCGCCAAGGCTATCTCGAACGCCCTGCCTCAACGCAAAATTGGGGTACGTGAAAAATCTGCGGAAACAACCCGCGACAGCCTATTAATGGCTGCCATCAAAGTATTTGCCGAGCACGGCTTTGACGGCGGCAGCATCGACCAGATTTCTCGGGCGGCTAACTCGCACGACCGGATGATCTATTACTACTTCGGCAATAAAGAAAGTTTGTTTGTCGCGGCGCTTGAAGAAATTTATCGCCGCTTCAACGTTGCTGAGGCGGCACTCAAACTCGATCTCGAACAACCAAAGCTTGCACTCGAGCAGGTCGTACGGTTTGTCCTGAATTACTACAAGACGCATCCAGAGTTTGTCACGCTGCTAAACAGTGAAAACCTACACCGTGGCAAGCATATCGCCCGCTCTAGTAAGGCCCAAGAGTTTTCTTCCCCTGCAATCAGTGTGGTGGATGATGTGTTGCGCCGAGGTGTCGCGCAAGGGAGCTTTCGTTCAACCATCGCGTCCCGTGATCTGTACATGATGATTGTCGCCCTGGGCTACTTCTATCAATCCAATCGGTTCACGCTCTCGGCTTTTTTAGGTGAAAACCTTGAGACACCCGAAATCTTTGAACAATGGGAGAACTTTGTAATTGAAGCGGTGCTGCGTACGGTATTGACTCCCACCTCGCTGTAAACTCCCTGCTTTATTTAAAGAGCATTGGCATGACAGAAATCTGGCTAGTACGACACGGAGAAACTCCCTGGAACGCAGAGCGGCGCGTCCAAGGCTGGGAAGACATCGGCCTGAACGAGACGGGGATTGAACAAGCCCGCGCCCTCGGGCGCCACATCAAGAACCTCACGCAAGCGGGGCAGGGGCTCGATGCCGTCTACACGAGCGACCTCAAACGGGCACATGTCACCGCCCAAACTGTGGCACACGAAGTCGGTCTCCCCTTGAATATTCACAAAGGGGTCAGAGAACGTCATTTTGGCGTGCTACAGGGACTGGTGTACGACGAGATGGATGCGCATGCTCCCGAAGCGGCAGCGATTTGGCGTGCACGCGATCCGAATGCCGAACTCCCCGGTGGCGAGTCATTGGGTTTCTTTTATACCCGCGTTGTTGAAGCAATCAATGAAATCGCAGCGCGTCACGTCGGCCAACGTGTGATGGTGGTCAGCCATGGTGGTGCCATGGATATTGTTTGGCGACATGCTAATCAGGTCAGCCTGCAAGCACCGCGGCAAGCGCCTTTGTTGAACGCTAGCCTGAACCGACTAAACGTTTCACCCGAAGGATGGAGCGTCATTCGCTGGGGCGATGTCGACCATTTGGCAAACGGAACGCAAAACGACGTCACACCCTAGGCTAAGCGGGGATCGCCCGCTTGCTTGACGCAGACCGTTTACTTGTCAGAGTCTATCGGCACAGGCGAACGCCGTGGTTTGCGCGGCGCGTTCACCGCTAAGCGGTCGTACAACCAATTGGGTAATAAACGCATCAGTTTGCCTACCACGCCCATTTGCCAGGGAATCACAATGTACGAGCGGGCAG
>CAJBTJ010000185.1 GCA_903958565.1 uncultured beta proteobacterium
ACCATGTCAGATTTTTTACCCGCAAGACGATTGAGCAACTGTTTCACGACTCTGGTTTTGATGCCGTCGACATGCGCACCACCAACCTGCCTGTCGAAACCGTCGACGAGATGTGCGGCATGCAACTCAATCCCACCTTTGTCGATCTCGCAAAAAAAGCTGCTGGCGATGACGATTCCGCCACCGTATTTCAATACGTGACGATGGCGCAGCTACAGTCCAAGGCACCACGCGTTGTGTGCCTCGTACCAAATGTTAAAAGCGGCCTGTTTGGCTTTCGCGTAAAAGCCCCGCTCGACAACTGGGCCCGGCGATATGGCGGTGCAGTTCGCTATCGTGTGCTTGGCGAACATCGGCCTGAGGACCTCATTTGGGGTGATGTCTTTGTCTTTGAACGCATGGCAGGCGCCTATACGGTTCACTTAATTCAAGCACTCAAACAATACGGTAAACGCGTCGTGTTTGAGATCGATGATCTGCTCACAGAGCTACCTAACTTTCTGGCCCATCACCGCGGCAGTCCCGAAACCCAACAGTCCCTCAAAGACGCCATCGCACACGCCGATCTCGTCACGACCACCACCCCCAGACTCGCGGCTCGGCTCACGACACTCAACCCTCAGGTCGTATGCGTACCCAACTGCATCAAAGACATGCCTCCCGCGCGCGCGGCACACGGAGCTGCATTCGCACCCAAAGCCACTTTGATCGTCGCCTCGAGCGACACCGTTTTGGTCGACAACCTCATTGCGCCTCTCAAACACATCCAGACTAAATACGGTGACCAGATCAAAGTCGTCGTTGTCGGCCCTATCTCTCAGGCGATTGAGCAAGGCGGCATCCAGTTTGAACGGGCCCCGGTCTTGCCCTATCCCAAGTTTGTCGAGCTATTACAAACACTCGTCAACCCCATTGGCCTAATTCCGCTCGACGATTCGATTTTTAGCTCGTGCAAAAGTCCGATTAAATATTTTGACTATGCCTCAGCGTCCATCCCGGCGATCTGCTCCAACGTTCCACCTTATGCAGATTACGTTGTCCACCAACAAACCGGGCTACTGGTAGAAAATACCACTGAGTCGTGGGTCAACGCGATTGAGTCACTCATCCAATCCACCCAACAACGACAAGCCCTCGCGCAAGCTGCACGTGATTACGTCATCGCCACGCATTTGGCAGACCAGGCTGGCGATGCGTGGGAAACGGCAATACAAACGCTCAAAATCGATCACAGTCCGATGGATCCTGAGGCCATGGCGAGCTTAATCGAAGCCTCCATCATTGTGATCAAACCCAATATCAACGCCAGGTGGATCGCCAATAAACTCTTGCGACGTCATACCTACATCAGGTTAGGCACTATCCTGCGTGAGGAAGGTATCGAAGGGATTAAAAAACGGGTGGCGAAATGGTAGAAGGAACCGCTCCAACACCGCGAGACCTTAGCCAACCCTTTGTGGCTATCTTGATGTGCACATTGAATGGGGCACTGTTTCTGTAAATTTCAACGTGCCCCATTCATCAAAACCTGCCTTATCAACTGCTCGTCTGCACTCGACAGAGCTGTTCGCAAACGCGCAAGCAAGTCTTCTAACTGCGCTGTATCAACGGTCGGCTCATTTGCCTTCATAATTTTGGGATGAAGCGTGCCCTCTGCATTTCCGGTTGCGATCAAGAGCTCTTCGCGTAGCTTCTCGCCCGGTCTCAAGCCGGTGATTTCGATTTCGATTTCTCCGTTGGGATTTGCTTGGTCAAGCACCGTATGGCCTGCTAGTCTGATCATATTTCGTGCTAAATCCAAAACCTTTACTGGTTCACCCATATCCAACAGAAAAATTTCGCCACCCTTCGCCAAACTTCCTGTCTGAATAACCAACTCTACCGCCTCATAGACTGACATGAAATAGCGAGTCACTTCAGTATGCGTCACTGTAACGGGGCCACCTCGAGCGATTTGCTCTTTAAATAGTGGGATCACTGAGCCGCGCGATCCAATTACGTTACCAAAGCGGACCACACAAAAGCGCTGCGCTCTATTTTTTTGCTCTGCTTGCTTCGCAAAGTCTTGTACAACCAATTCTGCCCAACGCTTTGTTGCACCCATGACATTTGTTGGCCGTACCGCTTTATCGGTCGAGATCAAAACAAAGGTTTCAACACCTGCCGCAAACGCTTCGCTAGCAACCGTCATAGTTCCATTGATATTATTTTCTGTGCCTTCAATAATATTGGACTCAACTAAGGGAACATGCTTGTGAGCGGCTGCATGGTAAACCGTTTGAACGCCATGACAACACATCAAATGTGACACAAGCCGCTGATTAGTCACTGATCCCAAACAAGGAACTACTTCACAATCCGTGATCTCTTTTAAGTTCCGCTCAATTTGATATAGCCCATGCTCACTTAGCTCTAGCAAAATCAATTTGCGCGGACCCAAAGCCACTATCTGTCGGCAAAGCTCAGATCCAATTGATCCACCCGCACCGGTGACCAGCACTACTTTATTTGCTATGCAGTAGCTTAGAAAATTTTGATCTGGCGTGACAGCATCCCGTCCCAACAAATCGCCAACATCCAACTCCCGGACCATACTGACTAAGTGCTTACCACTTGCCACATCGCTTAAGGCGGGCAAAATGCGAACTGAGACAGAGAAATTTTCGAGGTATTCAACTACTTCGCGACGCCGTGCATTTGATGCAGATGGCAACGTCACAATAATGTCGTGAATATCAAACCGCTCTATTAGTTCTGACAATTGATCGGGGTGGTGTACACGTAGCCCATCAATATCCTTGCCTTGCAGATCTTCATCATCATCCAGAAAACCTGCTGGAAACATATCGCGACCAGTACGTAAAGAGGATGCTA
>CAJBTJ010000186.1 GCA_903958565.1 uncultured beta proteobacterium
GAGACGAGGGCTTTCTCGGCGAATTCCATCAGGGTCAGCAGGCTTCGCGTCTGCACAAACAGACCGGATATAAGACTGCAACCACCTTTACTGTCGATATCAAATATTTCTTGCCAAACCGGGAGGCGTTCATATAAGACAAAATGTCAATAAAAGTCGTAACTAAATGTGTGTTAAGTGCCGCTATGTGGTTAAGCGCAATGGCCCCAATTATGTCGCCTAACTCGGCGGTGGCCCAGACTACCGCTGCCGCTAACTTTCCCGATAAAGCGGTAAAGCTCGTTGTACCGTTCCCTGCCGGAGGGGCTTCTGACATTTTGGCGCGCTTAGTTGGTAAAGAGTTGTCTGATCTGTGGAAGCAAACTGTGCTCGTGGAAAACAAGCCAGGCGCTGCGGGACATCTTGGTGGGCAATACGTGGCAACGTCCAAACCAGATGGCTACACCATGCTCGTCGCTGATCTAAGTATCTTGACGATGACGCCAAGCTTGATGGATAAGATGACCTATAACCCTGCAAAGGAGCTGACCTCTGTTGCAATCATCGCTTATTCGCCACATATTTTAGTGGTTAAGAATCAGATGCCCGTTAAGACTTTCGATGAGTTTATTGCGTATGCGAAAGCTCAAAAAAATCCTGTCAGCGTTGGTGTGACCCTAGGCACGTCTACCCATTTGGCTGGTGTTGTCTTGAGCAAGAGCCTTGGCTTTGAGTACAACTTTATTGGGTACAAAGGTGGCGCGCAAGTTGTGAGCGACTTGGCGGGTGGTCAGATTGACTCGACGTTGAATAGCTTTTTGGCCACCTATCCGATGGTTAAGGCGGGAAATTTCCGGTTAATCGCCGTTGCTAGCCCTAAGCGCTTTGGGCAGATTCCCGAAACCATGACTATCGCTGAGCGTTCACCAGACTTTGTGACGGGTTCGTTCCAAGGTGTTGTCACTGCAGCGGGTACCCCGCCAGAGATTGTGGCCAAGATTAACGCAGACATCATGAAAGTCGTCGCCAAACCCGAAGTACAAAAGCGTTTCTCAGAGCTTGGCTCGGAAGGCGTTCCTTACAACCCGGTCGCCATGCAGAAATGGCTCGTGGATCAAACTGCATACTGGGGCAAAGTGATTAAAGATAACAACATCAAGCTCCAATAACATGCAATAGATAGGTTAAAAAAAGGGGGGGCTAGGAGGTGATCGCTAACAAATTAGTTCGTATGTTCGCAGCGTGTACAGTTGTATTTGCCTCGACTCTTAACGCGCAGACCTATCCATCTCAACCAATCCGGATGATCGTTCCCTATCCGCCTGGAGGATTTACTGATCTAGTATCTCGCGAAGTTGCTTCGAGACTGACTAGTGAACTTGGGCAGTCGGTTGTTGTAGAAAATCGTCCAGGGGCTGGCACGAACTTGGCGGCTGACCTTGTAAGTAAGGCCGCTCCGGATGGATACACTTTGCTGATGGGTACGTCCAGCTTGGCTATCAATCAGTCGCTGTACAGCAAAGTCACATATCATCCGCTAAAAAATCTGACTCCTGTGGGGATATTTGCCGCGACCGGGTATGTTTTATTAGCTAAAACAGATGGACCATATAAGACACTCAATGATGTCATTAAGGCCGCAAGGAACGGAGCGGGAAAGGTGTCGTACGGATCATCTGGAAATGGAGCTGTGAATCACTTAGCCGGCGAACTCTTTGCGGCGAGCGCTGGGGTTACACTGCTGCATGTCCCGTACAAGGGAAGCCAAGCTGCATTAGTAGATTTGGGTGGTGGACGGATCGACTTATTTTTCTCTTCAGTTCTTGAGGGACTTCCTCAAATTCAGTCGGGAAGAGTTATTGGGCTAGGCACCACGACGTCTGGTCCAATTGCCCAGTTGCCCACATTAGAGCCCATTGGTAAAACGCTGCGGGGTTACGAGGTCCTATTTTGGATGGGATTGTTTGCGCCAGAAGGTATCGCGGATCCCGTCCTAACTAGACTCGCTGGCGCGCTCAAGACTATAGGGCAATCTGCGTCGTTTGATCAATGGTTGGCGCAAAGAGGCGCTCAGCCTGCGTGGTCAAGTCCTGAAGACTCGAGAAAATTGATTACGCGGGAAATAATCACTTGGGGGCAAGCAGTTAAGGCTTCCGGTGCGCGCGTCGACTGAGCGTAAGTTCTGGCAAATAAATTTGAATCACAGTGAGTAGGCATCGTGCAACATAGCAACAAAAGGATTCTTACAACACATACCGGAAGTCTTCCGCGCCCGCTCGAACTGGTGCAGATGTATGCGGATCGCGCGAATGGGGCCGAAGTAGACGCAGCCGCACTTGAAGCGCTTGGCCACCAAGCCATGCAAACTTCTGTGGATCTTCAGCTCGCCAACGGTATCGACGTTGGTAACAATGGCGAGCAGCAGAGAGAAGGATTCTTTTTGTATGTTCAGCGACGCATGTCGGGTTTTGGCGGAGCCTGGAAACGCTGGTCTCGTGGGGATGTCGAGCGCTATCCGGAATTTAAAAAAATGCTGGAGCAGCAGTCTGGCGGTAAAGTGGCAGTGAGTAATTTCTTGCCCCCACGCGTGGTCGGAGAGGTTCGCTATATAGACCCCGCATTAGCCGCGTCGGAAGCGCGCGATTTTCGTGCAACGTTAGATACGCGCAAGGAAAAATCGTTTACAGAAGCATTCTTGACGGCTCCGTCGCCAGGAATTATCGCCTCGGCCTGTAAGAATGAGTTTTACGAAACCGAAGAGGCATACCTGGCAGCGTTGGCAGAGGCCTTGCGCTTAGAGTACGAAGCAATTGTCGACAATGGTTTTATTCTGCAAATAGATTGTCCAGACTTGGCGCTTGAGCGACACGTTTCTTATCATGATGAGTCGGATAC
>CAJBTJ010000187.1 GCA_903958565.1 uncultured beta proteobacterium
CGCACCTTACCCATTAAAGGAGTGGACTCTTTGCCAAAACTTGCGGGATGGACTCGCACAGGCATTCCAACTCGAATCCGATTCAACTCTTCAGACACCACCTCTGCGCGCCACTCAAGCCTGCGCTGCCGCACCATTTTGAATAACTCAGTGCCTATCGGTACCACGGCCCCCACACTCACTTGCCGAGCCGAGATGACACCGTCATCTGGCGCGCGCACTTCTGCGTACTGCAAACGCAAGTTTTGCACTTGCACTTGCGCACGGACCGCCTCGAGCCTCGCCTTCGCCGTTTGTTCAGCTGTCAGATACTGGCTAATTTGCTGGGCAGATAATGCACCGGAATTTTTCAGGCTTCGGGCACGCCCGGCATTTGCCTGCGCTTCGGCCAAGGCGGCGACCGCTTCGGCCTCTTGTGCCTTCTGGACGGCCAGGTCCGCCAAGACCGTATCGGTCGCGAACATTGCCAGCACTTGATCTCGCTTGACGACGTCACCTACGTTCACGCGAACGTCAGCGACACGTAACCCCCCCACCTGCGACCCCACGGAGGCTTCTTGCCATGCCGCGATATTGCCGTTGGCTCGTATCGTCACACCCATAGACACCCACTGCGGTTTAGCCACTGAGATCGTCAATGCAGGGCGAACCGCAGGCGATACAAGCTGCGCCACCGCGAGATTCGCTTGCAAACAAACCAAACTCAAGAGACCTGCAGCCAACATTTTCTGCATCGTTCGTGTCCATTTCATGGTTGAGCCTTCGTCTTTAGGAGGTCGACGGGGGTAGACTTCGCCGTCTGTAATGTGTTGAGCGAATCCGATGCAGTCCAACCGCCACCGACGGCACGGTAGAGCGCAATAAAGGCATTGACGCGTTCGCGCCGGACCGTCGCCAACACATTATCCGCATTAAAGGAAAGCCTTCTTGTTTCCTCAAGATCGAGAATGCTTGCCAAGCCAAACTTGTATTTCTCTTGCATCGCACGCAAGGACACGTGGTAGCCCTTTGACGCTTTCAAGGACTCTTTTTCACGGATGTCTAGACTACTTAATCGAACTAAGGCCTCTTCTACTTCCCGCACCGCGCGCCGCGCCTGCGTACGATAATTGTTCGCTGCGACCTCATAGGCGGTAACGGCTGTATCAACGTTTGCAGCGCGCCGGCCCGCATCAAATATCGGGAGCGACAATGACGGTCCGATCGACCAAGACGTCGCGTTAATGGAGCCCGCACTTGTCTCAAACCCTAAAGGGCCAATATTTCCGAGCAGTGATAGTCTGGGATATCGTTCCGCCTCGCGCACGCCGATATCTGCACTAGCAGCCGCGATGTCACGCTCGGCTGAGGCAATATCAGGCCGCTGTGACAATACTTGGGCAGGCACCTGCTTGAGCGCTGGCATCGCAGGCGTGGGCAATTTGGATGATTGCGTCGATAGCTTCGCGCGCAGATCAACTTCAACCATGCCTGTCACCGCCACGAGTGCCTTAATCAGAATATCGCAATCGGCAGACTGTGCGGCAACACGACTTTGGCCTTCGGCGGCACTGGCACTGGCTAAGGAAGCTGCTGCAGGAGACTGAAACCCAGACGCTGAAAGCTTTTGAGTCAAATCAGCCGTTTGCACACGCGACATTGAATCAGCACGGGCGAGTGCCGCTAGCTGTTCGCAGCCGCGAAAGTTCGTATACATATTGGCAATGTCAGCTGCAACTGAAATCCTGGCCTCATGCCAATTAGCGACCTGCGCTTCGAGCCGCGCTCGAGCGGCTTCATTGGCGCGCGACAATCCACCGAACAAATCAATCTCCCAACCAAGCTGAAGTTGAGCTTGCGTGGTGGTCGCCACGATGATGGGGCCACCTAATTGAAAGGTGCCACGCGTGCCGACCGCAGCGGCATTGATATTTGGCACTGCTGCCGCATTCGCTGTCACGAGCACCGCACGGGCTTGCGCAATACGCAATGCCGCCGCCGCCATGGACTGACTTTGTTGTTGAGCAGAATCTATCAGCTCAAGTAGGACAGGGTCATTAAATTGTGACCACCAATTTCCCAAGGCGACAAGATCCCCGCCGTGTGGCAATGACTGCTGCCATGCGACAGGTGCACTCGGCACTTTCGTTCCTTGTCTTTGGTCATAATTAGGCCCGACCTTGATACAGCCTGAAACTACAACCACAAGAAATAAAGCCCAAAGCCTAAACACCCACATCATTATTTATCTCAATCAACCGCTCATCCCTAAGTAAAAATATGCGTGCGGCGCAATAACCATCAATTTGCAGAGTGCGCTAGGATAACAAAGTAAGCGAAAAATAATCGAAAATCCAACAAATACGGACAAATCCAGACGATTGAAGGGGGCAAATTAAGCACCTCAACAAACACATCCTCTCGGCTGCTCTGTTGGCCGCGGTAGGTTTTTTTAACTCGGCCCAAGCAGCCTACCCAGACAAGCACGTTACGGTTGTCGTGCCCTCCCGCAGTCAACACACGGATGTGCTGGTCGCATCACTCGTCTTCATGGGTAGGCTACAACTGTAGCCTGATCTAGTTGCGCTGAGCGGTGGGTTCGGGCATAGCGGGTGGCTTGGCGAACCAGAATAAAGCGGTGCCTGCGCCTGAGATTAACGCAAGCACCGTAAAGCCCAAACGATAGTTCCCCGTCGCATCACCCATAATGCCAGCGAGTAACGGGCCAGATATCTGACCGAAGGCTGTCAGAAACGCTGACAAGCCGAGAATCATGCCGATCGACTTGCGCCCGAAGTAGTCAGCACGAATAGCCTGCATAAAAGGGCCTCGGATACCCCACGCTAAACCATGAAACACCGCAAATAACACCAGCATCTCTGGCCCGAACGCATAGGTCAGCATCAGCATACCCACCATATGCATCATCATGCACACCGCGGCCACGCGATTCTTCTGTAACTTGTCGCCGAGCACACCACCAAGCACCACTCCAATCACCTGGAAACCAGTCATGAGTGTGATGTAGAAAGACGCTTGCGCAATGGTGTAATCCAACGAGATGCGCATATGATTAATCGCATGGGTGTTGACTGCCGTCACGATAATCAACGCCACACCGTGTCCAGCCGATAACAACCAAAACGCTTTCGTGCGAAGCGCTTGACGAGGCGTGAACTCTGGCTCTGGTTTAGCGTCCACCGCACCAGAGACATCAATCGTTCCACGCGCCACGCCAAGTCCGTCGACTGTTTCACCGAAGTCTTCGGGGCGGCGGCGAAAGATACAGGCCAGGGGATAGCCCACGAGGATCACAAAGACACCGCATGTGAATGCGGTTTCCCGCCAGCCAAATGTTTCGATGCTCCATGCGACAAGAGGTACGAGCATTCCGCCTAATGCCAAACCCAAACCGACCATCGATAAAGCCCGCGCTCGTTTTTTTTCAAACCACTGAATGACGCCAACGTTCAGTGGAAAATAGCCTGCCATAGACGAGCCAATCGCGATCACGACCGCCGCACCATAGAAACCCATCAAGCTGTCGATTTGGCTCAGGAGGATGAACCCAAGCCCAAACACCACCACACCCACCTTGATCACGCCGCGGGAGCCAAACTTGTCGAGAAACCATCCAAGTATGGGGCCGATGATGGCGGCTTCCATGGACATGAGCGCGGAAGCCCCCGAGACTGAGGTCTTACTCCAGCCTTTTTCTTGGATCAGCACAGCGATGTAAGCACCAAACGCCTGATGCAGCATCATGGACTGAATAAACTGCAGCGACGCTGCAGCAAAGACCATTTTCCAGCCGTAAAAAATTTTCATCTGACTCTGAACGTTGTATCTAACCTAGGATCAACCCTAACATAAAGAGCATTCTCTTGCAGTCAGTGCACCAACAGCCTCTTACGCTGCGGCGCACCAATTTCCCGGGCGATTGCACTCCAACGTGGTACACAGACTTGGTACTCTACTGATTCCAAATTTTTCAACCTTTTAACAACTCGAGGTCATTGTGGCTAAAGCTTATTGGATTAGCGCCTATCGCTCCATCTCCAACCCTGAGGCGCTCGCCGCCTACGCCAAGCTGGCTGGTCCAGCACTCATTGCCGCTGGCGGAAAATTTCTAGCCCGCAATGAGGCTGCGGCCGTCAAAGAGGCCGGTGTCAAACAACGCACGGTCTTGCTTGAATTCGAAAGCGTCGAGGCAGCACTTGCCGCGTACAACAGCCCTGGTTATCAAGAGGCGGTTCGTGCACTCGGCACAGGATCGGTTGAACGCGATATCCGTATCGTTGAGGGCTTATAAAGCGATTTAGTAGAGTGCGCAGCGGTTTAAACCGTTTGCGCGCTCACTAACCGTGTCTATTAGCGGGCGCACTGATCAGCCAAAGACGCTCTCGCCATCGCCAGGCCACCGCAACGGTCGCTACCAGCCCAAGCGTTGTGTATAAGACTGTCGTCCATACAAATCCGATCGAAGAAATGAGTGGTCCCGCAATCAGCAAACCTAGCGGGAGCCCCCAAATAGCCAAGATCCGCACACCCATGATGCGCCCTCGAAACTTCGGCTCTGTCGAACGCAGCATGACCGCTACGAGTGGAGTCATACACATACTTTGAGCAAAGCCTGCGCACAACAAAAGCATCGCCCCTACAGAGAAAGACGTAATGGGTGCAAAAATCAAAAGTAGTCCAAACCAACACACCGCTGCGATAAGCATCGCGCGCGCCGTGCCCAGTGAAAAAACATTGGTGCCCAATACCAGCGATCCCAGTAACGCACCTACAGAGAAACTGGCACTGAGCAGGCCAAGGCCTGTCTGATTCACCTCATAGATCGTTCTTGCGATATAGGGCAACAAGCCGAGCGAGAACGGAAAGGCGAGGAGATTAATCAAGAATGCAATCGCAATGGGCCCAAGCAACTCTGGCTTACCCCAGGCATAGACGAAGGCCTCTTTTAAATCACGTATTGGTGAAACCGCCGAGGGATGCCCTGCGTGCTGGCTGCGCCCCGCTACGCCGCGTGAAAAAATAAAACTCATGATGTAGAGAATCGTAATCACAACATACGCAGCGACTAATCCGAATTGGGCAAAAACGCTTGCGCCCGCCAGTGCACCGGCAATGCGCGCGGAGTCCGAGGTCATGCGTGACAGACCAAGCGCTGCAGTGATCTGATCAGCGGGTTGTGTCTGACCAATCAACGCATATCGCATCATCATGTCTGAGGGTCGCACAACACCGACGATCGAGGCGAGCACGATCACTAAGGTGGGCGACAACACATCAAACAGACCCAAGAAAGCAATCAACAGCGCGAGAAATCCGTACAGACCACGCGTCAGCATAAAAAGGTTTCGATAGCCGAACCGGTCGCCGGCGATACCAAAAAATGGGCTGATCAAAGAACCACTGTATTGCAACGCACCGTACACCACCAGCATGAGCACTGAATTCGATTCCACCAGCACATACCAACCTAGAACCAAAATCTCCATTTCAAAGGCCCAGGAAGCGCAGAGATCTGCGGGCCACTGATAGCGAAAGCTACGAACCTGAAAAGGGATACGTGAGGACTGTACGATTTTCGAGAGGGCTGCCAGCATAGGTTCCGGACGCGGTGCTATTTCAGAGTTCTTAAACAACCGTCACTCTAACCGCAAAACACGATAAGATGAGCGGCAACATGGAGACACAAATGAAGATACTGATTCTTGGGGCTGGTGGGGTAGGCGGCTATTTCGGGGCGCGTCTCATTCAGGCCGGCGCGGATGTGACATACCTTTTGCGGGATGCACGTCACGCAAAGATTCAGGCGGAGGGACTTACGATTGAGACTCCTAAAGAATCATTTACCATTCAGCCCAAGTCTGTGACCCGTGAGCAGTTAAAACCCGACTATGACTTGATCATTCTGGCACCAAAGGCCTTTGATTTTGACGATGCGCTGGATTCCATTAGCGGAGCCAGTAGCAAAGGTGTATTGCTGCCCTTTTTAAATGGCATGCGCCATATCAAGCGTCTAGACGAAAAATTTGGTCGAGATCGCGTGATGGGTGGCGTCGCCCACATTGCTGCAACAATCGCTGCAACGGGTGCAGTCAAACAACTGACTGAACTGCATGCACTTACCGTGGGTCATCGCTCTGCTGCACACGAGCCTTTAGCGCGCGAATTTTTCGCACTCTGTGAAAAAGCCTCGTTTGACAAGTCTTATAGCGAAAACATCGAACAATCGCTCTGGGACAAGTGGGTTTTTCTGGCCACGCTCGCTGGCATGACCACCTTATGCCGTGGTCACGTCGGAAAGATCGCGGCCGCCCCTTGGGGCAAGGAAGTGATGACCGCTTTTTATGCAGAGTCCTGCGCGATTGCACAAGCGCACGGCTTTCCGACTAAAGCGAGCGCTCAACAAAAAGCCTTAGAGATGTTGACGAAAGTTGGCTCGAGTTTTGCAGCCTCCATGTTGCGCGATCTGGTTCAAGGCAATCGAACTGAACACGAACATATCCTCGGTGCGATGATCGATCTCGGTGTAGAGAAGAACGTGCCTTGTATTCTGCTTAAGACAGCACACACACACATGGTCGCGGAGCAAACCAAATAACGCGAGTCAACGAGAGAATGCCAGTCTGATGCCGAAACCAATCAGGCACAGGCCGGCTGTTTTCTCGAGCCAATAACCCACGTTGGGGTTGGTCCGCAACCGCTCAGCCATAAAAAATGTCAATAAGGTCGCACCTAATCCATATAGGAAGGTCAACAGAGCGATCGTTCCCGCTAGAAACGCAAAGGTGATCAGCCCTCTGTGATGGACCGGATCCACAAATAAGGGAAAGAAGGCCATATAAAACACAATGGCTTTAGGGTTGAGCACCGTGATCAGCAATGCCTGACGCAAATAGTGATGCGGCTTGATATTCAAGATAGGGGCAGCACCTGGCTTAGCTAATACCATGCGTATACCCAACCAACCCAGGTATATTGCGCCAAGCCACTGCACAGCCTCGAAGGCAGTCGGATACGCCATCAAAATCGCAGCGACGCCCGCAACCGCAAGCCACAACAGCACTTGATCTCCGAGGATCACACCCATGGTGGCACCTAAACCACCCGCAATGCCACCTTTGCTCGTCGAACTGACCAAGGCCAAATTGCCTGGTCCAGGAATCAACAAGAAGATTGTGAAGGCAACAACGAAAGAGCCGTAATCTGTCACGCCGAACATAGAGGCCTTCGTATCTAATGCTTGTGCGCAGCGTTTTGCCCTGCGACAGGAGGGTTATAGGTCGCCGGCTTGATCTCAAAGTTGATCTTGACCTCACCCGCTTTCTCAAAGCGTAGCGTGACAGGAACCACCTCACCCGCCTTAAACGGCTCGGTCAAGCCCATAAACATGATGTGAAATCCACCGGGCGCGAGCGTCGCCCCACTCCCTGCCGGCACTTCAATACCCTGCACTTGCCGCATCTTGGCCACACCATTCTCATTAATAATTGTGTGCAACTCCACGCGCCCAATATTTTCCGTTGTCGCTGAAATCAAACGATCTGTGTGACTACTTTTATTCTGTATCTGCACGTAGCCCGCACCATTTTTTTGGCCCGGAGCACTGGCACGCACCCAAGGCGTCTCGAAAGCAAGCCCCGTATTCGCTGGGCTTTGTGCGATCGCGGTCTGAAAAAACAAGACGCTAACAACCATGCAGACAACACTCGACAGCTTTTTCATTTTTTTTCCTAAAATAGATTGTTCAATGTGAATACTGCAAATTTTATCTGAAGACGGCCTAAACGCTCTACACTGCACGGCAGGTAAAAAAGAACGATGCCAGACAACACCTCAACCCCTACCGCTGCCACGGACTCCACTTTGCTTGCTAACGATGCAACGGGGATCTACGCGCCGGTAAGGTTTACTCATATAACGCCCAAGCAACGCTATGGTTGGCGCGCCGCGTTGATCATTTTGGTTCACGCCCTCGTACTGGCCCTCGTGCTCTTGCGTCTGGACTTGTTAGCAAGCGCTCCGCACGCCTCCTCTCCCGAAGCGCTAGACATGATTGTGGTTGACTTGTCGGGTACGAGCGAACTCTCAGAGGCTGTATACCCCGATCCCACGCCCCCTACCGAAACTCCAGCCACTTCGACCGTCGTTGCCCCTCAACCGGCCACGAGCCTGCCAAACGACTCACCTGACATCTCAACCGAAGAGAGACACTCGACTCCGCTCGAGATTATTCCGGCACAAACGGTCACAACGCCAACACCCAGCCAGAATGCAGAGCCGGCCCCTGCACCAACTCAAACGACACCGTCTCCACCCACACCTGCGTCGAGGATAGCCCCAGCGCAGACAAACAAAACCCCTGCCGCGGCGGCAGCGTCGCCTGGTGCGAACTCTCGTCTGGAGACCGTTGGAAGTTCGAGTAAGACATCTGAATTCATCACTACGTCTCCTCGCTTGGATCCAGCGTACCTACACAACCCCGCCCCCCTGTACCCAGCGCTATCAAAACGCAATCGTGAAACTGGCACCGTGTTCTTGCTTGTCAGCGTTAATCCAGAAGGGAACGCCACGTCAGTGACACTACATCAAAGCAGCGGCTACGATCGACTAGATCAGGCGGCCATACAAGCGGTCACGCAATGGCGCTTCGTTCCTGGCATGCGGGGGCAAAGCGCCATCAGTGCGACGGTGATCGTCCCGATCAGTTTTAAACAACCTTAACAATCGAACAATTTATTTTTTGCAGAAACCGCCGCAGCTTTTACCTGCACCCGAGCCACAGGAATTCACGCCGATCAACGGATACAACGGACAAAAGCGAAACAGACCTGTCGCCAACGGCACGACGCCGATCCAGCCCCAAACACCGACTGTGCCCGTAGCCGCCAAAGCGATCAACGCCAAGCCAACCGCGACGCGCACAATGCGATCGATACCACCAACGTTGCTTTTCATGACGTAGATCCTTTTTTTGAATGAGTAAGTTTTACAACGCGTTCAGGGGAATCTTGAGATAGGATTTCCCATTGGGCTCAGGTGGCGGAAAATTTCCCGCACGAATATTGATTTGCACTGCCGGAAGAATCAGAACGGGCATCTCGAGTGTGGCATCACGCTTGGTTCGCATGGCAACGAACTGCTCTTGGGTGACGCCGTCATGTAAATGTATGTTGTGCGCCCGTTGCGCAGCGACTGTCGTTTCAAAACGAATCGACCGATCGTTTGGCGGATAGTCGTGACACATAAATAGTCGCGTCTCGGCTGGCAAACTTAAAATCTTTTTGCTCGATTCGTAAAGCATTCTGGCGTCGCCACCCGGAAAATCGCAGCGCGCTGAACCCACATCCGGCATGAACAACGTGTCTCCAACAAACACCGCATCACCGAACTGGTAGGCCATACACGCAGGAGTATGGCCAGGGACAAACAAGGCTCGTCCGGTGAGCGTCCCCACCTTGATCGCTTCATCTTCTGTAAACAGATGATCGAACTGCGTGCCATCCTGTTTGAAATCTGGCTCAAGGTTGAAAATTTCTGCAAACACTTTTTGCACCGCTGTAATGCGTGAACCTATTGCCAGCTTGCCCCCCAATTTCTCTTTTAAATAAGGGGCTGCAGACAAATGATCTGCATGCGCATGGGTCTCTAGAATCCACTCCACTTTCAATTGATGTTCCCGCACGAACGCAATCACCTTATCGGCCGAGGTGTGCTGGGTCCGACCCGACTTGAGGTCGTAATCCAACACGGAGTCGATAATCGCGCAGGCCGATCCAGGGCCGTCATAGACCACGTAGGTCACAGTCCAGGTGGCTGGATCAAAAAATCCATGAACAGTAGGTTTTGTTGCTGGGCCAGACATTGTTGACTCCGATAATAGATAAAACAATTAAGAATGAGTTTATTATATTTAATACAACACATATAACACCAAATGATTTAGAAACAA
>CAJBTJ010000188.1 GCA_903958565.1 uncultured beta proteobacterium
GACCGGTAGGCCAAAAGGTGTTGGGGTTTCAAGACGCTCTCAGGCTCAGATGGTGTTAGAGCATCAGCGACAGTTGGACATTAGACTCGGAGATCGCTGTCTTCAGGTTGCGCGACCGGCGTTCGACGTGGCTTCTGCTGAAATCGGGATGGCCTTAGTCGCTGGGGCGTCGATCGAGCTTCTTAGCGTTGCCGAGTCTGCTCTTGTGGGTCCCGATTTTGCGCAGTTGTGTGATCGTAGGCGCATTACGCACTTTATGTGTGTGCCTAACGTACTGCAACTCATTCCTGCGCATTCAAGATTTTCTACCGTGCGGTGTATCGTTGTTGGTGGGGAACAGTGTCCGCCCAGCATTGTCGCAAGATTCGCGCAAGACCGCGTCATGATTAACGCCTACGGTCCGACTGAAACGACAGTGTGCGCGACGATGAGTGTGCCCCTTGATAGTGAGCGCTATAAGAAGAAAGGCGCTGATCCGCTCGTTCCGATTGGTTTCCCACTTGCTAACGTACAAGTATATTTGCTTGATCAAAGTCTCGAACTTGTTCCGAGCGGTGTGACCGGGGAGCTCTATATCGCGGGAGTTGGGCTGGCGCGAGGTTATCTCGGCCGCTCTGGCATGACAGCCGAACGCTTCTTGGCGTGCCCCTTCGGGCTATCTGGCGAGAGGATGTATCGTACCGGTGACTTAGCGCGAAGACGGGCTGATGGTTCTATAGAATTTATTGGTCGGGTTGATGATCAAATAAAAATTCGCGGCTATCGTATCGAACTCGGTGAGATCGAAGCCGCGTTATTAGATGCTTTTTCCGAGGCGCTTTCACAGGCAACCGTCATTGCGCTTCCGCATTTAGACGAACATCGGCTCATTGCCTACTTAGTACCGCAAAAGGGCTTTGCAGTCCCATCTTCTGCAGTATTGCGCGCGAAAATTGAATCGCGCTTGCCTGACTATATGTTGCCCGCGGGTTATGTTTGGCTTGAGAGCTTACCTCTGACCCCAAATGGCAAGCTTGATCACCGCGCCTTACCCAAGCCGGAGTTGTTGACGAGCGGACATGCCTATCGTGCTCCCGTTACCGGGACGCAAGCAGTGATTTGTCGTTTGTTTGCTGAGCTCACAAGTACCGATGCAGTCGGTCTGGATGATAACTTCTTTGAAATTGGGGGTCATTCGCTGCTAGCGATGCGACTGATCGCTCGCGTAAGACATGAAACGGGCGCTGATTTGCCGCTTCGTGCTTTGTTTGCTCATCCAACCCCAGAGGCGCTTGCGGTTCAGCTCGATGAGCTCGAGTCCGATCAGGGGCCGGCGTTGTTACCTGGGGCAGGTAGGCTTGAGGGTGATAAGTTGTTGTTGTCTTATGGCCAGCAGCGACTCTGGACTTTGGATCGCTTAGAAGGTCCCTCGCCGGTTTACAACATCCCCATGGCGCTCAGATTAGAGGGGCGTCTAAATATTGCAGCGCTATCTCAAACGCTCGCAGCGATTATCACGCGACATGAGCCTTTACGCACGGTGATTATTGAGGATGGTCTAGGTGATGCAGAGGGCTATCTGCTCCCTGCGCCCGAAGCCGCGACACTCATGACGGTCACGGATCTGAGTGGGATAGATTCCCGCTTAGAGCGTGAACGCCAATTGCGTGAGCTGATCACACAGGAGACGGGCAAACCTTTCGATTTAGCGAAGGATCTGTCGCTTCGTGCCGGCGTTGTGATGTTGGGTCGCCAAGAATCTGTGTTTATGTTGACCATGCATCATCAGGCGGGTGATGGAGTATCGATGGCGGTTCTCACGCGTGAGCTGATGCAGGGCTACAGTGCGTATTGCGCAGGCACTGAGCCAGAGTGGACGCCGTTGCCAATTCAGTATTGTGATTGGGCCGCGTGGCAGCAGGCAAGTCTGGAGCAAGGACTAGAGGCAAAGGTTGCTCGAGCGAAAGCGCGACTGGCTAACGCTCCTGAAAGTTTGACGTTGCCGTTAGATTATTCGCGTGATCCGGAGCGGATGCGTCGAGCCGCTTATATGTCTGTGCGTGTTGAGCCGGCTGTGGTGCAAGCACTTGAGGCGCTGGCGCGGCGCGAGAGCACAACGCTATTTACGGTCGTGTTGGCAGGCTATGGAGCGACTTTGAGTCGCTTGGCGGGTCAGGACGAGGTGGTGATTGGTTCTCCTGTGGCGGGTCGCAGTCGTGTAGAGACAGAGGGGCTCATTGGCTTTTTAGTCAATACCTTGGCGTTGCCTATATCGCTCAGTGGACCTTGCACAATCAAGGAGTTAATTCGCCGCACGCGAGTGAGTGTTGAAGAAGCCTTGATTGATCAGGATTTACCATTTGATCGCTTGGTTGAGAGTCTAGATGTGGTGCGATCGTTGTCACACACGCCGGTGTTTCAGGCGATGTTGGCATTTCAGAGTCAGGAACAAGTCGAACTCAAGCTAGGAGAGTTGACGTGTAGTTTTGAGTCCGTGACGCTACCGCGCGCCAAACTGGATCTGAACTTAGCGTTGAGCGTCAGCGCAAGTGGTGCGCTGGAAGGGATGTTCGAGTACGACGCTGATTTATTTGCTGAATCGAGCGTCGCGAGTTGGCGCGAAGCGTTTGAGCGGTTGTTAGCGGGGTTGACGAGCGCAGTGGATGTGCCGGTCAAGACGCTGTCGCTGATGGATGGTGTGGCACGCAAAGCGCTGTTGGAAGATTCTCGTGGTTTAGATGTTGCGGTGCCGGGCCCCATGCCGACATTGGCGTCGCTGTTTGAC
>CAJBTJ010000189.1 GCA_903958565.1 uncultured beta proteobacterium
GGCCCGCGTGCCCGTGAGACGCACAATCGCCTCGCTGGCACGGACCATATCAGCCTCCTCCTCTTCCAGTGTTTGGCTCGCTGGTGAGATGTGTGCCCAGCTGTGGTGTCCGATCTCGTGACCGCCTTTGACGACTGCTTCACAGGCCTCGGGATAGGTCTCAATGGTGAAGCCAGGAACGAACCATGTGCTTGGAATGCTGTGCGACGCTAGCAAGGACAGGATTCTTTTTGATCCCACTACACCAAACTCCCCGCGCGACAGCGGCGTGGGCGACGTAAGCCCTCGGGAAATAAAACCTGACTGCACATCAAAGTCATAACTCAGGCAAACAATATGGCGGGCCATAGGGATTCCTCTATATATAGCTATCAAATGCGTTGACACCAAGGGCGACTGGCTACTATCTTAGCTTGGTGACATCTACTTAGGAAGAAAGCATGGCTGCTTTAGGCCGTTTTGCGCAAAGCTGGAGCTCAGGCATTCTGATTGCCGTGCTGATTTTGCTTTGGGAAACCGGAGTGCGGTTCTTTGAAGTGCCAAATTTTCTCTTGCCCGCACCCACAGAAATCGCAGCATTATTTGTCGATGAGTGGGCGCTCATTCAAATGCACTCCCTCGCAACGGTATGGGCGATTGTCTCGGGGTATGTCACCGCAGTTGTGTTCGCCTTAGCAGTCTCAGCACTGATGATTCGCTATCCACTGATCGAGCGTTTGATCATGCCCATATTTGTTGGTCTTCAAAGCGTGCCAAAGATTGCAATCGCACCGCTCATTCTTGTATGGATTGGGGCGGGTACTGGTTCAAAGATCGCGGTGGTGATGTCGATCGCTTTCTTCCCGATTGTGATCAACACGATGGCAGGTTTCAAAGAGGTAGATCGCGGCCTCGCAGATGTTTTTCGTTCTGTTGCCGCCAACGAACGGCAGATGCTGTTTAGACTTCGCCTGCCCTACGCCATTCCCTATATCTTTGCGGGCCTGCGCATTGCCACCACGCTCGCGGTGCTAGGCGCAATTGTGGCCGAATGGCTTGCGGCCTCAAACGGACTCGGTTATTTGGTCTTGTCTGGAAGCTTTAATTTCAATACGGCACGCTCGTTTGCTGCGATTATCTCTCTTGCGGTGATCGGCACTTTGTTTTTTAACTTCATGTCTTGGATCGAGGCGCGCATGTCGTGGCGCACCGGCCTAAACGACTCCACTTCGCACGTTTAAGGAAAATATCATGAGGCTCACAACACTCGGACCTACTTGGTCCATGCTGCGAAACGTATCACTTGTTGCTTTTGCTTTGCTATGCGTCGCGCCTGCGCCTTCACTTGCACAACAAGCTCAAGCCTTAGATAAAGTGGTCTTGCGCATCAACTTCACGCCGTGGGGTATGCACGCGCAATACTTTGGTGGTCGTGCTCAAGGCTTCTATAAAGAGGAAGGTATCGATCTCGAAATTCGTCCCCCTTCAGCTGGACAACAAAACGAAGTGTTTATTGCAACAGGACGTGAGCAGTTTGGTGTAACGAATGCGGATGCGTTCGTCAAAGCAAAAGGTAGTGGCTTACCGATCATTGCGGTGATGGCTGATCAACCAGACAATCCATTTTCTGTCATTACGCATAAGAAGGCTGGCATCACTTCACCAGAGAAAATGAAAGGCATGAAACTGGCATGGTTTCAGGCAAACGTGATTGGTCTCATTGAACCGGTGCTCACCGCAGGAGGCCTGACCCGCAAAGACATTGAGTTCGTTACCGTTGCGCGCGGTGCCGAAGTACAAATGTTGGCGGCTGGACAAGTCGACGGGCTTTTTGGCTATTCGTTTGGTCAAGCGCTCACCCTTGAAGGACGAGGTTTCCCCGTCAATGTGATGCCGGTGCGTGACTACGGCGTTCAGTTTTATGGAACTGTGATTTACACAAGTGATGCGCTATTGAAAAAGAATCCAGACCTTGTCAAACGTTTTGTGCGTGCGACGATCAAGAGCTTGATCTGGACGCATGGAAACGTTGAAACAGCAATGAAAGAGATTGTTGCAGTCTCTCCGGACCGCGACCTCAAGCTCGAATCACGCAAACTACGCATGATCTACGATCTGTACAACACCCCTGATTACGCTGAGCGATTTGGCCTCATGACGGATGCCAAGTGGCAATCATCGATTGACATCTTAGCCAACGGCGGCGACCTGCCTAAAAAGCCAACGGCAAACTCGATGTACACCAATGCAATCATTAATAGCCTTGATGA
>CAJBTJ010000190.1 GCA_903958565.1 uncultured beta proteobacterium
ACACCGAGCGTTTCTGCTCTTGTCGCATTAAACGTTAATTTCAACTGAGGAACATTATTGCGGAACGGTGTAAAAATGACCTGTATTTCAGGTAACATGCGCGCGGCCTCAAGAAACTGTTCGGTTACCGTCTCAAGCGTTTTGAAGTTATTACTGCCATCAGTCAAAAGCAACTGCATTTGAAAACCGCCAGATAGTCCCAACCCTGGAATTGCGGGGGGAAGTAGCACTTGGGCTGTCACTTCTTGTACGCTCTTTAATGCCAGCGTCATCCCCATATAAATCGACTTTAAGTCTTGCCCTTTGGCCTTTCCACGGTCCTCCCAGGACTTCAAGATCACATACATGACGCCAGTGTTCGATTGTGAACTGTTATTGCTCAGCGCATTGACGCCCCCAATCGACACGACGCGATCTACACCAGGAACCTTCTCAAGCTGCTTGACCACCAAGGCCATCCCCGCCTGGGTACGCTCAAGTGCAGAAGCATCTGGCAACTGCACCGATACCACTAGATACCCTTGATCTTCGTTGGGAATGAAACCTGTCGGCAAACGAATCAGACCAACGATCGCCGCGACGATGAGCAACCCACCCACGAGTGAGGTGATCTTGCGATGGGCCATCAACACATGCATTAAACCGGCGTACCAAGTTGAAATTTTTTCAAAGTAATAATCAAACTTGGCAAAAAACCAATTTTTCTTTGCATTCGGTTCTTTAGGGGTGATGAACTGCGCGGCCTGGGTGGGCTTAAGCGTCACAGCGTTAATACCACTGATGAGCGCTGTCGCGGCAATAACCAGCGCAAACTGCCGATACATTTGGCCTGTGATCCCGGCAATAAACGATGCGGGCAAGAACACGGCCATCAACACCAACGTAATACCAATAATCGGCCCGAGCAGCTCATTCATCGCATTAATAGCAGCCTGCCGTGGCGTCTCCCCATGCTCTACCTTTTTAGCGACGCCCTCCACCACCACAATTGCATCATCCACCACAATACCGATACAGAGAACGATTGCAAAGAGTGTCAACAAATTAATAGAAAAGCCCATACCAGCCATGCACGCAAACGCACCGATAATCGTGACAGGCACGGTTGTGGCAGGCACAAGCGTCGCACGCCAGTCTTGCAAAAACAGCATGATCACCAGCAGAACAAGAATGCCCGCCTCAAAGAGCGTGTGATACACCTCTTTGATGGATGCTGATACAAACATGGTGGTATCAAAGGGTATTTCCCATTTGATTTCTTTTGGAAAAGTTTTAGATATAGTCTCAAGCTCAGCTTTCACTGCCTTCGCCACATCGATCGCATTGGCCGAAGGTTGTTGATAGATCGCAATCCCTCCGGCAGGCTTTTCGTCCAGACGGAAAAACTGACTGTAGTTCTGGCTGCCCATTTCGACGCGTGCGACGTCCCTCAGGCGCGTGGTCTCACCTTGTTCGTTGACTTTAAGCAGAATCTGCTCAAACTGTTCGGGCGTATCGAGCGCACTCGTTACATTTAAGGTGAGTTGAAAATCTTGTCCCAACGGCACAGGCGGTGCCCCGACCTGACCCGCCGCAAGCATGACGTTTTGACGGCTAATAGCGGTTGATACGTCGGTGGGCGATAGACCCCGCATCGCTAACTGAGCGGGGTCTAACCAGATACGCATACTGTAATTCCCAACGCCAAACACGTTTGCAGCGGCAACACCTGGAATACGTGCCAAACGGTTTTGCAACTGCAAGTTTGCAAAATTACTCAGGAACAACGCGTCATGTTCGGGATTACTAGAAGTCAACGTGACAAACTGCAGGATCGCTGTGGACTGTACCTTGGTAGTGACGCCCTGCTTTTGTACTGCCGCAGGCAATGCCGCCAAGGCGATGGCCACACGGTTCTGGACCGTCACCTGAGCCATATTGGGATCCGTCCCAACTTGAAATGTCACCGTCAGCGCATAGCGTCCGTCATTCGTTGAATCAGACTGCATGTAGAGCATGTTCTCTACGCCATTGACCTGATTCTCAATATTGCTTGCCACCAAGCGCTGCACCAAGGATGCACTCGCACCCGGCCACATGGTGGTGACCTGCACCGTCGGTGGCGTCATGGGTGGGTATTGCGCGATCGGCAATGAAAAAATCGATACCGCGCCGATCAGCATCGTGATCAATGCGATCACATTGCCGAGTACTGGTCGCTCGATGAAAAATTTAGAAAGCATGAGGACTCCGGTCTGCGCGCACTAGCGAGAATGTGGCTTTAAGGTGGTGGCCTCAGCAGCAACGACCTGCCCAGGTTTGACGTTGATAAACCCATTCACAATGATTGTGTCGCTTGATTTAATACCACTCGTAATTTCAATCAGATGGCTAAAACGTTGTCCACGCTTGACATTACGTCGCTCCGCTTTATTCGCATCATCGACAAGATAAACGTAGTCACCCTGTTGATCCGACTGAATCGTCGCATTGGGAACAAGTATCGCTTCACGCGGTTCGCCGTACTCAACTTTTACCTTGGCATATAACCCCGGCAGCAGATTCACCCGATCGTTAGGAAGCTCCGCACGCAATTGCAAGGAACCCGTCGAGGTGTTGAGCAAGTTGGCAGCAAAATCTAATACCCCCGTGTGCGGGTAGCCCTCTTCACCTTGTAATGCCACCGCGACAGGAAGTTTATTGATCATGGACTTACGCTGATCAGCACCGCCAACCATGTTCTTAAACTTCAGCAAGTCTCGCTCGTTGATTGAGAAATAGACATAGACCGGATTGATCTTCTGGATCGTCGCAAGATTGACGCCCTGAGGACTAGACCCAAGATAATTCCCGACATCGATCAAATGCCGTCCCATCAATCCATCAAAGGGTGCACGCACTTCTGTATAACCAAGATTTAACTGAGCAAGCTTCGCGTTCGCCTCCGCTTGCAGATATGCTGAATTCGCTTTATCCACGGACGCCTGAGACGTCGCGTTATCCTTCAATAAGGCCTTTTGACGATTGATCTCAATCTTAGCCTCGGCAAAAACAGCGTTCGTTAAATTGACCTGCTGAATATACTGATCCTGCTCAATCACAAAGAGTCGTTGATCTTTTTTGACAAAGGCGCCGTCAGCAAATTCAATCTTGGTTAAATAACCCGGCACCCGAGCGACTAAATCGACAGACAGCAACGCCGAGACGTTTCCATCAAATAACTCATAACTCCGAACACTTTGCTGTATTGGCTTTGCAACCGTCACTTTCACAGGCGCTGCCACAGGCGCTTGCGCAGCTGGTTTACAACCGGCCAAGAAAAGGCAAGCGAGCATGACGCCGCATCCCCTTACCGCAATGTATAGTGGCTTAGTCATCATCATCTTCATTTGATCGTCTCGCTAGACTTCACTAATCTCAAATCAGAGGGATCGTTAAGTGCACGACCCCAATCTGTTCGCGCTTGCATGGTCTGTACTAATTGTGCTGGCAGTTGAGGCATCGCCATATCCCCAGACCACCCGCCCCCCAACGCCTTGAAGGCTGCAACGTACCCGAGCAAATTACTCGTCGTCGTCTGCACCAAACCATTCTGAACGGCCAGTAACTGCTGCTGCGCGAGGATCACCGTGTTGTAGTCGTTCTGACCAGCCTTATATCGGTCAAGTGCAAGCGAAGCGGCTTGTTGAGCCGCAATCACTGATTTTTTTAAATCCTCAGCAGAGCTGCGTGTGGTGGATATCGAAATCAACGCGTCCTCCACTTCTTTTTGGGCTAACAGCACTTGATTTTGATACGTCAACACGCTCTGTTGAAACACGGCATCCTGTACGCGGATTTGATCAACGATCGCGCCACGATAAAAGAGCGGAAACATGAAGCTGCCAGAGATCGACGTGTTGCGATTATCCCAAGAAAACAAGCTGCCTTGCGGTGAGTTATTAAAGGTCGCATTTTGAAATCCAAAATAGCCACTCAAAGAGAAGCTGGGGTAAAGCGCAGCAACATTGACTCCAATCAACGCGGACTGGGCTGCGGCTGCATATTCAGCCTGCAAGACATCGGGACGTCGCCGCAACAGGTCCTTGGGAATTCCCACTTCTAAGCTGCGTGGCGGCGTGAGCGTGCCTTTGGACTTGCCAAAATTTACTTCGTAATAGTTCGGTAGCTCACCTAATAGCAAACTCATGGCGTATTGCGATTTTTTTAATGAAGCAATGATGGCAGGAATATCAGCCTTTGTTTGCTCGTACTGCGACTGCGCCTGACTCAGATCCAGGAGCGATGTCGCACCATTCTTGTAACGCGATTGGGCGATCCGCAAACTTTCGGCTTGAAGCGCCAGGTTCGTTGTGGCCACCACATAGAGCGC
>CAJBTJ010000191.1 GCA_903958565.1 uncultured beta proteobacterium
CCGTACACGCTTAGCTTACAGCAGGTTCTACCCCCTGTCAGAGCTCGCCCCGAGCAAACTTCCATCTTGAGCACCTTGATAAGGGCCGTCGAAGGGCTGAACCATTACTTTTTTCTAATTGACGCGACAAGACGCTAACGCTACATTTTGTGTCGTGGCCTCACCTTTTAGTGTTCTCGTCTCACTTTGAAAATTTCCATCAATCAAAAAATCCTAGTCTCGACGCTTCTGGCTACCGTGGTTCTGTTGGGCACGCTCGGCTTGCTTGTGCAGATTGAACTAGTCGGCTCACTTTCCTTTGACTGGTTGGTTGCCCCAGAAAATCAAAAAACGGTTCGACTCGCCGCTGCATTGACTCTCTTGACAATTGCGGTTGCTGGAGTGGTCATCAATCGAATCATTACAAAGTCGCTAGGACCGCTCTTGAATGCAAAGAGAGACCAATCTTCACAGGACAACGCACTGAATTCGAATCAAGTATGGATGAACTACTCAGCCGCAAAGCTAGAACGCGCTGCAACAACTCTTCGAACTGATCTTGAGAGTCTTGCTCAAGACAGCAACGCTCAACGAACACCCTCAGACAAAATCCTGTTAGACAAGCTTCGTGCAGAGATTCTGACTGTCGAACGGCTGGCTGCCGAACTACGTGAAATCGCTCAGCACAAACAGGGCGGCATCCAACGCGCTGCCATCCGCGTTGATTTGCCAGAGCTATTGGCCGAGAGTCTGCTAGATTTTTATCAACAATTTAATGCCAAGGGTGTGCAAATCTCTGTGAAACGATGCGGCACGTCGCTCGTTCACGCAGATCCGAAAGCGATGCAACGCGTATTCAATCTATTGATGCAGGCTGCTCTTGAAAGCGCCCAAACGCAAAGTGACGTGCAAATCAATTGCCAACGCACCGCGGTCGCCGTTTCAGTACATGTCCACCATGGGCATTACACCTGCCCTAAAGAGGATCTTGCTTTGTGTAAAAGCATCGTTGAGGAGCACGGCGGTGCTTTTTCCGCCTATCCGACCCAAGAGGGTGGCTTGGAAGCGTTCATCATGCTGCCTCTTATCAAGGCAGCATGATCTTCCTGTGCAAACTTTCGCTACGGGTTACTTGATCGACAGACCGCGGCTCTTGGCCACAGCGCCCCAGCGAGCGATTTCGCTCTTAATCACCACACCGAACTCAGCGGGTGTCAGCGCTGCAGCAGTCAAGCCATCACTGGTCAAGGTTTTTTCCATTTCTGGATCTTGCAAGACTTGGTTAATGGCCTTGTTCAGTTTCATTTGAATTTCAACAGGTACGCCCTTAGGAGCAATGATGCCGTGCCAATTTGTGACTTCATACTTTGGGTAACCCGCTTCCTTCACTGTGGGAACATCAGGCAAGGCGGCGAGACGTGCCGGGGTGGTGACGGCGAGCGCTTTGAGCTGACCGGATTTAACCAAAGGTAGTGTCGAGGCGACCGTACCGAAAACAATGTTCGTGTGACCAGCGACCGTATCGGTCAACGCGGGCGACGTCCCTTTGTAAGGCACATGCAAGAGCTTAATCCCCGCAATCTCATTGAAGTACTCCGTTGCCATCTGGGTAATGCTGCCAGTCCCTGAGGTGGCAAAGCTGTACTTGTCCGGACTAGCCTTCGCAAGCGTTACTAACTCCTGCAAGGTCTTTGCTGGAAAATCTTTGTTGGTCGCGACAATAAAAGGTCCGCGCGCGAGCAGCGCAATCGGGGTCATGTCCACGCCAGAGTCAAATGGCAGCTTATAAAAACTTGGGTTAACGGTGTAGCTCGCCGCAGATAAATACAACGTGTATCCATCTGGTGGCGATTTAAGTGCGAGTTCAGCCGCCAAGTTGCTCCCTGCACCGGGCTTGTTCTCGACGATGACGGGCTGACCCAACACAGGCGCGAGCTTGATCGCGACCAAGCGAGCAATAAGATCTGATCCTCCGCCAGGCGCGAAGCCTACGATCAGCTTGATCGGTTTGTTCGGGTAGTTCGCTTGGGCGAATGCCGTTGAACTCACAAGCGATAAGCCGGCAAACAACCCCGTTAACACGGAAAGCTTGCTTACTTTTGCCAAATGACGAAGAGAGCGGATCATAAAGATTTCCTTAAAATATTAAACGTCGTCCCAAACGATACAACGACCCGATTCAGTTTACTAGCCTCCTATGCAGAATCTTGGACTAGACTCCTAGAATTAGTTGTAAACAAACGCCCCAAGCGCGAGCAACATCATGGCAAATCCTCATCCCGATCAGTTCTCAGAGGTCAAAAAGACGGGCTGGTTAAGCCGCATTGGGGGCAGCCTCGTGGGGTTCTTGCTTGGGCTGGTGCTCATTCCTGCCTCGATCGCCTCCCTGGTCTGGAACGAACACCGCGCGGTACAAGCACTCAATGCCCTGGAACGCGGGCTAGGCGCTACGGTCACGATCTCGTCATCCGCGATCGATGAAAAAAATGACCAACGCTTGGTGTATCTGACAGGAGCACTGACTTCCGCCGCAACAGCAATGGATCCTGCCACAAAGTTTTCTGTCAAACACGCCCTTCGCCTGCAGCGCGAGGTGATGATGTACCAGTGGGTCGAGCAGGTTTCCGAAAAAGTCACCAATCAGCTTGGTGGATCGCAAATTACAGAAAAAGTATACGACTACACCCAAGCCTGGGTCTCTACACCGCAACACTCTCAACGGTTCAAAGTACCGGTAGGTCATCACAATCCTCCGATGCCCCTGCAATCAGAAGTCTTTAACGCCAGTCCGATAAAGTTAGGTGCCTTTACGCTAGACCCGAGCTTCGTCGAAAAAATAGATCAATTTGAAGCAGTCACAGATCTTGGGCCCGCACCTTCGGGCTATCAACTTTCCGCGAATACGCTTTACCGAGGCAAGGATCCTACGCAAGCTGAAATCGGAGACCTTCGCATCACATACCAGGCCGTAATCACGACCGACTACTCGATCGTCGCCAAGCAGTCA
>CAJBTJ010000192.1 GCA_903958565.1 uncultured beta proteobacterium
CACGCACTACAAGACGGCCCTTACCCCACTCTGACTTCTCGATGACGCGCTACAGATTGCGCGCCCAGGAAGGCTCGGTAAAGACAGCGTCTTGATCAATGGGCCACACCGGTCGAGGCAGACGTTTGAAGTCGACATTTTTTAGATTAGGCGTGGTCAGACCAGGGCTGTCCACGTCCAAGATGCGATCTTCCGAAAAGAACTCATCAAACCCTGCCCGATAATGGCCGCGACTCTTGACGATCAGGATGCGGATGGTTGAGATGTCGAGTCCATGCATCTCCAGCATCGCTGGCTCACACAACTGTCTGCGCAGGGTCCCGACCACGACACGCGTACCGGTTCCAACTAACTCGATTAGCGCTGACGGCCCTAGAGAGAATTTTTTTCCGCCAATCACACCTCGTCGACCGGTGCCCTCACCGTCCGAGAGCTTGATCACGCGCGCACGCGCTGCGTATCGTTTTGAAAACTGACTCTCTGTCGCGTTGAAGACGGCATCAAACTCATTCCCCTCGCCGGCAGCATGACACTGCTGCGCTAATTCGGGATCCACAAACACACCGAGCACAACACCAGGAATTTTTGCGTCATTAAACGCTTGGAGCATCCAAGACGTGTTGCCTCGCCCGCCGCCTCCAGGATTGTCCGCGACATCGGCGAACAATAAGGGAACTTTGGTCGCGCGGGCGCGCGCAACGGCCGCAGGAACTTCCAGCGTGTCTGGTACGTAGCGCGCACGATCCGCCCAAGCCGCACGGGCGATTTTCAGCGCACAACGTTGTGCCGCGGCGAGATCGCCACGTGATGTCACACAGATGGTGATCCCGCATTTGGGTAAGTCGGAAAACACAAACCCGGCTGAAACGGACACGTTTGCAATCGGTCCCTCTGACGGCTTTTGCATCATCGCCGTCCCCATGTTGATCAAGTCCGCATAGGGGCCTCGAGCGGAAAGCAAGGTCACCGAAGGCGGTGTGATGGGCAAACGAATAAACGCTTTTTTCGTTTTAACGCCACCAAAAATTTCCTTCAAGAGATCCGCAGCCTCAGTCGCGCGCTCACGTTGATCGACGTGCGGGTTCGTGCGATAGCTAATCAGTGCATCAAGCGCATCAACCGTCCGTTCAGACACATTACAGTGCAAATCATGGGTGGCAACGATCGGTACATTCGGACCAACGATAGAACGAACGAGTTCCATCATGTCGCCCTCTGTATCGTCAAGATGCTCGGCGCTGGATGCCCCGTGATTCGCGACAAACACTGCATCAACAGGTAGCGCTGCACGCAAGCTCTTATCCAGTTTGGACATAAACTCCTCCCACACCTCACGTGTGACAGGACCTCCGGGAGGCGCACCAATCACGATGGTCGGTGCAGGCGTCCAGGCCCCGAGCGCATCCATGCGCGCATAGAACCCCGTCACTTCTGCAGGCAAATTACTCGTTTGGCGCGCGAGCTCAGTGATCTCTGCCCCTTCTCGCCAACACGACCGAGTGAAATCCTCGCGAATCGAGACAGGAGAAAATGCATTAGCCTCAAGGGCAAAGCCCATGATGGCAATTTTGGGGTTTGATGTAGACATCTGAACGACTCCTGCTGATTAGGCTTTGCGTAAGGTGTAGAACAAAGGCATTTGTTCTTGAAAATCTACCCAGCCTTTGCGCAGCGCAGAGACTTGATAGGTTGCACCGAGTGGGACGTAAGGAACATCTTCAAACACCTGCAGTTGCAATTCACTACAAATCTTCTTTTGCGCTTCAAGGCTTGTCGCGTTAAACCAGTCAAGCCTAAGCTGCTCAATGCGCTCGCTAGTTGGCCAGCCAAACCAGGCCTTTTGTCCTGATCCTCGTAGTGCCAAGTGGCCGGCGGGATCTAAATTATTTGAACCCGTGATCGCCGTGAACGTCACGTTCCAGCCACCCGCCGACGGCGGCTCTTGGCTATTGCGCCGCTGCATCAAGGTACCCCAGTTCATCGCCTGCAAATCAGTTTTGATACCCAGCTTCTTGAAGAGATCAACTGTCATGAGCGCTGCCGTATGAAAGACGGGGTAATCAACGGGATCAAGGATCACAACTGTTTCACCCTTGTAGCCCGCCTCTTTGATCATCGCACGTGCGCGCACTAAGTCGCGCTTACCGGTTACTTTTTCCATACCCGCCTTGCTATCCATCGGCGAGCCTGGAACAAATACACCACACTTATCATCCCAGAATTCAGGGAAGTCCGGGCCATTCATCCCCATCATGTACTCAGTCTGACTCACAGCCGCCAAAACTGCTTGACGCATCAATTTATTATTAAACGGCGCATGCAAATGGTTAAACCGCATGAGCGAGATTGAAGGTAATGTGCGCTTAATGAGCGTAATGTTCTTGTCTTTCTTGAGTATCGGCAAAAAGTCACTGTCAACTTGTTCGACACCATCGACTTCATTGTTCTGCAAGGCAGCGATCGATGTGGCGCGATCAGGAATAATCTGCCACTTTACTTGCTCTATATGCACGATCTTCGGGCCCGAGGTGAATTCGGGCTTCCTCTTATCTCGGGTGGGGACATAGTCGGCAAAGCGCTGATAGACCGCCTGCGAACCAGAAACCCATTGATCATGAATAAAGCGAAACGGTCCAGAACCATTCATCACCCTCACCTGCACATTATCGGGCGTCTGAGCAAGCTTCTCCGGCATGATGCATGCCATGCTGCCCGTTGGGCGCGCAATCGCATGAAGCAATAAAGGAAATGGCTTTGTTAGCTTAAATTCGATTGTCTTATCGTCCAGGGCGGTGAGGCTCTGGGTTGCCTCCATCAAGGAGCGCCCCATGAGATCCTTTTTCGCCCAGCGATTTAAGCTCGCGACGGCATCTGCCGCACGAACGGGCGATCCATCATGGAATTTAAGATCATCACGTAGCATGATTTTCCAAACCAAGCCCGATGGATCCATCACGTGCCCAGCGGCCATCTGCGGATGCGGTTGGTATTGACTGTCCAATCCGTACAACGTATCGAAGACCAGCTGCGAATGAATATTTGTAATGAAGACCGTGCTGAACATGGGATCCAAGATCGTCAAATCGGCATGCGGTACCCACCGAAACAGCTTGGCGGGAGCAGAACCTTGAGCGCGTAGCTCTTGAGGCGTGGATAGGGCTGCAACCGAAGCCGACGATGTCACTAAAAATTTTCTGCGATCCATTTGTTATCTCCTATGTTTATGACGTTAGTACATACCACCAATCTTGTGCTGCGCTACAAAATGACCCTCACCCACTTGCACTAATGGGGCAACAACGGGCAGGTCGTTCAACGCTCTAGCAGGGCTTGGAATTTCCGACAGTTCGAGATTGCGCGCCCGGCGCATCTTAGGGTCTGCAATCGGGACTGCCGCCATCAATTTGCGTGTGTAGGGGTGTTGCGGATGTTCAAAAATTGCGTTGCGAGGTCCGAGCTCGACAATCTGACCCAAATACATCACCGCAACACGGTGGCTGACTCGCTCGACTACCGCCATATCATGCGATATAAATAAATAAGAAATGCCTAAATCATCTTGTAGATCAATTAACAAATTAACAATTTGGGCTCGAATCGACACGTCCAAAGCCGACACCGCTTCGTCTGCGATGAGAACTTTGGGGTTCACAGACAGCGCGCGTGCGATACAAATACGCTGCCGTTGCCCACCAGAAAATTCATGAGGCCAACGATTAATTGTCGAGGGGTCTAAGCCGACCCGCTCCATCAGCTCCGCCACCCGGCGATCAGCCTCGGCGCCCTGAGCTAGGCCCTGAATGATCAATGGCTCTTTGATGCACTCGCCTATCCGCATGCGTGGATTCAACGACGCAAAGGGATCCTGAAATACAAACTGCACGTTTCGACGAAGTTCGCGCAAGGAGCTCGCACTCGACTGCACGATCGGCTTTCCAGCAAATAATATTTGACCAGACGTTATCTTCGCCAAGCTAATTAACGAGCGCCCAGTGGTTGTCTTGCCGCAGCCAGACTCCCCGACAAGTGATAGCGTCTCGCCTTCATGCAAATCAAAACTCACCTGCTCGACAGCGTGCACGCGCTTGACAACGCGCGAGAAAATTCCACCGCGAATATCAAACCGCGTGACAAGATCCTTCACACTCAGAATCACAGGACTGGTGTGCACGCCCTCTGCAGAACGTTCACTATGTTTGACATGACGCACCTCGGGGCGGGCACGATCCGCGTCACCCTCTTGCAGCGGCAAATCAAAACGCATGGGTTCATGCGTTCCACGCATGGAACCGAGCTTCGGCACTGCAGCTAATAGCGTCTTTGTATATAAATGGGTGGGATTCGCAAACAAGGAATACACATCATTGTGCTCGACAACCTTGCCGTGCCGCATCACCATCACACGATCGGCGACTTCCGCGACCACACCCATGTCGTGCGTAATAAAAATGACGCCCATATTCATCTCTTTCTGCAGCGAATGAATCAGCTGCAGAATCTGGGCTTGTATGGTGACATCTAAAGCGGTCGTGGGCTCATCGGCGATTAAGACGGATGGTTTGCATGACAACGCCATCGCGATCATGACGCGTTGGCGCATGCCACCCGACAACTCATGCGGGTAACGACCCATCATGGCCTTTGCGTCTGGTATCCGCACCTGATCCAGAATACGAATAGCGGTCTCGGTAGCCGAAGATGAATCGCCAGGCTGGTGCAACAAAATCGCCTCAGTCAATTGTGAACCCACCGTAAAAACAGGGTTCAGCGATGTCATGGGCTCTTGGAAGATCATGCTGAGATCCGCACCACGCATGGACCGCATCGCCTCATCACTCGCGTGGCGTAAGTCGATGGACTCCCCGTTCGGGCGATGCAAATGCATCGCGCCCTCAGTAATCGTTCCGCCGCCATACTCGACCAAGCGCATGAGTGCCAGCGACGTGACAGACTTTCCGGAACCTGACTCGCCTACGATTGCGAGCGTTTCGCCACGATCCAGTTGTAGATCAAGCGATTGAACTGCGCGCACGATACCCGCCCCCGCACCGAAGGTAACG
>CAJBTJ010000193.1 GCA_903958565.1 uncultured beta proteobacterium
ATAAAAAGCAATCAGTTCTTGCGCAACTGAGCCTGCCACCGCTGCCATTGGCGTAATGAAGTCACTTGGACATCGTTGGCAAGCTTCCCACATTGTTCTGGCAATGGGACCGTAAAGCGGGCAGGGCGCTTGCGTGGAGATGGGTTGACGCAATACGGGCAGCTCTTCAACGAGCTCAGATAGAATCGTGGCAAAGCGCTTTGTCGCCGCTTGATGGGCGCCTGCAACGGCGACCGTGTCCCCCTCGGCCTGTACCACGATGTCGATCGGGCCATGCTGAAAGTGTTGGCGTCCATCGCCGAGGTTGAAAGCAGTCGCGCTTAACATGATTGATTAGCCCAACATCGGCGGCATGCCAAGCGGCCATGGCGTGTCTTCGCGAGGCGTGACCCATAATCGGTTTTGTGGCGCGCCGTCATCATGCCAAGCGCCTTCTCGTAGAACTTGGTCTAGTCCTCTGACATAGTCGACGTGTCCGCCCAGACGCTTGAAGTCCTCTGCACGCATACTGAACTCAATGGGCGCAACGATGGCGGGTGTTGGAACGGTGCCAAAACTGTTGTCTGGCATGCGCAAGACATCAACCATCACCGTAATGCCACCGCCTGGCCAGACATAAGCAGGTGCACCGCCGCAGGTGACATTGACGAGCGCTTGCTTAATGGCTCGAGTCAACAGGATCGGATTATGTGTCACGCCCGCGCGCAGGCTGCCACCCGCACCCCCCAGGAACAAAACGGAAGCAAGCGATGGCTCACAATTTTCACCGATACGGTCGATCACAGCCCGCACGGTCTCAGGCATTTCTTGCTCAATCGGTCGTAACTGTTCGTCGAGCACGTACCAACATGCGTGCTCACCCGTTGTCGACGTCATCAGTAATCGGAGCCCGGGCCAAGAGACTTCGGGATCCCAGTTTTCGATGATGCTTAAGGGGTCGGCGATATCTGTACCGCCCCAGCCTGTGCCAGGGTTGGCGACTTGAAAATACCGTCCAGGGGTCGAGCGCCGACCGCCGATGAGTACGCCCGAAGCGCGCATCCCCAAGCACTTACCAGCCTGATGCTCGGTCAAGACGCCAGTGATGTGATCGTCCACGACAATGACTTCATCCGCGAGCTCGGAAAACTGCTGCGCGAAAATCCCGATGGCTGCTGAGCCACATCCCACGCGCATGCGCTTCTCTTCGATGCCATTGACGATGGGGGCTCGACCGGCCTGCACGATCAGGTTCGATCCTCCCTCGATGTCGAGCTCAACGGATTGCTTATTCGCGAGGGACTGCATCATCTCCATGGTGATGCGACCCTCTTTTTTACTGCCGCCGGTCAGGTGATGCACGCCACCGAGCGACAGCATTTGCGAACCGTACTCTGCTGTGGTCACGTGGCCCACCACTTCTCCGCGACAAAGAACGTTTGCTTGCTCGGGGCCTAGATAGCGATCGGTGTCAATCTTGACCTTCAAGCTACAGTAACTAAAGATCCCTTCGGTCACGACCGTTACCATGTCTACGCCATCGACCTGAGATCCCACGATGAATGGGGCTGGTTTGTAGTCGGGGTAGGTTGTGGATGAGCCTACACCAGAGACAAACACTTGATTGGCGTGCAAGAGGTCTTGATTCCAAGATTCGATTTCGCCGCAGGCCAGCACTTTTTGCGGCCCCATAAATGGGACAAGGGTAGCGGCACCGCTCTTTTCTAGACTGCGGTTCAAGAAGACCACGGGATCAACCCGCACGAGTGTCCCGTCTGCATTCGCATAGCGATCACAAGCACCGGTTTTTCCCGAACTGATCTGGCATAACACTGGGCAGGCGTTACATTCGATCTTGGCTTTAGTCTCGTCTGTCATCCGAATCCACTAGCTTTTGTCAAAATTTCATGTTGCAATTACTACATTAACTAGTACCTTATTACATTTGTTGCCCTCTGGCAATGACTCTTTTTTCTTGTTTTTGAATGTGCGCATCGATCTTTGACCCGGTAAAAGTGATTACAGATGATTCAGCCCCTCAATGACTCCGCTCAAGATGACGCCCCTCGAAAACTAGGGGTGCGTGAAAAAGCGGCCCAAGCGACACGGGCGAGTCTGCTGAGGGCAGCAATCAAGATTTTTGCGCAGTATGGGCTCGATGGCGGCAGTGTCGACAAAATTTCCAAAGCTGCAAAGTCGCACGACCGGATGATTTATTACTATTTTGGTAATAAGGAAGGCTTGTTCGTCGCAGTGATTGAGGAGACCTATAAGCGTTTTAACGTTGCGGAATCTAAGCTCAAGCTCGACTTGCTCGATCCGTTGCGTTCGCTAGAAAAAATTGTGCAGTTTATTTTGCGTTATTACCGCGATCACCCTGAATTCGTGACGCTTCTCAATATCGAGAACCTCCACAAGGGCAAGCACATCGGACAGAGCAGTTTTCGCGACTATTCATCTAAAGCGATTGGCGTCATTGATCAAGTATTAGTCACTGGCGCACAGACAGGGGTGTTCAGCAGCCAGTTTAGGGCGCGCGACCTCTACATGATGATCGCTGCGCTTGGTTATTTCTATCAATCAAACCGCTACACGCTCTCGGCTTTTCTTGGTGAAAATCTAGAGGCTAAAGCGGCGTTTGATCAATGGGAAAGTTTTGTTATTTCGACGGTGCTCAAGACGATTGCGCCGGATCCATCACAATAATTAAGGAAGACAGGTATGGCTCAGGCTGCTGCGGAAGAGAAATCTGGCAAGGTTGTGATTAAAAATATTGGGCTTCTGCTCTCGGGCGACTTAGATCGGCCGATTCTCGATGCGGATACAGTGGTTGTGCAAGACGGCATTATTACGGCCGTCGGTAAGGAAAAAGATTGTGATACCGCACACCCTGATTTACTGATTGATGCAAGAAAAACCTGCTTGTCGCCCGGACTGATCGATAGTCATGTACATCCCGTCTTTGGGGATTGGACGCCGCGGCAGAATCAGTTGGGATGGATCGAATCCACCATGAATGGTGGGGTGACGACGATGATTTCAGCTGGAGAGGTGCATTTGCCGGGGCGCCCAAAGGATATCGTTGGTCTGAAGGCTTTGGCGATCACGGCACAGCGGGCCTTTGACAACTTTCGTCCTGGGGGTGTCAAAGTACTTGCAGGCGCACCCGTCATTGAAAAAGGGATGATCGAGCAAGACTTTAAAGAGCTCGCCGACGCGGGCGTTAAGCTCCTGGGTGAGGTAGGGCTTGGTTCGGTCAAGGCCGGTGAAGAAGCACAAAAAATGGTGGCTTGGGCACGCAAGTATGGCATCCAAAGCACGATACACACGGGTGGTCCATCGATCCCTGGTTCCGGATTGATTGATAAGGATGTGGTGCTCGAGGCCGATGCAGACATCATCGGGCATATTAATGGTGGTCATACCTCGTTGTCTGAGGCCCATGTCTGTGAACTCTGTGAGAAATCGACGCGCGGTATCGAGATTGTTCATAACGGAAATGAGAAGGTCGCCATCGCGGCCGCTCAACATGCGATTCATTTAAAGTGTCCGCATCGCGTGATTCTGGGTACGGATGGGCCTGCTGGATCAGGCGTGCAGCCTCTCGGCATCCTGCGCATGATTGCACTGCTCTCTAGTCTGGGTAATATCCCTGCTGAACTCGTGTTTTGCTTTGCGACGGGAAATACCGCACGCATGCGTAACCTGAACTGTGGATTGATTGAGCCAGGCCGAGCCGCAGACTTCGTTTTTATGGATCGGGCGCAACACACGGCAGGACGTGATTTGCTCGAAAGCGTTCGCTTGGGCGACATCCCGGGCATTGGGATGGTGATGATTGATGGGTTGATCAGATGCTATCGCAGCCGCAACACCCCGCCCGCCACCGAAGTTCCGGTGATCGTCAGCGGGCACGCGTAGCGGTCTAGGTAATTCTAAAACCGTTATCTTGCGCGGCAGACTGTACCGTTTTGTTTAGCAACACGGTATCGCAGGACTGGATACGGTAGAGTAAATCGCCGGCTTGCACGGCGCTTCCGACCGGTTTGACGATGTCGACGCCCGCCAATTTGTCAGCGGGCGCACCGGCCATGCGGGCCAATCCAGAGATCACGAAACCGTCTATTTGCTGCACGGTGCCGGCTTGGGTCGCATGGACCGGGTGTTTAAGAATGCCAGACAGATCTGGCCAGTCTTGCGGCCCTTGCGCCTGAATGATGTCTTCCATTGCGCGCCGGGCTGCACCCGAGCGCAACAGCTGTTGCGCAACGTCTGCGCCTCTTTCCACCGTTCCGACGGCCGGATCCATCGCCAGAATCTGGCTGGCAAAGAAAAGAGATTTTTCTAATAGATCGCTCGGGGCGTCTGGATGCTGTTCCAGCACTTGCAGGACATCGCGAACTTCTAGAGAAGGGCCGATACCGCGTCCGATCGGAGATTCGCCACTTGTCGGGAAGGCCTTGACGACCAGACCTAGCTCTCGACCCACCATCTCAAACAGTTGACCTAACGCGACACCGTCCTCTTTTGATTTGACTTTTCCCGCCTCCGCATAGGGAATATCAATCACGACATGCGTTGCACCAGCAGAGTATTTCTTTGAGAGAATCGATGCGACAGACCACCGGCGTGTATCGAGGCCGAGAGGGCGGGTGATGGCATTCATCGCGTCATCCAGTACCGAGTGATTCAGTTTTCCATTCCATGCGATACATGCGTTGGCTTTTGCTACGCATTGTTTGAGTTCCGCGGGCGTGAGATCTACTTTTGCGATCACCTCCATCGCGTCCGCTGTGCCAGCCGCTGAGGTGATTGCACGCGAGGATGTCTTAGGGATCAACAGGCCGTGTGCGGCAACGATCGGGATCACCACCATTGTGACGCGGCTGCCTGGTAGCCCACCGAGAGAGTGTTTGTCAACCACCATGGGTCGACCCCAGTCGATGCGCGGCAGAATCTTGGTACGCGCTTTTGCGATTGCAATCATTTCCTCATCAGACAGCTGCAAGGTGCATGCGATAAGAAAGGCCTGTAACTCTGCTTCGCTCGTATTGTTAGCGAGAATTGTTTCGATCGCTGTCTGATACTCGACTGGCGTTAGGGCGTTACCCGCAATTTTCTTGAACAAAATGCGAGTCGCTAATGGTGCGCTGTCGGTGTGCGTCAGTAGGCACGCTAACAGTCTTGCAGTGCCAATGCCAATAGTTTGGTCATTGACAACCTTGAGGAGCGCGACCTCTTCTGGGTAGGGTTCTACAGAGCGCTGTAGTCGCTTGGCGATATCGTCGGCGCTTTCGCGTCCGCGTGCACTGAGTCTGGCCTGCAACACCTGAGGAGGCGCATTCACTTCAATCACAACCAAGTTCGG
>CAJBTJ010000194.1 GCA_903958565.1 uncultured beta proteobacterium
GTTAACGGCGTGAGCCTAACGGTGAATCGGGTAGAAGATGTTGCCCAGGGCTGCCAGTTCAGTATCAATTTGATCCCGCACACTATCTCGGTGACGACACTCAAACACCTTGTTCCCGGGCAAAAAGTAAACCTTGAGGTCGACACGATTGCCCGGTACGTCCAGCGGATGCTGTCGCTCGACCGGTGATGCTAGAATAGCGGGCTGTCGTTTTTCTTTAGAAATGACACAGCGGACAGGTGGCCGAGCGGTTGAAGGCGCACGCCTGGAAAGCGTGTATACGTTCAAAGCGTATCGGGGGTTCGAATCCCCCTCTGTCCGCCAAGTAGCTGTTTTAAGACATCCAATAAAATCCAAAAAATGCCATGAAAGCCCTATAAATAAGGGTATTGCGTCTTTTATCGTCCAAAGCGATACTACACAAGCCGACACTTCCTGAGGGTATTCAAGGGGGTATTTTAAAAAAACCCAAGGGGGTATTTTTAGAGAGCGGCTTTTGAGGGGCGTTTTTTATGGCGTTAACAGACATTGCGATTAAGAAAGCAAAGCCTCGCGACAAGGCCTATGCCTTGACAGACGGAAACGGCTTGTACCTGTGGCTCACGCCTGCTGGTGGCAAGCTCTGGCGTTGGTCTTACCGGTTTGCCAACAAAGAGAAAGTGATCTCTTACGGCAAGTATCCTGACGTGAGTTTGCTGCGGGCCCGAGAAAAACATGCCGCAGCACGTACTTTGTTTGCCGAGGGTGTCGACCCGATGGCTCAACGCAAAGAAGACAAAATCGCTAAAAAAGCCGTTGAAGAGCACTCTTTTCAAAAAATCTCTGAAAAATGGTTGACGCACTGGCGAGCCAACAAAAGCCCCAGACACGTGGATTATGTTGTGAGGCGCCTTGAGTCTGATGTTTATCCGATGCTGGGTGCCAGGCCGATTGCGCAGATCCAGGCTCAAGAGCTTGTGGCACTGGTTAATGCGATTCAAACCAGGGGTGCAAGAGACATTGCCAAGCGAGCGCTTGAGACCACTGGCCAGATCTTTAGGTATGCCGTAGCCCAAGGTTATGCCTCCCGAAGCCCTGCGAGTGATATTCGACCTAGCGACATTCTGACACCGCGGGGTCGCAAGAACTATGCCCGACTCGATGCGAAAGAGTTTCCGGGGCTGTTGCGTAGTATCGAGGTGTATCAGGGTAAGCCAATCACCCGCTTGGCCATGAAGCTCATGGCTTTGTCGTTTGTACGTACCAGTGAGCTGATCTTGGCTAAGTGGAGTGAGATTGATTTTGAGGCAGCCCGCTGGGATATACCGAGCGAGCGCATGAAGATGCGTACCCCTCATATTGTGCCGTTGGCAAAACAGAGTTTAGAGTTGCTTAGTTTGTTGAAGGGTTTGACTGGGCATACCGAATGGTTGTTCCCGGGTGATCGCAGTGACAAAAAACCGATGAGTAACAACACGATTTTGAAAGCCCTTGAGCGCATGGGCTACAAAGCGCGCATGACAGGCCATGGGTTTAGAGGGCTGGCTTCAACGATCTTGCACGAGCGCGGATATAACCACGAGCATATTGAGTTGCAGCTGGCTCATGCGGCCCGTGATCAGGTGAGCGCGTCTTATAACCACGCAATGTATTTAGAGCCCAGAAAGAAGTTGATGCAGGATTGGGCAGATTTGGTTGAGGCGATGCAAAGAGGGGCTGCAGTATTACCTATTAAGCAACACGCTGCCTAAAGAAAAAGTCCAAAAAGCAAATCAGATTCTCGTGCCAAGCATGGCATTCTGAAGTCTCGTTAGTAACCAAACGGACTTTATAGGATCATCCATGCTCAGCGATACACAAACTACTCCCATCATTATCAGACGTAATCAACTTGAGGAGCTGATCGGCCTCTCTCGTTCACATATTTACGCAAAAGTTAGCTTTAACGCTAAAAGACCTCAAGATTACGATCCAACTTTTCCTAGACCGATTTCTCTTGGAAATAAAGCTGTAGGTTTTCTGTACGCAGA